>JAJLKL010000130.1:0-6638 GCA_033838975.1 Hymenobacteraceae bacterium | reverse complement strand
CACTTCAGCGTCCGGCTGCCACTCATCGTGCCATAGCCAGTGGTAATTGTCTTTCACCTCCACAAGTTTCTTCCCTTCCAGGATCAGCTCAGTATCGCCCAGCACGGCGGCATCCGACATGGCCTGCACCACATAAGTGTTGCCGATTTTCTTGCGCGGCTCAATAATATCGTGGCTGTGGGCGCCTATAATGACATCGATGCCTTCTACCTCGCGGGCCATCTTGTAATCCACGGCTGTGCCCTCATGCGACAGCACCACCACGATGTCCGCCTTCTGGCGCAGCTCCGGCACATACTTCTGTGCCACCTCCTGGCCAATGCTGAACGTCAGGCCCTCCACATTTTTAGGGTTGCCGGTTTTGGGGGTATTGCGGTAGCCGAGCGGCAAAAGTGCCACATTAATGCCATTCTTTTCTTTGATGATGTACGGCTCCCCGAAGACAGGCTGCCCTGTCTGGTTGTCCTGGATGTTGGCGGCGCGCATCGGAAAATTAGCCAGTTCCTCCAGCTCGCGTGTTCTTTCCAGTCCGTAGTCGAAGTCGTGGTTACCGAGGGCCATCAGGTCGTAGTTCACGGTGTTCATCAGCCGGATCATGGCCTCCCCTTTTGTCAGGTTTGCCAGTTGGTCATCGCCGAAGGTATCACCGCCATCCAGCAGCAGCACGTTCCCGGCACCCTTATCCTCCCGTACCTTCTTAATGGCGCTGGCCATGTAAGCGTAGCCACCGATCTCGGCTTCTTTGCTGAAGTTGATCAGCGTATCACGCCCCGGATCACCGGTTTGTGCCGTGGCATTGTCGGTTACCGCTTTAAATGGCATGTAGGAGCCGTGCATGTCATTGGTGTGCAGGATGGTGATTACCTTCTGGTCTGCACCCGTTGCCTCGGTTGCCCCGGCGGTACTGATATCTGTCGTTGTACTGGTACATGCCCCGGCCATCAGCAGGGGTGCCACTAGTAACGGCACAAATCGACGTCTGTCAATCTTCATAGTAATGGGTTTAGTTAGTAGTATGTGAATTCTTATTTAATAAAGGGTTATGTGCGCACCGCCCTTACACTGCCGTGAAGGTACCCAGCAGTTGTATCTCCACAGGAGTATGTTGCTGCAGGTACTGCTTCATAGCGTCAATGGCTTTTATGCCAGCCTCGGAACGGTTTTGCCCATACTTGGCCGGCACGCCCTGCTCTGTTACAAAAGCGGCTCTATACTTCCGCTGGAGTCCCACTTCTTCGCCATTCACGAAAAGCTTCTGAATCCTGTTTCCCTTCGGAGCCTCGATCTTAATGAAAGCCTTCAATCCCATACTTCGCTTCACGAAACCACCCTGTTGCTTATATGGATCCGGGGAAAAGGTTTTCTCCAGGTTATCCTCCAGCATTTCCAGCAGTTCCTCTCCGCTGATATCTACAGTCTGAACGGGCGGGTTCATGGGGATGATGTTGTACAGGTCGTTCAGCAGGATTGGCCCCGGAACGATGGGAGCTCCGTAGCGCCAGCCGTTCGAGAAGGCCAGCTCTGCCCCGGTGGCCTCCAGCATACTTTGCAACAGCAGGTTGTCCATGGTTGCCTCCAGGATGTTGTTGCGGTCAAGGGCGGTTTTAGTTTCGCCTACTTTTTCCTGCAGCATCTTCCGGTAAGGTGCCACAGCCTCTTCTACCATACCCTTGATCTCCCCATGCTCCGGCAACTGTGCCGATACCTCTACCATCTCGTGGTTGAAATCGGTAATCTTACCGTTCTCCAGCGTCAGGTCGAGCCGGCCCAGGAAAGAGCCGTGGCAACCGGATTCTATCACGATGGTGTTACCCTGCATGGCCGGCTTTGGGGTGCGATAATGGGTATGGCTGCTCAGACACACATCCACGCCCGGGACCTCCGAGAGCAGTTTCATGTTCTGCGGAAAACCCAGGTGGGAGATCAGCACGATCAGGTCTACCTTCTCCTCTTCTTTCAGCTTTTTGATATAACCCGGAAGCTCCTCATTGCCCAGCGTAAAGTATAAACCTTCGCTAAAGTGCGGCGGCATGGTTTTATCCACAATGTTGCAGGCAATGCCGATCACGCCCACCTTCACCCCATTCACTTCCTGCACGATGTAGGGCTTATACACCAGCTCATCCGTTTGTTTATTGTAAATATTGATGGCCAACATGGGGTAGTTCAGCTCTGAAGTGATCTTCTTGAACTGCTTTGGGCCATAGGCGAACTCCCAATGCGCCGTCATGGCGGCAAGACCCAGTTTGTTAAGTATGGCCACCATCGCCTCGCCCCTGGTGTGCACCGCCGGGTAAGTGCCATGGAAGGTGTCGCCGCAATCCAGCGCCAGCACCGCCTCCTGCTGCTCCTCGCGCAGCTGCTTCAGGTAGCCGGCAATGCGGGCAAAGCCGCCGGCGGTGCGGTATACTTTATCGCCACCCTCCCAGAACATCTCCTGGTGCGGCTCCAGGTAAGCGTGGGTGTCGTTGAGCTGAAGGATAGTAAGTTGTTTTTTCATAGTTTGGAAAAGCGTTTCACGTGGGTTGTGCTATCAGCTCAGTTTCTACCTTGCCTAGCTAGGTAGAAGCAATGGCAACAGCTTTATTTAAAAAGTATAGTTCATCACCAGCGTCAGGTGCGACATATCCACTTTGTTCACGATGAAGTTAGGGCTTTCGTAGGTGTTGCCACGCTCGCCTTTACGGATGTACAATGCCTGCAGAGCCAGTCCTTCCAACCTTCCGTAGAAGCTATAGTTGGTCATGAGCTGCAGTTGCGAGTAAGAAGGCATGGCGTACTTGTTCTGAGCCAGGTTCTTTACGTCCGGCAGGTCAGCCAAGCCATACCCTACCCTAGCCTTCCAACGCTTGTTCAGGTTAATATCTGTCAGCAGCGATACCATTCGGGTGTCGGCTGTTCCTTCGAGGCGCTCGCGCGGCATGAATGTGTAAAAGGTCTCGATGCCCCACTCACGCGGGAAAAGCCAGCGGTTGCCGTCGCCGATGCGGGTATAGTTGAGGCTGGTAAAGAAGAGCGGCGTTCTATACCCTACTCTGCCACTGTACAGCCAGGTTTCCACATCCGGCTCCATGTATGCTTTCAGCGGGTCCTCATTGCCGCCATCACCTGCTGCCGTCTGGTAACCCGCCTGCAGACCAAGCACAATTGCATTCTTCTTTTCCTGACTCAAGGGCAGGTCTACATCCGTCTGCGAGAAAGTGAAGTTGAACAGGTTCTCCGCAAAATAATGGGTGAGCGTAGTTTTAAGGGCACTAACAGGCATATAAGTAATCTGCCCCACGGCCATCCCTGCGCTGCTTATATTTTCCCGAAACTGCGAGGGACCGCCAAAGGCGCTGCGGCCTGCAGGAATAGAGCCTATACTTTCCTCCACCGAGAAAAAGTCTTGTGTGGAGCGCGGTCCTACTCCGAACACCCAGCCTCCCTGGAAGCGCAGTTTCTCCAGTTCGTTCACCTCCAGCCAGAGCGCCTCTACCAGGGTAGGGCGCATGCGTCCGTCCTGCGGGTTCAGGAAAGGCGTAACCACCTTCTGGCGACCTAATGTGGCCCTGGATTTTTTGTAGTTATAGCGCAGGAACAGGCTCTCCATACGGCCCAGGTCGTGCTTATCATCCGGGTCCAGCAGGTCGAACAGGCCTATCTCGTAGCGGCTGTTGAGGCGGGTCTGCGGGTCAGTGCCAAGGTCACTGGAGAAGGCGTTGAAGACAAAAAAACCTCCGGCGCCTACCTGAAAGCCATGGAACTTAGCCGACTCATAGTACAAGCCCGCCCCCATGGCCAGGGCGTGGTAATCGGGATAATCACCGGTGTTGTCGGTATACATGAAGAAACTACGGCCGTGCCCACTGAACTTACCCTCTCGCAGAAAGGAATGAAGGGTTTGGGGCTTTATCGCCTCAGCTGACAGGGTTTGCGAACGTAGGGTATCCTGCAGTTGTAACTGACCTGTAGCGCTTACAACCTGCAGCGTATCGCCTACATTTTTCGCCGAAAGTAAACTTGAAGTTTGTTGTCCTGCCACATTCCCAACCTGCAGGAGGCTGGCTGTCACCGTTAGCATGAAAAGCCTGGTGATACTTAGTTTTGTTTGCATAGTTCAGTCTGCATATTCTCGCTCCAGTTGCTTCAAGAGTAGTTTACGACTCACCAAAAACGGGAAAACGGCTCTGCAGCACTACCTGCAGCAGCAATTAATTACGAAGTAATGGGTTAAACAGGCAAGATCAGCAAATATTAAGTGTTGCTCTGTGACTTTTATCACTGAGCCATTAGGCGTGATTTTACAACACCAGCAATTAAAACCGAATTTATTTTACAGTTTTCAATAATATCAGGTTTTATTAAAAATTTATCAAAAAGTGAGTACCTACTTATAAAACCTATTCGTATATTTAACCACTGACACACAGATGTTACCATAAACAAGTTACTAGCGGTTCTTGAAGCACTACCTTAAAATATGGGCCTTACTGATGCTGTTTACGCATCTTACCTTTCTGGCGATAACCAGCTTTTTGCCTGGAGACATTACTGGTGTCTCCTTTAAAAAGGTGTGCCTGCGCGAGCAGAACAGAGCAACAGTTTCAGCCAACAGAACCCCTGCTTATATCGCCTCCTTTCTTTCTATGCATCCTGAGGTTGAGCCTGGCGAGGAGCGTGACATAGAAATCAAAGTTTGCACAATTAAACTTATCTGTACGGCAGCTGTGGCAGCAGAAGATTTTCACAGTCCGCAACAATTTTTTATAGTGCCACAGTTTCACCAGCAGGTGTACCTTTCCGTGGCTGCCTCACGAGACCCAGACCCTCCCAAGTTCGGCTGATAGTGCGCTGCCATAGAGTTGTCCTGAAAGAGTGTAGCTTTTCAAACTGATCACGATAAAGTATACCATAAACAACTCTACGGCATACCTACCCATTAACGGCTGGCAGCAACTAACTAAGCGCCAGCGTGCATGCCTGTACCTGTAGCTTTTAGCAAGAGTTACTTATAGGCCATGCCCTGACTTTATACTATCAGCCTCCTTTCAACCAAATATTACTTCACCATGAAACTTAACCCAAAGCAGGCACTGTTTGCCATTATCCCATTTTTCATCACATCTTCCTTCTCTTCGTGCCAATCAACGCAAACAAATGAGCAGGCCACGGCAACAGCTGAAAACAAGGTAGAAACCATTACCATTCTGCAAACAGCTGACATACATGGGCAGCTAATGCCACACAATGAGTTCTTTATCGAAAACGGAGAGTTCTACTTTAAAGAGCGCGGTGGCCTGGCCAACATACAGACTATTTTCAAACAGGTGAAAGCCGAAAACCCAGGCGGTACCGTGATTCTGGACGGTGGTGACCTGATACAGGGTAGTGCTGTGGCCGCCCTTTCGGAGGGCGATGTGTTTGGCCCGGTTATCGGTGCTATGGACTACGATTTCCTTATACCCGGTAACTGGGAGGTGATCTTCGGAAGCCAGAAAATGCGTAAAGTGTTGGCTTCCTACGGCAAACCTGTAGTTTGTGCCAACATATACGATGAGGCTAGCAACGACATGCTGTATCCTCCTTACATGGTTAAAGAGATAAAGGGCGTGAAATTGGGCTTCATTTCCTACAACGACCCGGAAGTACCTATCCGTCAGAACCCCTCTTTTAGCAAAGGCCTCATCTTTAAAGGGCTGGAAGACAACCTGGAGCCGTTAATAAAGGAGCTTAAGGAAGAGCAAGGGGTGGACATCCTGTTCCTGGTAACGCACCTGGGCATATCAAAGCAGATCTACCTGGCCGATCAGGAGCAGATAAAAGGTGTTGATTTTATACTAGGCAACGACACACATGAACGCATCCGGCAGCCACTGCAGCGCAAGTATGCACAGGTGCTGGAGCCGGGTGCCTTTGCCTCTTTTGTAGGCCGCCTGGACCTGGACGTAAGAGATGGAAAAATCGTGAACCAGCGTTACGAGCTCATCGATGTGGACCCGGAGAAATATCCTGCTGACCCTGCCGTACAGCAAGTAATAGCTGAGCAGATGGCACCATACAAAGAAAAGATGGACCACGTACTGGGCTATACCTCCACACCGCTATACCGCTATCTGGTGGTGGAGAACCCTATGGATAACATGATTACAGATGCAGTGCGCTGGAAAACCGGCGTAGACGTTGCCATTTCCAACGGTTTCCGATTCAGCACCCCGATCGTACCGGATGCATCTGGTAGGGCACCCATCACCTACAGCGACCTCTGGAACATGCTGCCTGTAAACGAGAACGTGAAAACAGGCAAAGCCACCGGCCAGCAGATACAGAACTGGATGGAGAAAGAGCTGCACAATGTGTTTGCCGAAAAGCCACTGGAGCGCTTCGGAGGCTGGGTAATCCGTTTCTCAGGTATGGAAATGACCTTTAACGCCAATGCTCCGAAGGGCCAGCGCGTGCAGTCTATCCGTATCGGCGGTAAGCCACTGGACCCTAACCGTGTTTATACCATGGGCGCCTGCCTCAGACGCGGTGAGGCCGACGATATGATCTGCCGTATGCCTGGCGCTACAGAGCCTAAAGTGCTGGACTACACGATACATGATGTGATGGCAGAATACCTGAAAGTGCACGGCACTGTTGCCCCAAAGACCGATGGC
>JAJLKL010000129.1:0-2698 GCA_033838975.1 Hymenobacteraceae bacterium | reverse complement strand
CGACACGAGGGCTATCTACTGGCAAAAGGCGCTGGCCTGGGTGGTGCTGCCGCTTAACTACTTTCACACCCACCCGCAGCAGAATTTGAACTGGGTGTTAGGCCCCGGCAACCAACCGCAACAAAGCGTTTCCAGCGACTTGTACTTTGCAGGCGTGATGCTCTTCTTCCCGCTGGTGATATTCCTACCTTCCCACTTCCTGCTGAAATGGCTCTGTAACTAGCTGGCCTAAGCCTGTACTTTTCCCTCAAAAATGAAAAAGGCGGGTAATACCCGCCTTTTTACACTCACCTTAACAAACATTTAGATACTTTGGGCCAGATTGGCGTCCGGCACTTTTATTTTCTCGGCTTTCTGCAGCCCCGACACCACCTCTATGTTGATGCCGTCTGATATACCTGTTTTGATCTCCCGCTTTTCGAATACCTGCGGCGCTGTCTCCACCTCCACGTAAGGCTGGTCTTTCTCAAACTTCAGCATGCTTTCCTTGATCGCCAGCACATTGTCGCGCTTGTCCAGCACGATATCGGCGTTGGCACTGTAGCCGGCCCGGATGAAGTCCTTCTCATCCAGCAGCACCTGTGCACGGATCGGGAACTTGATAGAGCCCTCTTCCAGCACCCCTTTGGGAGCAATGTACTCCAGCTTGGCGTTAAATACCCGGTTTTCGATGGCACCGATGGTGAGCAGCAGCTCCATATTCTCCTTTAGCTTGCCTACTTCCGACTCATCGATCTTCCCCTCAAACACCAGGCTGCGCATGTCGGCCACCGTGGCAATGGTAGTACCTTCGTTAAAGTTGTTGCGCTCGATAATGGAGGTTCCCACTTTCACCGGCACGTCCAGCAGCATGCCGTCGATGGTAGAGTACACCAGGTTAGAGGTCTGCCCGCGCTTGCGGGAGGAGCCTTCGCGTACCAACTGCAGGTTGCTCTCAGCGGCCGAGAGCGCTTCCTGCTTCAGGTCATAGTCTACTTTGTACTTGCGGAACTCCTGCTCTGGGATCACCTTCTGCTGATACAGCTGCTCGTAACGGGCTAGCTCTTTTTTGGCCTCGTCAAAGTTCAGCCGTGCCGTTTGCAGCTGCGTTTCGGCATTGTTCACGCTCACCATGTTGGGCACGATCCGGATCTTGGCCAGCAGCTGGCCCTTTCTCACGATCTGGCCTGCCTCCACATGCAGCTCCTCCACAATACCGGATACCTGCGACTTCACCTGCACCTCCTTGCGCGGTACGATAGAGCCGGTGGCAACCGTCTTTTTCACAATGTCTGCCTCAAAGGGAGCCTCCGTTTTATACACCACCGGGTCTGTGTTTGACTTATTGTAGAAGTAATAGCCTAGCCAGACAGACAGGCCCAGGAAGACGACAATGAACAAGCCTAATAACACCTTTTTCATAGAAGATATATGTTGTTGTGTACTTTAAATACTTATTGATTACTGCTCGCTACTCGTCCCGCAAGGCCACCACAGGGCTCACCCGCGCCGCTTTGGTGGCAGGTATAAGGCCTGCCAGCGCACCTGTCAGCACCAGCAGAACAGTGGCGGAAAGCGCGATACCCAGGTTAACCTCCGGAATGCCGAAGAAGCCGGCCTGTACCTCAAACCTGCGCATCAGGTACTCCACTGTTGCAATGATGCCCGTACCTGCCAGCAAACCGGTGTACCCCGCCAAACCCGTGATCACAATCGATTCCTGAATGATCAGGCTGATAATGGACCATGGAGTGGCGCCAAGGGCTTTGCGGACACCGATCTCCTTGGTGCGCTCCTTCACCACGATCAGCATGATGTTGCCCACCCCAATGATGCCGGCGAAGATGGTACCGATGCTCACCAGCCAGCTGAAACCCGCGATACCGGCAAACAGCCCCTGTATGTCCTGAAACTCCTTCTCCACGTTCGCCGAGCCGAACGCCTTCACATCTTCCGGGGCTACGTTGTGGCGCTTCATCAGCAGGGCCTTTACCTTGTCCTCGACCACGGCAGCCGGCACCCCGGGCTGGGGTATCAGGGCCAGCGAATTTACCTGGTTTGGCTGGTTAAAGGTCTGCTGCAGCGTTACGTTCGGGATGAAGATGACTTTAGAATCCTCCACAATGTCCTCTCCCTTGCCCACTGGCTCAAAAGTACCCACCACCTGGAAATAGCTGCCCTTGATGTTGATGTACTGGCCGATAGGGTCAGTATCCTTGAACAGCAGCTCCAGCGTTCTTGGCCCCACCACTGCCACCTTACGACGTTCCTGTATATCTTTCTGGTTGATAAACCGGCCCGTCATGATCTTTGTAGGCCTCACGTGCAGCATCTCGGGTGTTTCGCCATTCACCGTAAAAGCAGCACTTTTTGTCTCGTAGGTCACGGCAAAGTCGCCACGCAGCTGGTTGTTCGGGGCAATCACCGCCACCTCCGGCACATTAGCCCGGATAGCGGCCACGTCATAATTCGTCATCTGCACGAACCGCCCCGCCTTCAGGCCCATATAGGGCACACTGGTACGCTGGGTCCAGATGAATACGGCGTTCTTGGCCACGTTAAACTCTGCCACGATACCATTTTCCAGTCCCTTGCCTGCTCCCAACAGCACCACCAGCATAAAAATGCCCCAGAACACGCCAAAGGCCGTCAACGCTGTACGAAGCTTATGCTTCTTTACAGTATTGTAGATCTCGGTCCATTTATCGATGTCGATCAT
>JAJLKL010000128.1:0-8608 GCA_033838975.1 Hymenobacteraceae bacterium | reverse complement strand
CGGGCAGTAACACCACCCTGTCGCCAACCCGTACCTCTTCTACCTTTATCTCCAGCTCGGTCTCATTCCGCAGTACCCGCACGGTTTTAGGCTGTAGCCCCATGAGCTTCTTGATCGCGGAGGAGCTCCTGTCCTTGGCGCTTTCCTCCAGGTACTTCCCCAGCAGGATGAAGGCGATGATCACGGCCACGGCCTCATAGTACACGTGTGGCATCAGTCCCCGGCTCAGAAAGAACTCCGGGTACAGCGTGTTAAACAAACTGAAGAAGAAGGCTATACCTGTACTGAGCGCCACCAGCGTGTCCATGTTGGCCCGCAGGTGCTTTGCCTGCGCCCAGGCGCCCGTGAAGAAGCGCTGCCCGGCCCAGAGCAGAATAGGTGCGGTCAGGATGAGCATGGCCCAGTTGCCCCAGGCAAAGGTATCGTGGAAGAACATCCCCAGCACGAACACGGGCAGGGCCAGTACGCCGGCCACGATGGTTTTGCGCCTGAGCCTGTGCAAGGCGGCGGCCTGCCGCTCCTCCAGCTCTTCCTGCGTTTTCTCCTCTATGAGTATGTCGAAGCCAATCTCCTGCACCGTCTCGCGGAGCTGTGCAGGGGTCACCTCCCGGGGCTCATACGTTACCTGCAGGGTCTTACCTGCGAAGTTCACATTGGCCTCCCCTACCCCTTCGCGCGCCCGCAGCATGCTCTCGATGCTGCTCGCGCAGGAGGCGCAGGTCATCCCCTCTACCGGAAAGGTGGCTTTGGTTAACTTTTTATCTTTTACAGTTGCCATTTCTTTCATTGTTTTATCTGTAACAAAGATACGGCCGCACCTTGCCCCAGGCGTTACATAATTATGCAATAGAGTTACATATTTACGAGGAGGCAGGAAATACAAAAAGGCAGGTATGCTATATAGCTATAATTTATTGTACTGACATCATCTTACTTGTTCTCTGCGCTCAAGGCCTGCTTTACCCCCTGAAGGCTCATAATAATTCATCCTTAACATTTATTTTTGCGCTTTCACATATTTTTACCCTATTTTAGAGCAATATTTATATTGCACTTTTTCTGCAGTCCTGCATAAAAGTCATTATATTGAAAACAGCTTATATAATATTTTATTCAGCGTTTCCCTTAGCTGAACATGGAACAGAACAAGAATACCAGGAGCGCAAACAGTCACAGGCGGACCATGCGCTACATCGGCACCTCCTTTATCAGTATTGTTGTAGTACTTATAGCCGTTTGCCTCTTCTCCTATATCCGCGCTAACCTGGTGCAGCAGGAGTACGGCACCAAAATGCTGCACGCCTACCAGCGCCTGGAGTTGGTGAACACCCTGTTCAGTAACAAGGAGTTGGCTCAGGACCTGCTTCGGGAGCATATTTACACCCAGGACTCCACCCGGAAAGAATCACTTCGGGAGAAGCTGGCACAGGCACATACGCTAAACAACACCACCATTCAGAAGCTCGACAGGCTGCTCCAGAACCAGGACCAGAAGGCGCTGCTCGCGAGCCTTGTGGCGGAACGAAAGGCCTATTACGTACACGCCGACAGTTTGCTCAGGTTAAGCGACCAGAACCTTTTGGCAGAGGCGCAGGCCTACAGCAGGGCGCACCTGGGGCCTTTTTACAGCCGCCACCAGGCCCTGCTCCTTGACCTGAGCGAATCCGCTACCGACTTTTCCCAGAAGCAGGCGGATGAGGCACTGGCCGTGTTCTCTTCTACTGTCAATGAGTCTGTTGCGCTGTTCCTGTTTGCCTTGCTCTCCATTGCCGGAACCGCTTTTACGCTCCGGAAGGTCTACAGAAACCTGCACAAGGAAAACGCCCTGCTAAACGCCGAGATCCAGGAGCGGACAGAGCTGCAAAAAGCGCTGCTGCGAAGCCAGTACCAGTACAAGAGCCTCTTCAACAGCAACCCTGTGCCCATGTGGATCTATGACCCCAACACCTATAAGATCCTGAAGGTGAACAGGGCCGCTGAGCAGGAGTATGGCTATAAAAAGGCTGAGTTCCTGAGGAAGACCGTGCTGGACCTGCGCACTCTAGAGGACGCGGAGCGCATCCTGAGCATGACCTTCCCGCTGGATGAGGAATCTGCCTTCAACGAAACCTGGCACCGCCGCAAGAACGGATCCCTGTTCAGGGTAGAGGTACGCTCTCACTCCTTACCCAAGGAAGGCAGTATCTGCCCCAGGCTGGTTGTGGCCGTTAATGTGGAGGAGCAGATAAGGGCAAGTGATAAGCTGAAGCAAAACGAAAAGCAGCTCCGAGAGGTAAGCTCCAGCATACCCGGCGCCGTGTACCAGTTCCAGGTAGATGAGCAGCGGAAAATCACCTTCCCGTTTGTCAGTGAGGGAATCAAAGAGCTGTATGGCGTTACACCTGATGAGGTATATGACAACCCGGACCTGCTTTTTGAGGGCATCCACCCGGATGACCTGGAGCTGATCCGGGAAACCACTGAGCACTCCAATAAGGGCCTTACGCCTTGGCTGGTGGAGTACAGGCTACGGTCTACACACCTGAACAAGTGGAAATGGGTGCGCGGACACGGCTTGCCGACCCTTAAGAAAGACGGCAGCATCCTGTACAACGGCACCTTGATCGACATAACAGACCAGAAGGAGGCACAGCAGCAGCTCAGTACCAAGGAGGCAAAGCTACGTGCGCTGCTGAACAGCTCTCCGCAGGCGATTTACCTGCTCGGTCAAGAGATGGAGGTGCTGTCCTTTAACGCCGTTGCCGCTGCTGAGGTAAAAAGCTGCAGGCTGCAGGACCTGGTTGTAGGGCAGAGCCTGCTCGATTATGTCGACGAGGTGCAGCGGGCCACCTTCTGCGAGCATCACGCCCGCGCCTTACAGGGCGAGACCGTCATGTACCAAACCGGGCAGGGGAACCAGTGGTTCGAGGTAGCGTTCCGCCCGGTGGTCACCGCAGAGAACAAAACCATTTCGGTGGCTTTGAGCATACATAATATTTCAGAGCAGAAGAAAGCCATCGAATCGATCAAGCGCAGCGAGCTACAGCTGTCTCATGCCCACCGGATCGCCAAATTGGGTAGCTGGGAGTACGATTTCAAGGGAGACCTGCTGACGATGTCCGGCACCCTCTTCACTATTTACGGCCTGCCAAATGACTTCAGACCAACCTTCCAGAATGTTCTTGCCCGTTTCCACCCCGATGACCGGGATGCGGCACTGGCCAAATTCAACGAGGCGGTCGCGGCGAAACGCAGCGTTCTGAGCGAGCACCGTGTTCTGCTGGATGACGGCACGGAAAAGTACCTGCACCATGTGATCGAGCCTCTTTGTGATACAGCAGGCGAGGTCATCAAAATACAGGGCACCACACAGGACATTACGGACCTGCGAAAGAAAGAGCAGGAGGCCATTGAAGCCAAGAACCTCTTCCAGTCCACCATCGAGAACATTCAGGAGGCGATTCTGACCGCTGACCCGGACCTGACCATTACCTACATCAGTCCGCAGTGCCTGAAGGTGTCCGGCTACACGGAGGAGGTGTTTTTGGGAAAATCTGCGCACTGGATACAAAAGATCCATCCCGACGACCGGTGCCGGCTGATGAATGAAATCCTGCCGAAAGTGGTGGCCGGAGAGCCGCAGCAGTACGAGCTCCGGATCATGGACCCTGGCAATAACACAAGGTGGCTGTTACTGAGAGCCTCTCCCAAGCAGGATGCGCAGGGCAAGGTGGTACGCATCGACTGCTCCGCAGCCGACATGACGCAGTACAAGGCAGCGGAGGCCAACCGGGCAGAGCTGATAGAGCAGCTGCTGATCCAGAACCAGAACCTGCAGCAGTTTACCTACATTGTCTCGCATAACCTGCGGGCACCTATTGCCAATATTCTGGGCCTGACAAACGTCTACAACCGTAAGCAGCCTGAAGCCCTGATCAATCAACGGGTGGTGGATGGCTTGCTGAAGTCCGCAAAGCTGCTGGATACCACGATCCGTGACCTGAACGAGATCCTGAGTATCCGCAGCCGAATCCATGAAACGCAAGAGACGGTGATGTTTGAGGAGCTCGTGAATGACATCCTGAGCAGCATCTCCGAGGATGTTGCCCAGGCAGACGCCACGGTCAGCTGTGACTTCAGCGGAGCCCCCTCCATCACCTCACTGCGGGGTTACGTCCTGAGCATTGTACAGAACCTGTTGATCAACGCCATAAAGTACAGGTCGCCGGAGAGAAAGCTGCACCTGAGCCTTAGCACATTCTGCGTAAGTGACTATATTTGCCTGCAGGTTTGCGACAACGGCCTCGGGATTGACCTTGCGAAGGAGAAAGACAAGATTTTTGGCCTTTACAAGCGCTTCCACCACACCATTGAGGGCAAGGGGCTGGGGTTACACCTTGTAAAGACGCAGGCAGAACTGCTGGGCGGAAAAGTAGAGGTAGAAAGCCAGGTGGATGTAGGGACCACATTCAGTGTCTATTTTAAAAGCTAATTTGTAAATGTATACTTTGGAGAGGGTGATCCTGATCGACGACGATCAGGTGAATAGTTTTGTGTGTGAGAGTATTATCAGAAGTATAAGCTTTGCGAAGGAAGTGCTGGTTTTTGAGCAGGCGGAGGAGGCGCATAACTATTTAAGCCATGTCGCCTCAACAAGGCCGGATGAGTTTCCTGAGCTGATCTTTCTGGACATCAACATGCCCGGTATGGACGGCTGGCAGTTTATTCAGGAATACAAGAAGTACCCGGTAGCGGCTATTGAGAGGTGCAACCTGTTTGTGCTGTCCTCCGCTGTAGACAGGAAGGATATTCTGAGTGCCAAGAGCCATAAGGAGGTAAAGGACTTTATTTCCAAACCCCTTTCACCCGAAATCCTGGAGTTTATTCGCGAGGAGTTTCTACGACCCAATTAAACAATGCGGCCACTGTATAAAGGAGTGGCCGCTCTGCATTCCAGCTAAGGATATCACCTTTGCTCTTTTATAACACCTGATCCAGGGGCCGTCGGTGCTGGTCTGCACTTTTTTTGTAATCAGAGGGGGAAACCCCTGTTACCTGCTTAAATTGGTTGGAGAGATGTGCCACACTACTATAGCCCAACTGATACGCGATCTGGCTAAGGTTTAACTCATTGTACTCCATCAGCTCCTTGGCCCGCTCAACCTTTTGCAGCACCACATACCTGGCGATAGTCGTACCCTCCTCACCGGAGAACAGGCTGCTCAGGTAGCCGTAGTCCCTGCCGGTTGCCTCTGCCAGGTAATCTGAAATGTTCACCTGGAGGCCTTCCACCTTGCCCGAACGGATCAGATCGATGATGAGCACCTTGACCCGCTCCACGGTCTCAGCCTTTCTGTCCTCCAGCAGCTCAAAACCGTTCGCCGCCAAGGCATCCCTCACCTCCGAAAGCTCCACAGCCGACGGCTCACGGCCCAGGACCACCTCCCCCAGCTTTACATCGAGCACAGGCAACTTTAGCCGCTCCAGCTCCTCGGTTACTACCTTGATGCACCGTGGGCACACCATGTTGCGGATATGTAGTTTGTGTTGTGGCATCATATCATTTGGAAAACAGCAGTTCTGTGCGTAGGGTTCTTTCAGCCAAACCCACTGTGGCAAAAATAAGGAATTAAACCGCTACCCTGCCGCATAATTCTGCTAGCTCCCCACCTCCTCTGCCCGGGTTACTGGTAGGCAGTCAACAGTATCCAAGTTCAGTCCCCTATCTAAAAGCATATTTTCTCCGCGCAGTGGGCTAGTTCACCTGGCAAGCCGGCAAAGCCATTCATGCCTGCTACGTATTAACTAATACATATATTTATATATTTAAAGTTATATTTATATAGTATAAAATACAACCAACATTACTCTCACCCGTAACCTCTTCTCATAATAGTATATATAAATATTTATCTAAACCACAATACCAATATTACTATAATCCTAAAACCCTCATTTACATGAAAAGCTTTACCCTTTTACTTATTGTAGTTCTACTATCCTGCTCCGGGGCCTTTGCGCAGGAGTTTAAAGTGCGCTTATCACCTGAGGCTGAGCAGGAATGCACTGCACTAACCCGCCGCATGGTAAATGAGCTGCGGTTAAATGAACCCGGCTACATAAAGCTCAAAGCGCTGAACAGAAAGCGCATGGCACAGACGGAGGAGGCCAAACAGACCTTCCGGTCTGATGCCTATGCCCTCCAAAACAGGCTTCAGGAAATAGAGCTGGCATATGAGCAGGAGTTGCTTCCTATACTGAAACCTAACCAATTACAGGCTTACGCCGAGTACAAGGAGTCGGCGAAGGCAAAGTTTGTGGCTGCCTCAGAGGAACGCAGAAAATAAGACAAGCCAAGATGGTAAAGGCCAACTGAAAAGTAGGCCTTTATCGAAGGGTTTACAATGCAGCAGGGGGCACCTTTAAAGGTGCCCCCTGCTTTTTTAGTTTATTTTCTTACCTGCGACTGTAATCTGCGTCGTCAGGTCTTTCTTTATCTTCTCCCAGGGGTTGGTCACCCCGGCGGATGCCTGCCACATCATCATCCATACCGGTATCACTGCCCTCATACTCAAAGCCAGGCCCCTGCGCAAACTCCTCGGTGCTGTTGGGGTTGTTGTCCCCGTAGCCGGTTACCTCGTTGCCCTTTATGTGCAGGTTCTCGAGCTTGTCTTTCTGGCCGTGGCGCTCTGTCTCGCCATGGGGCCCGATGTTTCGCTTTGCAGATGGATCAGGGTGGTTGCCCATGGTCATCCGCTTGTTGAAATCGTCGTTTACGTTCTTTGGTTTATCCGGTGTATTTTTTTGATCTTCAGGTTTCTTACTCATTTCTCAGTGTATTTAGTTACCTTTTTGTATACGCTGAGGATAGGCACATGTTCAATTGCCCGCAGAACCACTTAACATAACAAATCAACCAAACTCTTTGCATAGTGCCTATTGCACCTCGTTCAGCCTCCAGTTGTAAGTATAATACCCCAGAGCATACTGCTTGGGCAGTGCTGCTTTACGGTAGCGGTTGATGTAAGCTATCACAGAGGGTGCCTCCCGCAGGAAGTCCTGCTGATACCACCTAAAGATCTCGGACACCAGCACTTGCCGCTCCCCCGGCTGTACCCTGATAAAATCCGGGTTCTGCAGAGCCTGCCTAGCTTGCGCCTCCAGCTGCTTTTCTACCTGGTCAGGCAGGTACGCGTTGCTCAGCAGCGGCGGGCAGGACCTGGCTGCACACACCAGGGCAAAATGAATGCGTGCATCCTGGAAGGGGACCAGAAGTTTCTGCTGCTCCAGTTCGTTCAGAGTGAGCGGCTCCCCGGCCACCTCATGCCTTTTGCTGTCAAAAAAGCCCGGTACGTCCATCACCGACTTCAGGGGATAATGTTCCAGCACCTGCTGCAGCACCAGTACGTTGTACGCGTTCAGGTAAAAAGCTTTCTTCTCGGTACCAGCTGCCCCTTTCAGATCGTACTGCGCCACCTTCCTCACCAGGTCCTGCAGCAGCTTTCCGTCACGCTGCAGGGTTTTGTAATTCACCATTCCCCCCTGCACGTGCCTCTGTAGCAAGCTTGTAAGCGAAGCATAAAAAGATTCGTCCGCTCTTGCTAAGGCTACAGGTGGGGCAGCCTTTACTGGGGTTGGCACATGAGTTGCCGTCAAGGACAGCAAAAGCAGTGCAAGGGTGCAGCAGAAATAGTTTTTCATATGTGGCAGTTGTCTGTAACAGCTTAAGTTCCTGTCTGTGTACTGTACCTCCTAACAATATAAAGTAATGAAGTGTTATCTTTGCCATAATATAAAAGCTACTGATGGCACCTCTGCTGCCCCGAAATCGTTAGCGTAAAAATAAACAGACCAAGCGGCACATGAAACTATCTAAAATATATGACCCGCGGGAGATGAACTCCTATCAATTTGTTGCCGCAACCGGACTGGTGATGACACTGGTGGCGCACGTGATCATGCTGATCATTGGCAAAAGCATGGAGAACTTTGAGGCGCTGTACCTGTGCTGGACCGCCTTCTTCAGCGCCGGTGCTGTCGCAAACTTCAACAGCAAGCCGGAAGACCACGACCACCATCACCACCACTAAGCCTTACTGTTTCAGAAAGTTCAGCAGGGCCTGGTGGAAACGCTCTGTAGCCTCCAGGTGCGGAATGTGCCCCACCTGCGGCAGCTCCACCAGCCTGGCGTTCGGTATGGCCTGGGCTATCTGCTTGCCGAGCTGCGGGTACTGCCCATGCTCCTGCAGTTTCTGCCTGTCCTGAATGTACCCCTTCCCCACAATTGTCCGGTCTTCCTGCCCGATGATGAGTAGTGTGGGTACTTCTAGCTGATCAAACTCATACACCACCGGCTGCTGATAGATCATGGCGTAGGTCAGGGCCGAGGCCTTGGCCACCGTGGGGTAGTCCGGGTGATTGATCTGGGCCGCCGGCACCTCTACCCACTCATCATAGGCAGGCTTCCACGAGGTATAGTAGGTCTGGTGGTAGTTGCGGATAGACTCTTCCGTACGCTTCAGCTCTTCCTGGTACAGCTCCGTCAGGTTCTTGTAAGGTACGAACAGGCGGTAGTCTTCCAACCCAATGGGATTCTCCAGCACTAACCTGGTGGTCATATCAGGGTACA
>JAJLKL010000127.1:0-10760 GCA_033838975.1 Hymenobacteraceae bacterium | reverse complement strand
TTTTATTCTTTCCATTTAATTTAGCGTTTTTGTTCTGTGCTTTCGCTATAGTAAAGATACAGTCCTTTGCTCTGCTTACATAAGAATTTTTGGATTTCCTGCAGCTAACAGGTAAGCGATGTAATTGTTGTGTCGGGCAGGAGTTTTGGGTAGCCTATGGTTCGCGCACATGCTTAAACACTGCGCTAACGCTCCCGACTGTTGCAGCCGGGCCATGCCAGCGTGTGCAGGTATAGCGGGAGCAAGCTAAATCGAATCCTGCTCCAGCGACGAGATACGCCTGTGCTCGATAATCCTGAAACTCTCCACCAACTTGATCGACTCAGGTATATCCTCCGAAAAGAGCGCAATGAAAGCTCCTTCAGGGGCATACTCCAGGGCATGAGCCAGGGCTCGTGTTTCCTGGTTGATCTCGGTCAGCTTCATGTTAGGTTTCACCGCCATAATACCTTGTTTGATCAGGCTGTTGATCTCATACCCGGATTTGCCGCGCAGGTCCTTGTCCTGCCGGATGATGATCTCGTCGAACGTCTCAGCTGCTATGCGGCCAATTTCCACCGTGTCCTCTGCCAGGCGGTCGCCTATACCTGCCACAATGCCAATCTTATAGGTGGCGTGCACATTGTCGATAAAGTCGGCGATGGCCTCCATGCTGGCTATGTTGTGTGCGTAGTCGATGAGCACCTCGTAGCGGGGCAGCTTGAAAAGGTTCATACGGCCCGGTGTGGTTTCGGCAGAAGGTATAAACGTGCGCAGGGCTGTCCTGATCTCGGCTATCTCAAAATGGTTGATGTAGCCGGCCAAAGTGGCGGCCAGTACATTCTGGATGTTAAAGCGGGCACGCCCCCCGAATGTTAGCGGAATGTCAGCCACCCGATCCACCCGGATTTTGTAAGTGTTTTTGAAAATGGAGATGTAGCCGTTTTCGAGCACGGCCGCCAGCCCGCCTTTGCTGATGTGTTTGAGGATGCGCGGGTTTTCTTCATCCAGGCTAAAGAAAGCCACTTTGCAGGAGAGTCCGGTGGCCATCTCGAACACCAGGTCATCGTCGGCGTTGAGCACCGCATAGCCGTCCTGGCACACGGTACGCGGTATTACGGCTTTCACCTCGGCCATTTCCTCCACGGTGTTGATGTCGCCGAGCCCCAGGTGGTCTGCCGACACGTTGGTCACGATGCCGATGTCGCACTGCCTGAAGGCCAGGCCGGAGCGCAACATGCCGCCCCGGGCGCATTCCAGCACGGCATAGTTCACAGTCGGGTCTTTGAGCACGAACTCACTGCTATACGCTCCGGTGGTGTCGCCTTTGATGATCTTCTTGTCCTGTATGTAAATGCCGTCGGTGGTGGTGTAGCCTACCTGGTAACCTTTGAATTTGAGCATGTGCGCCACGAGGCGGGTGGTGGTGGTTTTGCCGTTGGTGCCCGTAACGGCCACAATAGGTATGCGTGTCGGGTTGCCATGCGGGAAGAGCATGCTGATGATCGGCTCGGCCACGTTACGGGGCAATCCTTCGGTAGGGGAGATGTGCATGCGCAGACCGGGGGCGGCGTTCACTTCGATCACAGCGCCCCGTGTCTCCGGCAAGGGAATGGCGATGTCGGTGGTCATCACGTCCACACCGCACACGTCCAGCCCGATGATGCCGGCAATGCGCTCGGCCATGAGCACATTGTAGGGGTGCACCAGGTCCGTTACGTCGGTGGCGGTACCGCCTGTGCTCAGGTTGGCCGTGCTTTTCAGGTATAGCACTTCGCCTTCGGGCAGCACCGACTGTAGCGTAAGCCCTTTGTCTTTGAGTATTCCTCGGGTATGTTTGTCGATCTTGATGTGGGTGAGCGCTTTTTCGTGGCCTATACCCCGTCTGGGGTCTTTGTTTACCTCTTTTACGAGTTGTTGTATGGTGGATGTGCCATCGCCCGTAACCATGGCCGGAGTTCGTTTGGCAGCGGCAGTGAACTTACCGTTGATAACAAGCATGCGGTAGTCAGCACCCACAATAAACTGCTCCACCATGACCTGTTTCGAATAACGCTGCGCCTCGCCCATTGCCCGGTGGGCTTCCTTCCAGCTGGTGATGTTGATGGTGGCGCCCTTGCCCTGGTTACCGTCCAGTGGCTTGACCACCACCGGATAACCCAGTTCCGCTACCGCGTCTTCCAGTTCTTCGGCATGGGTGACAATACTGCCTTGCGGTACGGGAACTCCGGCATCCTCTAGTATCAGCTTGGTGGCGTTTTTGTTTCCAGCGTTCTCCACCCCGAAGCAGGAAGTGCGGCAGGTCATGGCTGCCTGTATGTGTTTCTGATGGATTCCATAACCGAGCTGGATCAGCCCGCTGCGGTGGTTGTTGATGTAAGGTATACCGCGGCTCACAGCCTCCGACACGATGGCCTCGGTACTTGGCCCGAAATACTCATCCTCACGAATCTGGTGTAGCCTGGCGATGTCCTGCACCACGCTTGCTTTTTTGCCTTTGGCCAGCAGCTCGGTTATGCGTACAGCAGCATGTGCGGCGTACTCCCCGGCCCGTTCCTGCTGGTAAGAGAACACAACGAAATCGGTGCCCGGCTCCGGGCCTGCGTAACGGCGCCCATAGCCGCTGTCCATACCTGCCAGTGTCTGTAACTCCAGGGCGATGTGCTGTACTACTTTGCTGAACGTGGTGCCCTCACGCACCAGTTTGAAAAAACCGCCAGGCGAACCGGTAGAGGAGCGGTGCTCATACATGCTTGGAAACAGCTTTTCGAGCCGCTCCGCAAAATGCGTCACCTCGTTGGTGAGCACGTCCTGCAGGTTTTCCAAATCAAGTTTTAACACGATAATCTTAGGATGTTTGATAGACCAGTAGTTAGGTCCGCGCATGATCCTTAACTCAAGTATTTTCATTTGCTTTCAGGCTTCGTACAAATGCTCTTCCACATAGGGCGTTACACCTTCTTGGAGAGGCTTCATTTATCTGCAGGCTACATTGGGAACTTCATTGATGATTTTACGGACAAGCCAGGGTAAGAGGGGAAGTTTGGCGGCATAATTACAAGGGAAATTTAGAAAAATCATAATTAGTCTCAGCAGTAGTGTTTTGCCATACCTGACTGTGGTTATTGCTGGACCTTGGCAGACATTCTGTACCTGAAACTTTTACCTACTATATAGGGCCTTGCTAATTTTGTGTTTGACGTTTTTGTAAATGTCTGAGGCGTTTGGGCGGTCGCTTCATTATTTCAAAACCTGATTTTCTGAAGGCCGTTTAAGATGTATGTGTTTTGTTCAATTAATAAACCAAAAATTCATAAAGCTATGGCAAGAAACTATGAGAGCAACTACGATGAAGGCGATTATCGCTCCTATGGGCACGACCGCCCCCACCACGAGGGACAAGGTTTTCTTGGTCGCATTGGTGATAAGATCAGCAATGCGTGGGAACGGGTAACCGGTCACGAGGACGAGGAGAGGGAAAGAGAGAGAAGGGAACGTTCTCACAGGAATTATGAAGGCAGCTCGTCGTACCGCTCGGGTTCTGGTGAATACGATAGGGGAGGTTACAGATCGTCCGGTTACGCTGGTTATGGCCCGTCTCATTTGGGCAGGTATAGTGCCCAGGGCAGCGGCTCGGGCAGAGGTGACACCTACGGTACTGTACAAGGCGGCAGCTCCTTTGGCAGAGGGTATAGCCCAAGTTCGCAAGGAGGCTATGGCAGTTCATCAGGGTATGGCTCCTCTTCTCAGAGCAGTTATGGAAGAAGCAGTTCCGACTATGGCACGGGTTCAAGCGGGTCTGAGTATGGGGCATCAGGCAGAGACCCATACGGTAATTCATTTGGCCGGTCCGGCTCTTCGGAAGGTGTTTATGGCAGAAATGTTAACCAACGATCTGAGAGCAGGTTTAGCTCCGGTTCTCGCGGCAGCTACGGACAGTCGGGTTACGGTGAGTCATCCGGCGAATATGGCAGAAGCTCGATGGGGTACCCGCGTGGCTCGGATTATGGCAGCGGCGGCTCCGGCTCGATGGGGGGCGGCTACTTTGGCAGCGGTGGAGGTCCGTTCAGCGGAGGGCAGTTCAGCGATACCGGTAGCGGTGGCTACAGATCACAAAGTGGTTCTCGGAGCGATTTCGGAAGTCAGGAGTCAGGCTACGGTGCACAGCAGGGCAGAGGCAGTTCACAGTTCGGCAGAAGCAGTTCTATGGGCAGCGCAGGCGGCTATGGATCGTCTGGCGGCTCCGGCGGCAGCTATCGCGCATCTGACAGAGACCAGGACAGACGCGGCTCCTCTTGGCGGGACAGGTATGACAGTGACTACAACAGATAGAATTGGAACAACAGAAAGGGCCGCATCCATGCGGCCCTTTCTGTTGTTCATTACCTTTCTACCATTTGCCTGGCGTCTTCCACTGTGGCGGCCGTCTTGATCAGGCGGTCCAGTCCAAGTATTTCGAACACGTTCCGGATCTTTGGTTTCATGTCCACCATCACCAGCTGGATTTCCTTTGAGTTACAGGCCTGAAATGCGGCCAGCAGTACACCCAGCCCCGCCGAGGATATGTAAATAAGTTCGCTGCAGTCGATCAACACAAAGCTGGACGAAGCTTCGATGGCTTCCTCCAGGGCATTGTCTGCATATACAGACGAACTGGCGTCGAGTTCCCCTTTGAATCTAAGTATCGTGCCCTCCCCTAAAGTGTCTGTCGTTACACTGAAAGTTCTCATATAAGTTAGCTCTTCACATCATTAAACGCTGAGCCGGTCTGTTTGCCGGCTTATCCAATTGGGGTTGCTGCCTTTTTCCGTAGCCGGTTTTCTTTCCCTTCATACCATTGCTCTACCGCACTGGGTTGTTACGTGTGTCTGCCAATTCGACATCTATAGTGCCTAGATACGAAAGTAAGGTACATATGGCTGCTTTTGTAGCAGGACTACCGAATGATACCTGCAAGCTCGCCCCTGACAATTGGTATTCCCGAAGCCAAGCCTAAGAATAATAGCTGCAAGATCGATTAAAAATAGTCAAATATAATTACTGACAATATGCTATAAATACGTATAGAGATTTGTTGGAAATACTTAATTGTTGCTAAGAATTTGAAAATTAATATACTTCTGTACTCCCAGTGATTGGACATTAGGTTAATTATTGTGAAAATTGTCCTTGATAGAAATGAGTCTGGCCATAAGATCTGACATGGATTAGCTTTCTGCTACATGTTACATGCCTTGAGCTCATGCTAATGTTAGCTGTTGATGCCCGTTGCTTTTTTGGTAAGGTGTTGAGGTTATATACGGCGATTTTCCATTCATTTTTTCAGCATGATAAACATAATAATCACAGATGACCATAAGATAGTTCGCGACGGACTGAAGGCGCTCCTGCAAGACCACAACAATACCTTCCAGGTGGTGGGAGAGGCCGCCAGCGGGAAAGAGCTGATAGGGCTGCTGCCTGACCTGCACGTGGACATTGTGCTTATGGATATAAGCATGCCAGGTGGGATGGATGGTTTTGAAACAGCTGCCCAGGCGCTGGCCCAATACCCCGATCTAAAGGTTGTTGTGCTTTCCATGCTTAGCCATGAGAAATACGTGAGCCGTATGATGGAGCTCGGAGTAGCGGGGTATATTCTCAAGAACGCCGGCAAGGACGAACTCTTTTGTGCCCTGCAACTAATCGCACACGGTTGCCGCTACATCAGCCCCGACGTGACCATGGACCTGCTGCGGAAAGTGCAGAGCCTGCCGACAATCAAGACTGTAAATGGCAGCCAGGACGACCACCGGGACCTGTCTAAGAGAGAACTGGAGGTGCTTACCCTTATTGGCGAAGGGTATACCAACGCTGAGATTGCCGATAAACTTTTCACGAGCAAGCGCACCATCGAAACCCACCGCCAGAACCTCCTGGACAAAACCAAGTCCCGAAACACGGCCACACTTATCAAGTTCGCGCTGCAGCGCGGCCTCATCTCCTGATTTAGTAGATAAGGCTTTCAGTTCTGCTTGCCATACCTTGTTGTGTACCTTCGGGCGATTTTACGTATCTTGGTGTACGCATTATCACCTAACCCAGCCTATGCAAAAGAACCGGACCGTAGCGCGACTTCTCTATGCCCAAGAAGTGGATATGGGAGGTATGCCCGTACGGCAACCAATGCCCACCAGCCAGGTAGAGCAGCATGATCCATTCCTGTTGCTGCACCACCACATCAGCACTATACCTGAAATGGCTATACCTCATAAATCAGGGGTAGGGCCGCACCCGCACCGGGGCTTTTCACCGGTCACATTCGTGTACCAGGGAGGCGTGCATCACCGTGACTCGCGCGGCAACGACAGCGTGGTATACGCCGGCGGCACGCAGTGGATGAACGCAGGTATGGGCATAGTGCACAGCGAGCGCCCGCCTAAAGACATACAGGAGCATGGCGGTGTGCAGGAGATCATTCAGCTTTGGGTGAACACGCCACGGGCCCACAAAATGGATCAGCCCGCTTACTTTCCGCTCCAGGCCGAAGACACCCCAACCCTGACCGCAGACGAAGGCCGCGTGCAGCTAGCCGTGGTGGCTGGTCAATACCAACAGCTTGAAGGACCCATCCGTCCATCCAGCCCGGTGCTGGCCCTCAGGCTGACCCTACAGGCAGGCGGCACCTGCGTTATACCTGTACCTGCCGACTACAATGCTTTTCTATACCTGTTGGACGGGCAAATCACGCTCGAAGGCTATGGTTTGATTGACGGACTGCACATGGCGCTCCTGAACCGCGACGGCGAAGGCTGTACCCTGACGGCCAAAGAAGACACGCGCCTTTTGCTGATGGCTGGTAAGCCGCTGGAAGAGCCGCTGGTCATGCACGGTCCTTATGTAATGAACACGCAATCGGAGATCATGCAGGCCATGCGCGACTACCAGATGGGAAAGATGGGTATATTGATCGAGTAGGAGTCAAGGGCTTTGGCAATTACCAGGGCAGGCCGTTCAGGTCTATCGTTTTTGGGTATATTTTTTCGTGATTCTTCCTGGCCAGCAGCATGATGTTGGAGTCGTATACCTCTTTGCCCTGGGGCTGGTCATATACCAGATGGCTGTTAACGGTATACCACCCAAGGCGTTCATAGAAAGGCACCAGTGCGTCTGCGCAAAGCAGCAGGCCATAATCCGCCTTTAACTCATCAAATAAGAACGATGTTGTCTCGCGCAGCACGCGGCTGGAATAGCCTTTTCCACGGTGTGCTTTGGGTGTGATCACATTGTTGATTCCGGCGATCTTGCAGGGTTTTCCATTCAGTGTGACCTCCCGCTCCACCACATTGCAAAAAGCAACGATTTCTGCTTGTTCTTCTAGCAGCACGACCCAATCAGGTATAGCCCAGCTGCGTTGCCGCACAAATGCGACGTGCCCAAATTCCTCAGCAATGTAGTTGGAAAGTATGACTGCAAGGTCAGGCGATAAAACGGTATGAGGTATAAATTTCAGCATGACAGATGTGATAAGACTGATTAAGCCTGATCGGGCGCCAAAATTAACCAAATCAATTTATGTAAGTGGGGTGGCTTCAAGGTTTGCCTTATTTATATCCCTCTACCAGCCGAAACCACCTGTCTATTTGCTTTTATTTTAAGGCCGGTATAAGCCTTTTGCCGGATGAGCTTTGCTATACCTTGGCCGCTGTATCGATTAACCGGTGCCCTGCCCCTTACCCGGAATCTATACCTCGCTTCTATAGCCGCTATACCTTCCAAAGCATTGATTGCGGGTGTATCCGGGACTGTCGTTGGCAAAAAACTATTGTCATAACATGGATTGCAGGTATCACTTTTTTGAGACGGTGAAATCCTGGCAACTGAGACTGAATACAGGATTTTTATCTTTGAAATGCCAGATCTTGTTTTTAAAGTATAATTTTTTTGAGGAGTTGCCTTCGTATTACCTTCTTATTAATTCGTCATTTTTCACCTTTAAATCATTTTTATACCTACGGCATCACTAACATGCCGCTCTCTTTACCCTAATACACCTTATGTAACACTTTTAACTTTCCGGATTTATGAGAAAATTCTTAGCCGCTGTCGTGCTTTGCCTTTTGGCTGCCAGCCAAGTTTTTGCACAAGCCTATGTCGATGGCAAACTCAAGGACGCCATCACTGATAAGACCAAACTGGTGCAGGTTGTTGTAACTTTCAAAGGCGATAAGGCACCAACGCTACTCGACCTAACGGCGCTTACCCAAGCCGGCATTACCAAAGGGCTTACCCTCCAATCGCTCCCAATTGCCGGTGTGCTCGCCACAGGCCTACAGGTAGAACTCCTTGCCAAGAACTCCCGCGTGCTTTCCCTTTACCTGAACGAATCTCTTCAGTACGAGAGCAACTCAGGCACTGCCCTCACTGGTGTAGACAAACTGCGCAAAGAACCGCTGTTCACAAGTCGTAACGGCGGGCTTCCGGTTACCGGAAAAGGTATTGGTGTGCTGGTGAACGATAGCGGTGTGGATGGCACGCACCCTGACCTGCAGTTTGGCCGCAACCTCAAACAAAATGTTACCGCAGCCACCAACCTCAATGCAGTTTCCTCTATTCTCCCCTACCTGATCCTGGAAAATGTGCCCAATACAGACGCCACAGGCGGCCACGGTACGCACGTAGCAGGTATAGTAGGCGGTACCGGCCAGGCATCGCAGGGGCTTTACGAGGGCGTGGCGCCGGGCGCTGACCTGATCGGTTATGGTTCGGGTGCGGCCCTGCTGTTGCTCGATGTGCTCTCCGGCTTCGACTATGCCATTACCAACCAGGCGCGCTATAACATCCGTGTGATCACCAACTCCTTCGGAACTACCAGCGACACGGGTACAGAGGTGAACCCGGCCGACCCGATCACGCTGGCCACCAAGCGCTGCGTAGACCGCAACATTGTAGTGGTGTTCTCGGCTGGCAACTCCGGCCCTGGCTCCGGCACCATGACCGGTCAGTACAAAAAGGCTCCCTGGGTGATCGCTGTAGCTGCAGGCGACAAATCAGGAAGACTTGCCGATTTCTCATCCAGAGGTATAAAAGGCAAAGGAGGTTCCTTTACACTGGATGGAAAAGCTTTTACATGGGAGGACAGACCTACCGTAACCTCTCCTGGGGTAGACATCATCGCGGCACGTGTTATTGCACCGGTGTCTTCGCTTTCTGCTGACAAAGACGTGGCAGAAATGGACCCGGCACACGTACCCTACTATACCCACATGAGCGGTACGTCTATGGCGGCTCCGCATGTGGCCGGTATCGTGGCACTTTTACTGGAAGCGAACCCAACCCTAACGCCTTATCAGGTAAAAGAAATCCTGCAGCAGACGGCTACCAATATTCCTAGCCGTGAGAAATGGGAAGTAGGCGCCGGCTATGTAAATGCCTATGCGGCCATCGACAGGGTATATCGCTCTACTGCTCCTTACGGCTCAACGCTAAACATGAACCGCATATTCAAGAGCAATGTGAACGCTAATAATATCAGTGAAAACTTTACGATAGACTATAATCCGGCCACAACCGCTACCAACGTTTATACCTTCAATGTGGCAGAAGGGACCACTGCCATCGAGGCCAAGATAAGAACGACCGGTGTGGAAGGCGAAACCGGGAATCCGGTGAATCTGTCGCTGATCTCGCCATCGGGTGCTGAAACGCGTTCGGGTATACCTGTGCTTTTTGCGCTGAGCTACGATCGCGGTGTGGCGGTGGCCTCGCCTGAGGCAGGAACCTGGACCGTGCGAATATCCGGATTGAACGGAGTGGCGTTTCCTGAGCAGATCAACGGTGTAGTGAACATGATGATCGCCGCCGGTACCACTGGGCTGAGCGATATTGCAGGTCACCCGGCAGAAGCTTCTATCAAAATGGCTGTGAGCGCTCGACTGGTCGATGGACTTTCGGGAGGAAGTTACAAGCCTGATGAACTTTTGAAGCGCATCGACATGGCTGACTACCTGATGATGGGAGAGGGAATCCGGCAGTACCTGCCAGTAAACGGCTCTTATACCCTGACCGACGTGAAAGAGCGTAACCTGATCGCTGAGTCGGTAGTGGCCCAAGGTGCAGCCCTGCGCGACAAAAACCATGTGCAGAATGGTATCATGCTGGCTGCTTCGGCAGGTAAGTTTAACCCGAACGGCAAAGTTAACCGTGCCGAGGTAGCCTATTCGCTGGTTCAGGCACTAGGCTTGCAGGAATACGCGCTTCAGCGAAATGGCAGTACGCCAACTGTATCCTACAATGGCAAGAGTTATCCGATTGAGGATGCCGCTGCTATCCCTGCCGGGCTGGAAGGCTACGTGAGTGTGGCCCTGGAGCTGAACATGATCAATGCCTATTTCACCATCACACAGGGACCCTATGATCTGGAACCTGTGCTGCACGCCAGTTTCAAGCCGCTGCAGGATGTAACGCGCGCTGATTTTGCCGTGATCATCACACGTACCCATGGCCTGTGGAACAGCGGAGAGCAGCCGCTTGCCGCAGAAAGCACCTCTAGCCTAGCAATTTCAGATGAAGGCAAACTGGTAAGCTATCCGAATCCGTTCTCAGAATCTACCACCATCCGTTACGAGGTAGAGCAGGATGGGCCTGTGACGGTAGCGGTGTATGATATACTCGGTAAGAAAGTGCGCACGCTGGTATCAGAAAGCAAAACAGCCGGAAACCATAGTGTGAACTTCAGGGCAGAAAACCTGCCGGCGGGTACTTACATCTACAAGGTGGAGGCAGGCAGTAAGGTATACTCC
>JAJLKL010000126.1:0-4059 GCA_033838975.1 Hymenobacteraceae bacterium | reverse complement strand
CGAGCTATATATCCTGTCACAATGGGAATCAAGATATTAACCGAACATATTAACGTACCGGGCATCGAAACCCTGGAGGTGTATCGCAAGCATGGCGGCTACCGCTCGGTAGAGAAAGCCATCAAAACGATGACGCCGGACGAGGTGGTGGAAGAAGTGAAGACATCGGGCCTGCGTGGTCGTGGTGGCGCTGGTTTCCCGGCCGGTATGAAATGGAGCTTTTTGGCGAAGCCAGAAGGTGTTCCGCGTTACCTGGTTTGCAACGCCGACGAATCGGAGCCGGGAACTTTCAAGGACCGTGTGTTCATGGAGAAGAACCCGCACGCCCTGATCGAAGGTATGATCACATCGAGCTATGCGCTGGGTGCGAACACATCTTATATCTACATCCGAGGCGAGTTGTTGTTCATCCTTCGCATTCTGGAAAAAGCCATCGCAGAGGCTTATGCAGCCGGTTTACTGGGCAAAAACATTCTGGGATCAGGCTATGACCTGGATCTGCATGTGGCGCCGGGTGGTGGTGCCTATATCTGCGGTGAGGAGACCGCTTTGCTGGAATCGTTGGAAGGCAAGCGTGGCAACCCACGTAACAAACCTCCTTTCCCGGCGGTGAAGGGTTTGTTCCAGTCGCCTACAGTGGTGAACAATGTAGAAACCATCGCTTCTGTGCCGTGGATTGTAAATAACTCAGGTGCAGAGTACGCCAAAATAGGTATAGGACGAAGCACAGGCACCAAACTAATCTCTGCCAGCGGTAACATCAACCGCCCGGGCGTTTACGAGATCGAGCTGGGCGTTCCGGTAGAGGAGTTTATCTACTCTGACGAGTACTGCGGTGGTATCTGGAAAGGCAAGCAACTAAAGGCCGTAGTGCCGGGAGGTTCGTCTGTGCCGATTCTGCCAGCTGACCTGATCCTGAAAACAGCTGCGGGCGAGCAACGCCTGATGACTTACGAATCGCTGTCGGACGGTGGTTTTGTGAGCGGCTCTATGCTGGGTTCGGGTGCCTTTATCGTGTTCGACGAAGACCAGTGCATTGTGCGCAACACGTGGAACTACGCCCGCTTCTATCACCACGAGTCATGCGGACAGTGCAGCCCTTGCCGCGAAGGTACTGGCTGGATGGAACGCGTGTTGCACCGCATTGAGCATGGCCACGGCCATCAGCAAGACATCGACCTGTTGGTTAGCGTAGCCAAGCAAATTGAGGGTAACACGATTTGCCCGCTGGGCGACGCGGCAGCTTGGCCAGTAGCCAGCGCCATCCGTCACTTCCGTGAGGAGTTCGAGTGGCACATCAAGCACCCGCAGGAAGCAACGGCTCCAGGCGCGGTGTACAGAGGACAGCTAGCTGCGGCTACTGTATAATTAAAGTTTAATTAACTGCCCGCTATACCTTGGTTTGCGGGCTTTGGATAAAGAATAAGATGGCTAAAATAACATTTGACGGCATCGAGGTAGAGGTTGAGGATGGAACCACCATTCTGCAGGCCGCCCGTAAAATCGGCGGTGATGTAGTGCCTCCTGCCATGTGTTTTTATACCCCACTCAAAGGCAGTGGCGGAAAGTGCCGTGTGTGCCTTGTGAAGGTAACGCAGGGCTCGGCCCGCGACCCACGTCCTATGCCGAAACTGGTAGCCTCGTGCATCACGCCAGTACAGGACGGTATGGTAGTGGAAAATACTACTAACGAAGAAGTGCTGAACGCACGCAAGGGTATTGTGGAAATGCTGCTGATCAACCACCCGCTGGATTGCCCTGTATGTGACCAAGCCGGTGAGTGTGACCTGCAGAACCTGTCGTACGAGCACGGTGTGAGCGCCACACGTTACGAAGAACCACGTCGTACCTTCAACAAAGTAGATTTGGGTCCTTACATCCAGTTACACATGACGCGCTGCATTCTGTGCTACCGTTGCGTGTATACCGCCGACCAGATCACAGAGAAACGTGTGCATGGCGTACTGGGTCGTGGCGATGCAGCCGAGATCGGTACATACATTGAGAACGTAATCGACAACGATTTCTCCGGCAACGTGATCGACGTGTGCCCTGTGGGTGCTTTGACAGATAAGACATGGCGCTTCAAGAACCGTGTATGGTTCACAAAGCCGATGAATGCGCACCGCGACTGCCCTACCTGCAGCGGTAAAGTAACGCTTTGGGGACGAGGCGACCAGGTGCTGCGTGTAACGGCCCGCAAAGACGAGTATGCGGAGGTGGAAGAGTTCATCTGCAACACCTGCCGTTTCGACAAAAAGGAGATGAGCGACTGGACCATCGAAGGACCTCGTCACATCGACAGCGGTTCCGTTATTTCGGCCAACCACTACGAACTGCCTGTAGTGAATGTGCCGATCGTACCGAACCTGCCTAAATCTACTGTTAAAAAAATGCCAACGGAATAAAGCATGGATTCTGTACTTCTCATATACAAGGGCATCTACATTCTGGCCATTTTCGGCATCTCATTGCTGATTGCGACCTATTCTACTTACTTTGAGCGTAAGATTGCCGCTTTCATTCAGGACCGCGTAGGCCCGAACAGAGCGGGTCCGTTCGGATTGCTGCAGCCATTGGCTGACGCCGGCAAGCTGTTCTTCAAAGAGGAATTTATACCTGCCAGAGCAAACAAAGCACTTTTCATTCTGGGCCCAGGTATAGCCATGCTGGTAGCAGCCATGTCGAGCGCGGTTATTCCTTTCGGCGACACGCTGATTATAGGAGAAACGACTTTTGACCTTATTGCCATTGATGTGAACATCGGTGTGCTCTACATTTTTGGTGTGGTATCGCTGGGTGTGTATGGTCTGATGATCGGTGGCTGGGCTTCCAACAACAAATTCTCGTTGCTGGGCGCAATCCGTGCCGCTTCGCAGAACATCTCTTACGAACTGGCTATGGGTCTGTCGCTGATCGCAGTGCTTATGCTGAGCGGTTCGCTTTCACTGAAAGTGATAGCAGAGCAACAGGCAGGTTTTAACTGGAACATCTGGTACCAGCCGCTGGGCTTCCTGATTTTCCTGATCTGCGCTTTTGCCGAGACGAACCGTACGCCATTCGACTTACCGGAATCGGAAGCAGAACTAATCGGGGGTTATCACACGGAGTATAGCTCCATGAAACTGGGTATGTACCTGTTCGCGGAGTATATCAACATCTTCGTGGCTTCGGCTGTGATGGCGACGTTGTACTTCGGCGCCTACAACTTCCCGTTCATGGAGAACCTGCGCAACGCATTTGATGACCCTGTTCTGGGTAACAACGTGGTGACGATCATAGGGGTTGGAGTGATGTTTGCCAAGGTATTTGCCTTCATCTTCTTCTTCATGTGGGTGCGCTGGACACTGCCACGTTTCCGCTACGACCAACTGATGAAGCTGGGTTGGAACATCCTGATTCCGCTGGCCATCCTGAATATCCTGCTGACTGGCGGCGGTATTCTGCTCTATGAATACTTTACACAAGGATAACGAAATTTGAATGCTGGCTTGTTACACGCTGTTATAAGCAAAAACATAGACAGTAATCATAATCGAGATACAATGAAACCATTATCAAATAGAAGAAAGAACGTAGCACAAAAGGAAATGACGCTATCGGAGCGCATGTACCTGCCTGCAATCGCTCAAGGACTTGGCATTACACTAAAGCACTTCTTCAACAAGAAAGCGACGATAAACTACCCGGAAGAAACGCGTCAGCGTAGCGACATCTGGCGTGGTCTGCACGTGCTGAAGCGCGACGAGAACGGAGCTGAGCGTTGCACGGCCTGTGGTCTGTGCGCGGTGGCCTGCCCTGCCGAAGCCATTACCATGACGGCTGGCGAGCGCAAGAAAGGTGAAGAGCACCTGTACCGTGAGGAGAAGTATGCTGTAACCTACGAGGTAAACATGCTGCGTTGCATTTTCTGCGGTCTGTGCGAAGAGGCTTGTCCTAAGGCGGCTATCTTCCTGCAAGACGATAAAATTGCCCCAGCCCGTTACGAGCGCGACGAATTCATTTACGGCAAAGACCGCTTGGTAGAGCCGTTAAAAACAACCGAAACCAAATAATCCG
>JAJLKL010000125.1:0-14768 GCA_033838975.1 Hymenobacteraceae bacterium | reverse complement strand
ATTACCATTCCGGTCTATAATCTTCACGCGCTCAGGCAGTGCACCTGCAACAGAACCATCTTTTTCTGTGACTGCAAAAGTTCCGTTGTCAAACCTTACCACAGCACCATGATGCTTCTCCCCTACTACCACATGATCTGCGCTCTCTGCCGTGTGTAACGTGCCTTCCGATGCCAAACTGAGTGACCCATCTCCATCGTTGAAGATAGCTATATGGTTTCCTGATGCGTAAAAGTGCGTAGGCTTAGGAGCTGTAGCTGTTGTCTTTGCCCACTTAGGAGTTCCTTTCAGATGTGCATGATCCTCATGCACCTCTATACCTGAGTCGAAGAACTGCACATAATTATTAGCGGTGTTCATAACAGCAGCATAGCGCCCACTTGTAGTGGCATATAAACTATTACCAGGAAACTGTGCTGTAAACCCTTGTACTTCACCTTTGTGCGGATTGATCAAAGTGATGGCATTGCTCTCCATATCCGAGACAAGTACACGTACAAAGCTGTTTTCTTCTTCATGCTCTTTCTTCGGATGATTATGGTCGTGATCGTCATGACAAGAGCTCAGACCAATGGCTGTACTTAACAGGGCCGCAATGAATAGTTTACTTTTCGACATCATACAATATTTAATTTGAAACAATGTTGCAAATTAAATCACCTTGCAACATTGTTGCAAGACAATATTAAAATTCATGCAACTATGTTTCAAACAAAGTCACACCATGGCAAGTGGTGTACATAAAACAAAAAGCCGAAGGCCACGGATCATGTCGCCTTCGGCTTTTGCTGTACAGTCAGCTGTTTGCTCTAGCTGTCCATAGCTTTGAGAGCTACTGCTGCCGGATCAACTCCCGGATCAGCATGGTCATACGCGGCTCTGCGATGGCGGCGGCCTCCAGAATATCCGCCAGCACCACTTTCTTCAGCCTGTCCGGCGTACACATATCCGTGATCACGGACACGGCAAACACAGGCATCCCCATGTGGCGGGCAGCGATCACCTCCGGTACGGTAGACATCCCCACGGCATCGGCCCCGATCACGCTCAGGTAGCGGTACTCGGCAGGGGTCTCCAGCATCGGGCCGGGCACGCTTACGTACACCCCCTCGCGCAGGTCAAAGTCGGCATCCTCGGCAATCACCATCGCCTGGCGGATCATCCCTTCGTCGTACACGTCGCTCATGTCCGGGAAGCGCGGCCCCAGCTCATCCAGGTTCTTGCCGAGGAGCGGATTGGATGGCTGCAGGTTGATGTGGTCTGTCAGCACCATCAGGTCGCTGGTGTTAAAGGCTGGGTTAAGGCCGCCGGCAGCGTTGGAAACAAACAGCTTCTTCACGCCCAGCAGCTTCATCACGCGCACGGGGAACACCACCTGCTCCATGGAGTAGCCCTCGTAGTAGTGGAAACGCCCCTGCATCACCACCACCTTGCGGCCTGCCAGAAGCCCGAAGATCAGCTTACCGGAGTGGCTCTCCACCGTGGACACCGGAAAATTCGGGATCTCGGCGTAAGACAGCGAGTACTCAACTTCTATATCATTTACCAGTGCCCCCAGGCCGGTACCCAATATGATCCCGAACTCCGGGTTGAAATCGTGGGTAAGGCTCTTGATGTGCGTAGTGGTTTCTTGTAAGAGCTGCATCATAAGTTAATGTGCTTTTGTATAGTGTGTTAATACGATTTGTGTAAAGACTCTGACCAGGTTGCGAAGTTGCAGGTTTCTGCCTTGGAATAAAATGACTTTCATCACAGGTATACCCGCTCTTTCGGGTCAGGTTCCGTCTACCTGCTCACTTCCCCCCGGGACAGGCTTAGCTTTGGGCAAGTTGCAAAAAATTGAAGTGTGCTAAAACAAAAAACTCGCTGATGTGCTGTCAGCGAGTTTTTTGTTTTAGAGTCAACGGACCTGCTTTGCGCTACCGGTATGCTTTCTTTACACTTCCAACGTACAGTCGGTTAGCGCATTGCCGGCTTACTGCACGTTCAGTTCAAACGGCATACGCGCCTGAATCCCCTGCATGTTCTCTACTTTCTTGTAAAGCTTGTAGTACGGGTAAAGCTCGCCCAGCTCAGCTTTGATCGCCTGCTCTTTTGCCTGCGCCCCCATGCCGCCAAACAGCTCATCAAAGAACGACTTGCGCCGCGGCAGCTCCTTCAGGCGGTAGTCATCCTCCACGCCTGCCCTGGCTGCCGCCAGCTGGATCGCGGTTTCCAGGCCGCCATGCACGTCAACCAGGTTGCGCTCCTTGGCCTCAATACCGGACCATACCCTGCCTGAGGCGTACTCCTTCAGCTTATCCTGGGTCATGTTACGGCCTTGGGCCGCCTTGCTGGTAAAGGTCTCGTAGATCTGCTCGATCTGGTTCTGAACTACCTGCTGCTCCAGCTCCGTCATTGGGCGGGTGATGGTTGGCACGTCAGAGTACTTACCGGTGTTCACCTCATCCACTGTAATGCCCAGCTTATTGTTCAGGAAGCCCTGGATATTTGGAATGACCCCAAACACCCCGATACTGCCCGTAATGGTGTTCGGGTGCGCCACGATCGTGTCGCAGCCCATGGCCATATAGTATCCGCCGGAAGCCGCCACATCAGACATAGAGGCTATTACCGGCTTCTTTTGCTTCGTCAGCTGAATCTCTCTCCACATCACGTCAGAGGCCAGGGCGCTGCCACCCGGTGAGCTGATCCGGATCACAACGGCTTTCACGTCATCGTCCAGGCGGGCCTGGCGAATGGCTTCTGCGTAGCGGTGGCCGCCGATGTTGCTCTCATCACCTTCGCCGTCTACAATATCTCCCTCGGCATAAATCACCGCGATGCGGTTTTTAGAGGTGCTCACCTCTATGTTGCCCTTTGCTTTTTTGTACTTTGATAGCTGCACGAACTCCAGCTTGTCATCTTCCTCCAGGCCGATCCGGCCCTTCATGTAAGAGATCGCCTCGTCGTAGTAGCCAATGTCGGTGATCAGTTTATACTTGCGGGCATCCTCCGGGTCGCGTACCAACAGGTTGTCCTGTACGTTCTTCAGCTCGCTTACCCCCATGCCGCGCACCGCAGCGATCTTCTCCAGCTGATAATTGTTCATGGAGTTCAGGAAGGAGTTCAGCTGCTCCCGGTTGGCCTCGCTGGCCTTCTCCAGGAAGAAAGACTCCACGGCACTCTTATAGGTACCCACTTTGAAAATCTGCGCATCGATGTCGAGCTTATCCAACATCCTCTTAAAGAAGAACAGCTGTGAGCTCATGCCGTTGAACTCAATGGTACCCATCGGGTTCAGGTAGATCTTGTCGGCCACAGAGGCAAGGTAATACGCTTTCTCAGTCGAAACATCAGTATAGGATACGATGAACTTGCCGGATTCCTTGAAGTCAATCAACTCGTTGCGGATCTCCTCCAGTTTACCCATACCCGCATCCACAAACATCATGTTCAGGAAGATCCCCTCGATTCTGTCGTCTGTTTTTGCCTTGCGGATAGAGGCCTTTATTTGGTCCAGGCCATCGGTGCTTCTGATGGCGCCGAAAGAGAAGCCAAGCTCAGCGAATGGGTTGTCAGGGTCACGCTCCGATATAGGTCTGTCCAGTTTGAGTTCGAATACAGAGTTGTCCGCTACTTTCACCTCGTCTTTTGAGGCGGAGCTGGCAATGATGCCGAACAGTAGCAGAATGCTGATGAAAGAGAATACGAGCAAGCCTACAATGGTGGCCAGCACGTATTTCAGGAAGTTTAACATGTTACGCTAGGTTTGATTGAATCTTATGTTTGGGAGACCACACGCCTCCATACTCATTAAACAAATTTAGGGCGCAAAGTTCATCCCCCTTTCCCCTTCTCGACCAACCACACTATTTTATAGACAAACGTTTCGGGGATCTGAGGCTAATACCTGTACTTCTTTCCCCACTGCGCCTGCAGCTGTTTAAGCATGTCGCGCTCGCGGGCATTGTTGCCGGGCTGGTACAGGGCTGTGTTGCTTAGCTCCTGCGGCATGAACTCCTGCTGCACAAAGTTACCCTCGTAATCGTGGGCGTACTTGTAGTTGTTACCGTAGCCGATCTCTTTCATGAGCTTGGTTGGGGCATTGCGGATATGCAGCGGCACGGGCAGGTTACCGGTCTGCTGCACCAGTTGTCTTGCCATTTTGATGGCCTTGTAACTTGCATTGCTCTTAGGGGAGGTAGCCAGGTATACCGTGCACTGCGACAGGATGATCTCCGCCTCCGGATAGCCGATCATCTGCACTGCCTGAAAACACGAGGTAGCCATGAGCAGGGCGTTAGAGTTAGCCAAGCCAATATCTTCGGAAGCAGCAATGAGTAGCCGACGGGCAATGAACTTGGGGTCTTCGCCGCCCTCGATCATGCGTGCCAGCCAGTATACCGCTGCATTCGGGTCTGAGCCCCGGATGGACTTGATGAAGGCCGACACCAGGTCGTAGTGCATCTCCCCCGATTTATCATACATCACAATGTTCTGCTGCGCCACCTGCTTTACCAGTTCATTGGTGATCACCACCTCATCGGCCTTGATGCCCTCAGCCACAATCTCGAGCAGGTTCAGCAGCTTGCGTGCATCGCCTCCGGAGATAGTCAGCAGGGCTTCGTACTCCTCCACCTTCACGTTGCGGAACTGCATCCACTCATCCTGCTCCAGTGCCTTATCCACCAGTTCGATCAGCTCGTCTTTGGTCAGGTGCTTGAGAATGTATACCTGGCAGCGCGACAGCAAAGCCGATATCACCTCAAAGGAGGGGTTTTCGGTAGTGGCACCTACCAGCGTCACGGTACCCTTCTCCACGGCCCCTACAAGCGCATCCTGCTGCGACTTATTGAAGCGGTGGATTTCGTCTATGAACAGGACCGTGCCCTGCCGCTTCTTCGCCTGGTCGATCACCTCCCGGATGTCCTTCACGCCAGAGTTGATGGCACTCAGCGCCACAAACGGCACCTTCATCTGATTGGCGATGATATTGGCCAGCGTGGTCTTCCCTACCCCCGGAGGCCCCCACAGAATCATACTGGGGATCACTCCGCCCTCGATGTAGCGGCGCAGGATACCATCCGGCCCCACCAGGTGCTTTTGTCCGTAATATTGGTCCAGGTTGTGCGGCCGCATGCGCTCGGCCAACGGTATGTTCGGGTGATTCATCTGCTCTGTTCTTTCTCCGGAATCGGTTAAAGACAAAGCTACGAATTTGAGGGGAAAGAGGTAAGGGCTACCGGCCCTTGTTTCTGGGCATTCAGCTATCCCCCCTACTGCGGCTCCCCACAACTTTCATTTCCACCGCAGTTAGGCTAACATGGCCTGACAGCACAGTATCATTGCACTGATCACCGGCGCAGGCCCTGCAGCACTGACGCGCAAAGTCTTTAGTTATACCCAATAAGCTGATTTTTCAGACATCCTTGGAATGTAAACCTACCTCTATCAATGTGGCGGCTCTACCTCATTCTTTCTTTTCAGCCTTTCCTGCACATAATCGTTCTTCTTCCTGAGCATTGTAGCATCCATGGGGCTACGCTCGGGCCTTTCGTCGCCGAACAGTACGCCCCACTGCTTGAAATTCTCGGTGCGGTCAAACACCACCTTGAGCACGGCAATGACCGGCAGCGACAGGAACATGCCCGCGATACCCGCAATCTCACCACCTACAATCACCCCCACGATGGTAGCCAGGGCATTTATTTTCACTTTTGACCCCACGATACGGGGCATCAGGATGTTGTTATCCAGAAACTGCACGGCGGCAATAGTACCCAGCACAGCCACGATCGGCCACAGCTCTGCCGAGGACGCCAGCGTGATCAGCACCCCGATGATGTTCCCAAGCAAGGCCCCGATGTACGGGATCAGGTTAAGGAAGGCAAAGATGAGCCCGATGAGCAGGGCGTGCTTTATCCCGATGAGCAGCAAAATCCCCCCGAGCAGCACCGTCATGTAAGTCACCTGGATCAGCAGGCCGAACAGGTAACTTTTAATGATCACCTGCATCTCACGCAAGGTTTCCTCTACCTTGTCATGCCTCTTCTCCGGAAACCACAGAAACACAAAGCGCAACAGTAGGTTCTTATAGAAGAGCAGCAGAAAGATGTAGATCGGCAGCAGGCCCAGCAGCACAAACAGGGAGGTAACCGATCCGGCAGCCCCACTTAGCACGGTACCGGCATAGGACAGCAAGCGGCTGCTCTGCTCGTTAATAAACTGTAGTTGCTCGTCTGTAGAGAAAGGCGAGTGCTGCTCGATCCAGGTACTGAGCGCGTTCAGGTGCAGCGTCACGTTTCGCTGGATGATGGGGAAGTCGGATATCAGGTTGACGATCTGGGCGGAGAAGAACCAGATGATAAGCCCGAAAACCACCACTAGCGCCAGCAGGCTGATCACAATGGCCAGCACATCGGGCACTTTCTTTCTCTGGAAAAAGCTGTAAACCGGCAGCAGCATAATGCTGATAAAAAAGGCCAGCAGCAGGGGGGCCAGCAAACCGTTGGCCAGTACAATGATCCATCCCAGAAAAAAAAGCCCCATTAGCTCCAGGGCCCGCCTTACGGTAAGCGGCATTTCATTTTTTATACCCATTTCGTGTCAATTGTTGGTCATAAGTAGTCCATCCTTATACGGTGCAGTAGGAATAAACGTACCTTTGCAGCATGAGTAAGCAAGTGCAGGTGCATGCAGCGCTGTTTCTGGTGGCGCTGATCTATGGGAGTAATTACAGTATAGCAAAAGAGGTAATGCCGGAGTACGTGGGCCCGTTCGGGCTGATCGTGATCCGGGTGGTGTCGGCGGCAATCTTCTTTGGCATCTTCTCCAGGATGGTGACCAAGGAGAAGATTGTGGGAAAGGCAGACAATCTGCGCGTTATACTTTGCGGCATAACAGGCGTGGCCGTGAACCAGCTTTGCTTTTTTGCCGGCCTTAACTTAACAGCTCCCATCAATGCGGCTTTGCTGATGGTGATCGTGCCGGTAGTGGTGCTCATTTTCTCGGCCATCCTCCTGAAAGAGCGGATAGGCAAGCGGAAAGTCTCCGGCATCCTGATTGCCTGCGTTGGCGCTTTGCTGCTGATTTACAGCTCCCGCAGCGAGACCACAACCGGCAATATCTGGGGGGACTTGCTGATTATACTGAACGCCACCTCCTTCGGTATGTACCTGGTGCTGGTGAAGCCGCTTATGCAGAAGTACAAAGCGATCACCGTGGTGAGCCGCATTTTCACGGTAGGCGCCGTCATAGTGGTTCCTTTCGGTTTCAATCAGCTGCTGGAGCCAAACTACAGCAGCTTCCCCACATCCATATGGGTAGCGATTCTCTTTATGGTATTTGCCGTGACCATCATCGCTTACCTGCTCAATACCTGGGCGCTACGCTATGCCAACCCCTCGCTGGTAGGGGCTTACATTTACCTGCAGCCGGTAATGGCTATACTTATTGCGGTTGGCATGGGCAGCGATGTATTCACCTTACAGAAAGCACTCTACGCGCTGATGATTTTTGTCGGGGTATACCTGGTAAGCCGCACAAAGCAACACACACCGGCCAGGGCAAAGGAGTTAGAGAAAGAGGAGGTGGAAAGGTAAACCTCCTTCCGCTCTATACCTCCGCCATTTCCAGAATATGCTTCACAATTTTCACGGCGTGCTCCCGTGAGTTCTCGATAAACCAGACACGGGTGTCCATGCCGCCACACACCACGCCGGCCAGGTACAGGCGCGGCATGTTGGTTTCCATTGTCTCCGGGTTGTGGGTGGGATGACGCATCGCATCGTCGGATAGCTCTACCCCTACCTTCTCCAGAAAAGCGAAATTAGGCTGGTAGCCTGTCATGGCCATTACGTGATCGTTGGGCAGCGTTATCTTTCCTTCCGGCGTCTGAAGATCCACCTCAAGCTCACGTATCTCTGTTAGGTTGGAGTTGAAGTAAGCTTTAATCGAGCCCTCGTCGATACGGTTCTGCAGGTCGGGCTTTACCCAGTATTTTATACTTTGCAGCTCCGGTTGCCGGATCACCATCGTTACTTCCGCCCCCCTTCGCCAGGTTTCCAGGGCCACATCGGCAGCAGAGTTATTGGCCCCCACCACCAGCACCTTCTGCTTGTAGAAGTAGTGCGGATCGTAGTAATAGTGCTTGACCTTCGGCAGCTCCTCCCCCGGAATGTTGAGCATGTTCGGGATATCGTAGAAGCCGGTGGCGATCACAATGTGCTTTGCCCTGTACTCCGCTTTGCTGGTAGCAACACGGTATGTCTCCTCCCCTTCCGGCGTCACAGTCAGCACTTCCTCAAACAGCCGGAGGTTAAGGTCACTCACATCCGCCACACGGCGGTAGTACTCCAGGGCCTCCATCCGGTTGGGCTTGGGGTGGATAGACGGAAAGGGATAGCCCCCGATCTCCAGCCTGTCTGCCGTGGAGAAGAAGGTCATGTGCAGCGGGTAGTTAAAGAGCGAGTTCACCACACAGCCTTTCTCGATGATCACATAGCTCAGTCCGGCTTTCTTTGCCTCTATACCGCAGGCCAAGCCAATAGGCCCTCCGCCCACAATCAAAATGTCTACTATATCTTCCAAAACACTTTTATCTGTTTAGCTGAACAGGCTGCTGCGCATAAAGTTTGATGGTGCTGCCAGGCCTGTACACGAAAAATAAATATACGCAGCAAACTATCAGATGGCCCCAAGAAAGCAGCGATCTCCAGTCGCATCGCGTCTTACAACAACGGATCAGGCAGCTTTTGCTCCCTGCACGCCCCTGTCTGCCGCTGTTACGGCAAGGGCTCTTCTGGAGTACCTCCTGAAACCGACCAGGAGGCTCACGCTGATCACGGTTGCCCCGGCCATCACGCCCGTCATCGGGATAGCGGTGTTGTTGTGCAACGTACTTACCAAAGCCGAGGCGAGGGCTCCCATCGCCATCTGAAAGCTACCCATCAGCGCGGAGGCGCTTCCGGCATTGCGTGCAAAGGGAGCCAGCGCCAAGGCCGTAGCGTTCGGGCTGATAAAGCCCAGGGAGAACATGTAGAAAAAGATCAGCAGCAAAGAGCCGTCTGCATTCAGAAAGCCCAGGTAGTTTCCCAGCAGCAGCAGTATACCTGCGGAAAACTGCACCGTGCCGGCTGTAAAGGTCACCTGCTCTGAGGTGCTTCTTTTCAGTGCCAGCCGGTTTACTTGACTGCCCGCTATAAAGCCAAAGGCGTTCAGGCCAAAGGCCCAGCCGTAGTGCGTTTCAGAGAGCCCGAAGATCTCCATAAATACGAAGGGAGAGCCGGTGATATAGGCAAACAGGCCGGCCTGCGCGGTACTGGCTGCTATGGCATAGGTCAGGAAGACAGGCTCTTTCAGAACGCCTATAAAATCGCCCAACACCCTTTTCGGCTTGAGGGAAAGCGTAGGGTCGGCCCCTTTGCTTTCCGGGAGCAGCAGCCCGACGATCAGCAGCACCAGCGCCCCGATCGCCGAGAGCACCACGAAGATATAGCGCCAGCCAAAGCTTGCCGTCACAAAGCCACCAATGGTAGGGGCCACGATCGGCGCCACCCCCATCACCAGCACCAGGGTAGAGAACACCTTCGGTATGTCCTTAACCGGGAACACATCGCGCACCACGGCCCTGCTGGCCACCATGCCCGCACAGCCGCCTAAAGCCAGCAGCAGGCGCAGGCCGATCAGCCACTCCACGCCTGGTGCCAAGGCACAGCCAAGGGAGGCTGCCACAAACAAACTCAACCCGATGACCAGTGGCTTTTTACGTCCAAACCTGTCCACCAGCGGCCCGTAAATCAGCTGCCCTACCGATATTCCAATAAAATAGCTCGTCAGCGACAGGGCCACATGCGAGATATCGGTGCGCAGGTCCTTGGCGATGGCCGGGAAGCCCGGCAGGTACATATCGATGGCAAAGGGCCCCAGTGCCGCCAGCGCACCCAGTATAAGTATAATTTTATTCTGTTGTTTCCTGTCCACTACGTTTCCTCGAATCAGCTTTACTTCTATAAATAAAAAAGCAGACCTAAAAATTGTAAGGTCTGCATTTGTGTGTTGGGCAAGCCTGAGCTTAGTAACCGACGGTGAAGCGCTGCCTGATGAACTGCGGGTTTTCCAACTCGTCTAACGCAGCCACGGCAAAGTCCTCAGTGGAGATCCTGCTGTCGTTGTTCTCATCAAACACCGGATGCTCGGTGCCCACACGATACCTGCCGGTGCGCTCCCCCGGCTCAATGGTCACGGCCGGGCAAAGGAACGACCACTCCAGCTCCTGCTCCCGGCGGTATACCTCCAGCGAATCCCGCTGAGCCCACGCCTCTTCTTTCCAATCGGTCGGGAACTCCGGGGTATCCTCCAGCTGCACCCCTTGCCCTACATCCAGTATGCCGGCATTGCCCACATTCAGCACCCGCCTGACGCCTGCCTTTTTTGCGGCAGCCAGCACGGCCTCCGCTACCTGTACATGCCGGCTAAAGTCTGTGCCGGGTCCTTTGCCAGGGCTGTAGGACACAATGAGGGCATCATGCCCCTCCAGCTTAACGGCGAGGTCCTCCACGTTCAGGGCATCCCCCTTCGTTACCACCAGGCTCTCGTTCTCCAGGGTCAGGTTTTCCGGATGGCGTACGATGGCAGTAACTTCGTGGCCTCTGCCCAGGGCTTCGTGCGTGAGGTGGTAACCGATCTTACCACTTGCTCCAACAATGGCTATTTTCATCTTTCCCAGTTTTAGTATCTCTAGATAATACTGCTCCTGCAAAGGATGGTTTAGCTGGCACAAAGGTAACCATGTACCTACATTAAACTATTGTGCATTTGCGCCTTTCCGTGGTACATTTATGCCCGCTGTTAACATACACGCATCTGAGAACAAGCAACTTGAGCCGCAGCAATAAAAAACATCCGCCACAGGTAATTACCTGCACCGGATGCTTAAGAATCAGGAAAGTTACCCTCCCCTACAACTCCATTTTCATAACGTACATGCCTCTGTACTCCTCCTTCATCGCCTCAAAGTCCAGGGTATAGGTGCCGCATTTTACAAAGCCGTTCTGCTCATAAAAGTCCACCGATTTGCTGCTGTCCATGGCCTTTAGCCAGATCACCTTCTTGTTGCGCTGTTGGGCAAACTCTTTGGTAAAGTTCACCGCTTCCTTGCCTATACCTTTGCCGGAAGCTTTCCTGAGCAGGTAGACCCGCTCCAGTTCCAGCGCCTCTTTCGCAGTGAAGCCCTCCAGTTCCTTGTCGATGTTGAGCTTGAGGAAACCAACCAGCTCCTCCGCCTCATAGATCAGGTAAAAGGCCGCATTCGGGTCCGACAGCTCATTTTTTAAAGCGCCTTCGCTGAAGCAGCGGTCAATGTACCACATGCCCCCGTCGTACCAGAGGTACAGGTAATGGTCGCCGTAGGAGTTGATGGCAATGTCCTGCAGGGTGTGCAGATCGGCGGTAGTGCAGGGGGTAATCTGTATGTTCGGCATGAGCTGATGCAGTTGACTGAAAAACAATGTAAGCTCGCAAATTTACATAAACTTGGCCCCGATAACTAACGCACTGATTGCCTAATGCCGGAAGCAGCTTTTGCCCTGTAGCAAAGAAGACGCTCACAGGTCTGGAAGACGCTGTGAGGTCCCCTAATCCTATGAATCCTGATTCAGATAAACAAAAAATCCTGCCGGCAGCATACCGGCAGGATTCCATACTTTATTCTTTTGAGCAGTTTAGGCGCTCTTTGCTTTGGGCTTATTGTTACTCCAGCGTCGGTTGCCACCACCGTTGCCGCTTCTGTTAGCACCGTTACCGGCACCTTCGGCCTGAGGTTTGTTGTTTCCCCAGCGGTTTCTGCCACCGTTACCACCGCGCTTCTTCTGCTCTTTCACCGTGCTGGCCGCCTCGGCAAAATCCTTGGCCGTAAGTGGGTACGGGTGGTTTTCGATAACCGGCACTGCCTTATTGATCAGCTTCTGAATGCCCACCAGGTACGGTGTTTCCTCAGCGTCGCAGAACGAGAGCGCTGTACCGTTGGCTCCCGCACGCCCCGTACGGCCGATGCGGTGCACGTACGTCTCCGGCTCATTAGGCAGCTCAAAGTTAATCACGTGCGACAGGTCGTCCACATCGATACCGCGGGCTGCAATATCCGTAGCGACCAACACGCGGGTCTTGCTGCTCTTAAAGTTGTCCAATGCACGCACACGCGCGTTCTGTGACTTGTTGCCGTGTATAGCCTCGGCCTGAACACCGGCTTTGGTCATATCCTTGGCCACTCTGTCGGCGCCGTGCTTGGTACGGGTAAATACCAGTGCCCTGTCAATTTCCCCATCCTTCAGCAGGTGCAACAGCAGTTTGCGCTTATCGCCTTTCTTCACGTAGTACACCGACTGCTGAATGGTATTGGCGGTAGACGAAACCGGCGTTACCTCTACCTTGGCAGGGTCTACCAAAATGGTGTCGGCCAGTTTCATGATCTCAGGAGCCATCGTAGCCGAGAAGAACAGCGACTGCTTTTTCTCCGGCAGCACCTTCAGCACCTTTTTCACGTCATGCACAAAGCCCATGTCCAACATGCGGTCCGCCTCATCGAGCACGAACAGCTGCAGGTGGTTCAGGCTGATGTACTTCTGCGCCATCAGGTCCAGCAAACGGCCCGGTGTTGCCACCAGAATGTCTATACCGGCTCTCAGGGCATCGGTTTGCGGACGCTGCGGCACGCCGCCAAAGATCACCGTGTGCTTCAGCCCCGTATGCTTGCCGTAGGCCTTCAAGCTGTCCCCGATCTGGATGGCCAGCTCGCGGGTTGGCGTCAGGATAAGTGCCCTGATCTTCCTGGGTCCGTTCTGCGGCTGCGCGTGCAGTAACTGCAGAATGGGAATAGAAAAAGCGGCTGTCTTTCCTGTACCTGTCTGAGCGCATCCTAAGATGTCTCGCTGTTGCAGTACGTAGGGTATGGCTTGTGCCTGAATGGGAGTTGGTTTGGTATATCCTTCTGTTTTAAGAGCTTTTAGGATTGGCTCTATCAGGTTTAAATTCTCGAATGTCATTAAATGATTTTTCAGTATGAAAGGCCGGGCACGGCAAACACCGGCTCAGCTTACGCTTTGATGAACAAGCTCCTCTCATCTGAAAGTAAGCAACAATCGTGCTCCTTGTTCACCCATCCCTCCCTCAACCTTTATTATTGAACTATAGTTCTATGTTTGGTCGGGGGGAGATTAATTGTACCGTAAAGGTAGGTTTAAGTATAGTCACTTCCTATTAAGCACAGCTTTATACTTGCCGGGGGCCTAGGTCCCGCTACGCCATCACCTCGCTTAGCTTTGGCTGCTGTAACCTGCCGAAGCGGTGTAGCGTGGCTATGTGAGACCGTATCGCTTTCAGCAAGGTCTTGTTCTCCAGGTACGGGATGCCAAACTCTTCGGCAGTCTCTTTCACAATGTCAGCAATAGCCGGGTAATGCACATGGCAAATCCTTGGAAAAAGATGGTGCTCGATCTGAAAGTTGAGGCCTCCCACGTACCAGGAAATCAATCTACTCTTCCTTGAGAAGTTAGCCGTTGTGTTCAGCTGATGGATCGCCCAGTCGTTTTCGATTATACCACTGCCGCAAGGCAGCGGGTGGCTCGTGCCCTCCACGGTATGCGCCAGCTGGAAAACAGTGGAAAGTATGATACCAGACACAAAGTGCATCAGCAGAAAGCCAAGCAGCACCTGCAGGAAAGGAATGCCGAAGATCAGGGTTGGGGCCACCAGGAGCGAGAAGAAGTAAAGTACTTTAAATCCAATGATCTTAGAGAAGGCCACCCTGTTCTGTACTTTTGAGTTTGCGTTCACACCATTCCTGATAAACCTGAAGAACTGCACGAAGTCTTTTAGTATAACCCAGTACAGCGTCAGCAAACCGTAAAACAGAAAGGCGTACGCCCACTGCAGCCTGTGGTAAAACCGGACGTTGGTGTGAGGGGAAAAGCGCATAAACACCATGTCATCAATGTCCTCGTCCATCTCCACCACATTGGTGTAGGTATGGTGCAGTATGTTGTGCTGCAGTTTCCAGTTAAAGGCAGAGGCCCCGAGCAGGTTCACCGAATGCGCCATCAGGTAGTTGAGGGTTTTGTTTTTGGAAAAGGCCCCGTGGTTAGCGTCGTGCATCACACTCATGGCAACACCTGCCACCCCTACTCCCATAACAGACCACAGAACCAGGCTGACAGCCAGCCCTGGCGTGAAGGTAAGCAGCAGGGCAAACGGTACGGTGTAGAGAAGCAGCAACAGGACACTCTTGGCTATGATATTCGAGCTGCCTGACTTAGGCAGGTTATTATCTGTAAAATAGGCGTCCACACGTTTGCGCAGCGTCGGGAAAAACAGGCTTTTGTCTTTGTTTACGAACTTTATTTTGCCTTTTAACTTCATTGTTACTCTTGATAGTTGTGTAATTGCGGTTCCCCCACAGTAAGTGATCCCTGCTTTATGAGCGCAAGATACAGCTGTAATGCGTAACAGCAATCCTCTTCCGTGCCTGAACAGTGAAGATCTCTAGCGGGTGCGGTGCCCTTTGATCTGTTAAGCGATGGCCTCGTTGATATTTGGCAGTCGCCCGAAGCGATGCAGCGTCGCGATGTGTGAACGAACGGCCTGCCCGAATGTCTTGTTCTCCATGTACGGGATGCCAAACTCTTCGGCAGTCTCCCTCACAATGTCGGCAATGGCCGGGTAGTGCACGTGGCAAATCCTTGGAAAGAGATGGTGCTCGATCTGGAAGTTGAGGCCTCCCACGTACCAGGACA
>JAJLKL010000124.1:0-21044 GCA_033838975.1 Hymenobacteraceae bacterium | reverse complement strand
CCGGTCCATTATCATCATTGGTTCCCTGTTCTTCATCTTCGGCTTCGTAACGTGGCTGAACTCCCTGTTGATCCCCTACCTCGAGATCGCGTGCGAACTGACCAGGTTCCAGTCGTTCTTCGTTACCTTTGCCTTTTACATCGCCTACCTTGTTATGGCGCCTCTGTCCACGCGGGTGCTAACCCTGTTTGGTTTTAAAAAGGGGATGTCTGTAGCCCTGGCTGTAATGGCAGTTGGAGCAGCGCTGTTCATACCGGCAGCCATGACCCGCATTTACATTATGTTCTTGCTGGGGCTATTCATTATAGGGTGTGGTTTGGCGATCCTGCAGACGGCTTCAAATCCATACATTACTATTCTTGGTCCCGCAGAAAGTGCTGCCAAGCGAATCAGCATCATGGGGATTTGCAACAAGCTGGCCGGAGCTGCAGCGCCTATCATCCTGGGCCTTTTCCTGAACCTGGAAGATGCGGATAAGCTTAAGTCCGAGATCCTGGGTATGACCGCCGCCGCTCGCGAAGCCGCCCTGGATGAAATGGCTTTACAGGTGATACCGCCTTACATTGGGATTGTCGTTGTGCTTTTGATCCTGGGGTTCTGGATATACCGTTCCAGCCTTCCTGAGATAGATACCGATGTGGAAGACGAGGCAGTAGCAGCAGCAAACACCGGCAAAAAGAGCGTGTTTGCCTTCCCGCACTTGCTTTTGGGCGTCTTTTCGCTGTTCTTATATGTAGGCGTGGAGGTAATAGCGGTTGATTCCATCATAAGCTACGGCATATCCTATGACATCGCGCTCACTACGGCGCAGTACTTTGCAAGTGCGACAATGGTAGCGATGGTAGTAGGCTACGTGATCGGTATCATTGCCATACCTAAAATGATTAAGCAGGAAAACGCCTTAAAGCTTTGCGCAATGTTCGGGGTGTTGTTCTCGCTGGGTGCGATCTTCACCACAGGCTACGTTTCCGTTGGCTTTATCGCTATGCTTGGTTTGGCAAACTCACTTATGTGGCCGGCTATCTGGCCACTGGCTCTCGCGGACTTAGGACGCTTTACTAAAGCAGCCTCTTCACTGCTGGTAATGGGTATAGCTGGTGGTGCCATCCTGCCACTTGCCTACGGGGCTCTTGCTGATGCTCTTAATGCGCAGCAAGCCTACTGGATCATGGTGCCTTGCTACCTGTTCATCCTGTACTATGCTGTGGCTGGCCATAAGGTTAGGTCGTAGCCAACCGAATCACGCATTATCAGAAAAATAGAAAGCCGGCAGTACCTTCCGGTACTGCCGGCTTTCTATTTTACGTCCCTCAAGGGTTCAGTCCCCGCCGGGACTATTGCTGTCTGGTGAACTTGTAGGTATAGACTCCTTTTCTGGATGTTGTCTTTTCCTCGGCATCTATTGGGAAGCCGGCGTACTCCTCTTCATCCTCCCATTCCATCTCGGTGTTGGAGATAGACTTGATGAGGTAATCGGTGGTAGTGCCGTCTTTTGTGAACTGTATATAGTTCTCGTTGTCCTTGTCGGGGAAAGAGTAATTCCACACTTCCTGATTACTCTCACCCGGAAGAGAGATCTTCATCCTTTTGCCGTCAAACTCGAAGAAGGCTTCAATGTTGGAGGTGTCGGCATACATCAGCGTGTCTGTGTCACTAAAGTATTGCCTTATTACTTCTGTGTTGGTCCACTTACCTCTTAACTGTGCGTCCACCTGAGAGACTGGTGCAGGTATGGGCTCCTCTTCATCATCATTACAGGATACCAGGAAGAAGACAAGAAACAGGGGCATTAACAACAGCTTTTTCATATACTAAGAATGAGATTGTGAGATATTGTACTTTATGTACTACTACTGCTAAAAAATGATACTAATTACATTAATAAATTACTGGAGAATCCTAATCCCAGGAGTGTCCTAGGCTACGCGCTGTTTCTGATAATGTTACAATTCGCCTCACGTGCAGGCACCCCTAATAATTCAGATATAGGTATAACGGAATTTACTAGTGGGGGTTCGGTTTAAGTTGTAACAATTACTGGCAAGGGGGCTAAGCAGGTGACCTTGAGGCAGGTATTAGTAGGTGAGAAACGGACTCAGGCACTTGGGAAGTATTTTTTTGGGCATGCTGGCAGTATGCCAACACTTTTTGCCAAATTGCATCGTTTTTCCTGTCTAAACTTACACTTAACTATACATGAGACATTTTTTAGTCAAAGGACTACTCGTGCTTTTGGTAGCGGCAACGGTATCTTCCTGCTCATCAACCCGAAGACATCCGGGCAGCTCAGACAGGGTGATCATTATTAACAAGGGAAAGCAGGTAAGGGTGGAGGATGCCCGCAAAGACAATGGTCTGCATAGAGGCTGGTACAAAAACTCCCATAACCCACACCATCCGCATACCACAAACCCCGGTCATACCAAACATAAGGGCAAGCCTGGCAAGGGAGGAAAACACGGCAAAGGTAAAAAACACTAGCGCAGGAACTTGTTCCCCAACAGCAGGAATAGTTTTGTTTTAGGGATTTAATTAAATAAGTTAAATTTTATACTTTTTAGTGCTGATTCCGTTATAGGTGTAATAAAAACATTAGCCTATGCGTATATTTAGATTCAGCTTTACCGTTCTGTTGTTAGGGGTTGTTCTATCATCTTGCTCACCCTTGGGTAGGAGTAGTAAAGCCATAGTGGTGGATGATGATGGAAGAAGCATGCGCTTTAGTAATGGGCGGGCCGAGAGTAAGAACAAAAGGTGGAATAGCACTAAAAGCCTGAGAAAGCAAGATAAGAAGCGCGACAAATCATTTAAGAAGAGCCGTAAAAAGTCGTCGAGACGATGGGGCAACTAACCGGAGGAGGCAAGCCAGGCAGGGCTTGCCTCTTGCTTTACAACCCAACCAGGCATATCACTTTTCAGGTATTACACTCATAGGCTTTCCCTAGCGCATCTTATGTAAAGTCAGGTAGGCGCTCGTGAGCTTTTTTTTGTACTGGTTCTTCTTTGTAGTTCCTCCAGTAAGCTTTTTTGCCTATATCCTGCAGGGTTGTATTGGACGGTGCTGTGTGAAAGTATAATAACATATAAGTATATTTATTGTTTTATGTAACCTTATCGGTGAAAGTATAGTTATGGGTTGTAATATTAATAGCTTAATATATAACTATACTTATAAAAACGATGAACTACTTTAAAAAGGCACTGTTTGTGCTTCTCCTTATGGCCACTATGCTTCCCTTGTCCTCAGCTGCATACGCTAGCGAATCAGGAGGAATCTTTGGGAAGAAGAGTAACTCTTGCCTTACCTTTATAAGTGGCAGGAATATCTTAGGTTTCCTGAAGAAGGGTGTGCATGACTCTTACTACAAAAAAGCTGTAAAAAAGAAAAGAAAGGCCAAGTCACACCGACGTTCACTAGCCAAAGCGCAAAGCCGTATGGTGGTAAGAGGTAAATAATACCTTTCAATCCAGATACCCGTATAAGCGGGTATGTCAACAAAGAACACACGCTACACCCGAACTCCTTACTCGGAGCGGATGAAACTGGTGGACCAGATGGCTAGCATCATGGATAACCAGTTCCGGCTGCCTGGCACTAACTTCCGCTTTGGGCTGGACCCCATACTTGGATTGCTGCCGGTGGCAGGAGACCTGGCTTCCTTTGCCATGTCCTCGGTTATTGTGCTCACCATGGCCCGCTACGGCGCTAGTGGCAAACTGGTCACGCTCATGCTGATCAACATAGCACTGGATGCATTGATCGGTAGTATCCCTATTGTAGGGAACATCTTTGACTTTGCCTTTAAGGCCAACGAGCGAAACGTGCGCCTGCTGCGCCGGCATTACGAGGAAGGCAAGTATCAGGGCAGCGGCAAAGGCATCATCATTGGCGTACTGCTGGCCGTTATCGTACTGTTCGTCGTGTTGCTGTGGGTGCTGTGGGAGCTGGCCGAGTGGGTATACTTCCAGCTGGCGACCTGGTTCTAACCTAGGCGGCCCAGCTGCCTAGCCACCTCCAGGGCTTTCAGGGCGCTTTCCTCCTTGTCTTTGATTTCGAGCATGATGTCCATGTCCAACCCTTCTGTCTCCACCAGGAAATCGTGGAAGAGCTGCTCCCGTATGGACTGCGTGTGTTTGCCCTTGCGCTCGCCCAAAGCCTGTGAGCTGTAGTCCATCATCAGGATGCCGTCTTTCTCCGGTTTCCAGGTGGCGGCAGCCATCTGCACGGCCTCCCGCATGGGCTCTCCGTTGTTCACACACTCGTGGTGTAGGTTGTCGAAAATAACAGGCATACCGGTTAGCTCGTGCAGTTGCAGGCAGTCCTGCAAGGTATAGGTCCGGTCATCGTTCTCTACACAGAGCCGGGCTTTTACCGCGTCGGGCAGCATGGTGTGGTATACCTCGGCGAAGCGCTGAGTGGCAGCAGGCTTGTCGCCGTAGGCGCCCCCGCCGTGTATCTGTAGTTTGGCTGTGGTGTCCAGCCCCATCAGGTCCAGTATACTTCCCTGGTACACCAGCTCCGCGATGCTGTTTCGCACGGTCTGCTCATTGGGGGAGTTCAGCACCACAAACTGGTCGGGGTGCATGGAGATGCGCATGTTGTTGTTGCGGATATAGCTGCCCAGCCTCCGGAATGTCATCTTAAAGTGCTCCTGCCAGTTATACTGGTTCACCTCGTGCGAGGCGAAGGGCACCAGGTCAGACGTAAGCCGGAAGAAGAACAGGCCGTGCTGCACGTTGTACTCCAGGATGCGGCGCAGGCAGGCCAGATTCTGCTCCACGGTCTCTATCAGGCGCTCCTCGGAGTAGGAGGCAAGCCGGAAGGTGCGGGAGGAGCTACAATCCAGGGTTACGTTTACACAGGGGTATCCAATTTTCATGTGTGCGCAGGGGTTTGGTATACCTTAACCTACGGGAACATGGATCATTTAGCTGCCTTACTGGTAGCCGGTGTTGTCTTTGAAGAACTTGTTGTACTCCTCCTTTTACTTCATCTTCTGCTCTATAGCCTGTTGCAGGAGCAGCTCCTGGAGCTTTCGCTTTTCCTTGCCTTCTCTCGATAAAAGGTCATACAGCAGGGTGGCCGGGCTCATGACAGTGGGAGGAGGGGGAGGACCGGCGGGAGGGGGCTCCAAGCCGGGGATGTAGCCCGGTTTCTTGACCTGGCTGGTCTGCTTTTGCTTCATGTTGCGGAGGGCGCGCTGTATCATTTCCGGAGAAGGGCGACTAGTGACTTCCACCTCGCCCAGCATGACGCTATCCTCCTGCAGCACAATGTTGACGCGTATCTCTGAGACGGGAAGCTGTTTGGGCAGGTACAGCAGTGGCTTAAAACCCACGGCCCGTATCAGCAGCGTGTCTTCCTGGGCCACATCAATAAGAAACTTGCCTTCTTCGTCGGAGATCACGCCCAGCTGGCTGTTTATTTTTACAACACTAGCGCCCGGGATGGGGGTTTTCCTGTCGGACTCCAGTACCGTACCGCTGACCCGGATGCTTCGCTGTGCCAGCGACGGCAGGCTGCATAGCAATAGCAGTAAGGTACTTAGAATAAGCAGTGGATGTCGGTGCATTGAATTATGTAAGGTGCTGCACAGTTGTGGCGAACTACAACTTTACTAAAATACGCCAAAAGCGGCCAAAAAGTATGCCAGCATTAAAATATATCTTTTAGCTAAAGTACAAAAATAGCACCACAATCCCTAAAAATCGCGAAAGCCCGTAGCTACGGGCGCTACAGGCTTTCAGGTATAGTTTACGTCTGTGTCCGGAGTTAGTTGTTCTGGTTATTGCCGTTCTGGGTGTTGCCGCCCTGCCGCATGTTACCACCGCGTGGCTGTGTCATGTCCTGGTACTTGGAGCGGTTCTTCTGGTACTGCTTGTACTGCTCGGGCGTTAGCATGTCCTTTATTTTCTTGTCAGTATCTTCATGTATTCGCTCGCGCTCCGTATCCATATCGGGCTGCTGTGTCTGGGTACCGTCCGGGATGCTGCTCATCGGTGCCGTTGCTGAGCCTGTAACCGTGTCCTCCTCATCCTGGCCGCCCATGCGGGCTGTCTCGGAGAGCCTGTACCGTTGCTCCATCTCACTCAGTTGCCTGTTCTGGTCATAGTACACCTTCACCATCTCGGTGGCGACGCCTCCTTCCACACCCAGATCATTTCTTATTTCCGCTGAGAAGGCATCGGTGTCGAAAGCATACATTTGGTTCGCCTCGGGGTCAGCAGGAGCCGTGCCCCCCGGTTCACGGTCGCCGTAGCCTCTGATGTGAGCAGGGTTTACTTCCTCATCCTCATTTGCAGACACCACCTCGGTGGAGGTACCCCTGTCTTCGCAAGCAGTTGTAAATAGTAACGCGCTTATTGTTAGTATAGGAAATATCTTCTTTTTCATGGTAGCTTGTATTATGTACTAAAAAAGTTCGTAGCTGTAAGAATAGTATAAATCTTATGCTTCGATTCTTACTGTTTTTACGCGACCCTACTCATTAAGTTAAGGGGGGAGAAACGTGCAAGATGATGAATGGTAGCTTTTTGAGGTGTCACTGCCCCGGCTGTTGGCCAACAAGGTGCGCTCAGGAATTTGTACAAAAAGCCCGGCCTTAGGGGAGCGGGTGTGCAAACTTAATTGTCTTTTCGAGGTTCTCCTTTCTGCTCAGCCGGACGCTGTTTACTCCTGTCGTGCCAGGCTGGGTTGCTAAACTTCAGTTCGTTGTACCTGGTGCGGTGCTGTCTGTACCGGGTATACTGTTCCGGCGTCAGGATTGACTTTAGCTCGGCTTCGGCGGCATCGTTTACCCGTTTGCGTTCCGTCTCCAGGTCTATGTGCGACATCTGGGGGTGGCTCCCCTGCACGCTGTCCCGGACAGCTTGTTCATTCGACTCAGTGCCTTCGTCTGCCTGGCCTCCCATGCGGTTTGTTTCGCTGTAGTTATACTCCTGGTCGAGCTCGTGCAGTTGCCGGCTCAGGTCATAGAAAACACGGGCAACTTCCTCTGTCTGTACCTCATCCAACTGCATGTCCTGGGCCATTTGTGTGGCGACGGAGTCCGCATGGGCTCTGTACATCTGCTCGGGGGCCGCTACGTGAAGGTTGGGGGCCAGTGCTGCCCGATTGGTGTCCCGGGGCTGGCTATCTTGTTGAGAGTTTGCCTCTTCGTCCCCTGCCAGAGCTTCTGCAGAGGTGCCCTCTTCTTCTGTGCAGGAGCTCAGGGGAAGCATGGCCAGGTATGCAGCCAGTAGTAGGTAAGGTATTTTTTTCATGGTGAAGGCTTTAACAGAACTCACATGGGCCACACGCTTGCCAGGCAGGGCCATTCTACCTATAACGCCTCACCTTTCGCTGCGTTCGGTAACATCGGATGTTTTAGTAGAAGTGCGCTTCTGGCGAGTGAGGTATAAGTGTAGGGGGATGGACGTGTTTGAGAGAGGGCAGTATAAAAAAAACAGCCAGAACGAAGGCTGGCTGTCCAAGGTAAAAAACGATACGTTGGCTAGGCCCTCTTCAGCTCGAATACGGTAATCTCCGGTAGAAAACCCACCCTGCCCGGGTAACCCAGGAAGCCAAGGCCCGTGTTCACGTACAGGTACTGCCGGCCCCTTTTGTAAAGCCCGGCCCACTGTTCGTACACGTACTGAGCAGGGCTCCACTTCAGCCCCGGAATATTGACGCCGAACTGCATGCCGTGCGTGTGCCCCGACAGGGTCAGGTCTATATCCTGGAACTTCTTGTTCACCTCCCCGTCCCAGTGCGACGGATCATGCGAAAGCAAGACTTTGAACGGAGAGTACTCAGTGCCTCTGTAGGCATCCTCCAGGCGGCCGTACTTTGGAAAGCCGGCACGGTTGCCCCAGTTCTCCACACCAAGCACGGCAATTTGCTCCCCGTCCTTCTCTATGATGCGGTTTTCGTTCATAAGGATCTGCCAGCCCATCTTGCCGTGCCCGTCTATCAGGTTCTGCAGGTTCTGCCGTTTCTCCTCAGGGCTGGACCAGCGTACATAGTCGCCGTAATCGTGGTTGCCCAGCACAGAGTACACCGCCGTTTTGGCCTTTATCTCTTTCAGCGTATCCAGGTGGCCGTCCAGTTCCACGGCCATGTTGTTTACCAGGTCGCCTGTAAAGAACACCAGGTCTGCCTCCTGCTGGTTGATCAGGCGCACCGCCTCCCTCAGGGGCTCCTGAGAGTTAAAGCTGCCGGTGTGCAGGTCTGAGATCTGCAGCATTTTATACCCGTCGAAGGCCTGCGGCAGGTGCGGGAAGCGCAGCGTGACACGCTTTACGCGATAGTCGTAGGCGCCCTTTATCATGCCGTAGATGAACGCAGAAAACGGTATGGCTGCCACCAGCAGGCCCATCTGGTTCAGGAAACGGTTCCGCGAGGGGTCAAACTCCACTTCCTTGCTTACGCTGTTAAAGGCAAACTTGCCCAGCCGCACCACATCATCCAGCATCAGAAACAAGACCACAATGAGCTTAGAGGCAAAAATGATAAAGAGCGTGCTGGCCAGGTACGTCTGGAAAGCACTGGGTGGAGTGCCACGAGTGGCTGACACAAGGGCAAAAGTGCCTGCCGTTATGGCAAAGACAGCCCAGTGTATAAAGTAGACGACCTTTTGCGTGGTGGGAGCAAAACTCTGCATTGCAGTTTTAACTGCCTGAAACACATACAGGTCCACCAGGAAGAGGATCAGTACTACTATTCCTATAGAAATCATACGTTGCATATTGTGTTTAAACCGCCGGCAGCTGCTAAAGTTCCAGCTGCAGCGGATGCTATCCTAAATTTAAAAAAGAAAGAAAATTAACATATGCTAATGATGAACTAATTCCGCTGGAATGGCCTTTCACTAGCATTCTTGTTCCTAACAAATTTTGTACCGCAAGTGAAAGAAAAAGAAGCTACTACTGCCACTGGCTATCAGCCCGCGCTCAACATCAAAACCTGGGCCGAGGAGGACCGCCCACGGGAGAAATTGCTGCTGAAAGGCAAGTCGGCTTTGAGCGACGCCGAACTGATAGCCATCCTGATTGGCTCCGGCACCCCCAAATTAACGGCTGTGGATGTAGCCAAGCTTATACTTTCTGCCGTCGGCAACGACCTCAATGAGCTGGCAAAGCTGTCGGTAAAAGACCTGATGAAGCACAAGGGCATCGGGGAGGCCAAGGCTATCACTATTGTCAGTGCCCTGGAGTTGGGGCGCAGGCGCAAAGAGACAACCGTGGCGGCCAAAACCCGCATCACCTGCTCCACCGACATCTACAACTACATTAAGCCGCAGCTGCTGGACCTGCCGCACGAGGAGTTCTGGGTTATTCTGCTGAACCGGGCCAACGTGGTGATGAGAAAGGAAAGCATAAGCTCGGGAGGCGTGGCCGGCACGGTGGCAGACCCCAAGATCATCTTCAAGAAAGCGCTGGAGCAGCTGGCCAGCTCCATCATACTGGTGCACAACCACCCAAGCGGCAACATCAAACCCAGCGCCGCCGACATTGCCCTCACTAAAAAAATGAAAGAAGCCGGCCAGTTCCTGGACCTGCCGGTGCTGGACCACATCATCTTCACCGACAACGACTACTACAGCTTCGCCGACGAAGGAGTTCTGTGATGTGTAAATTTTTGAAGGCCTGGTTAAGCTGCCCTAGTAGCTTTATGGATAGACAGGTTGATCCCTGTTTTCCTGTGAGGGGCATTGTGTGGTCCGGTGCCGCTTAAACGGCAGCCGCAGCGTAGGCAGCACAGCACCAGGCATGAAGTCAAGGCTTTACGGCCTCAGAGGGGAGCCCGAAGAAGGAGGGAAGGCCGCTTTTTGTGAAGCTACGGCAGCTTAGGCCAAAGGTACACGCTCCTAATCCTCTGACTCCAGAACTTCCTTTACCCGTCCGACCTCACCGGTTTCCAGCCTTACTTTGATGCCATGCGGGTGCGAGGGCGATTTCGTCAGGATATTCTGCACGTAGCCCTCCGTCAGGTCGCCTGTGCGCTGGTCTTCCTTCATTACGATGTTGACACGCATGCCGGGTTTTATGTTTGATCTTTTCCTTCCGTCCATACTCTTGATATTTGTGCGCAAGATAGGCATAAACGGCTTATCTGAAGCACTGCCCCCGTGGGAGCAGATAACGAGGCGCTACAGCAGCAGCAGCAGCAGCGAAAGCGTAAATAGCAATTAGGGTTTTTCTGCGGAGAAGAAGAGGTGGTGACTACTTTCTGGAGACCTGTTCCAGCCTTTCCTCGAGGTGCTTGTTCTTCTGCTCAAGGTTGTTCACGTACTTCATGTACATAAAGATGGCAATGATCCCCAGAATATGGCCCGCCAGCATCAGGTACAGGCCCAGGTAATTGTCCGATAAGTGAAGGATCCGGATAACGGCACCGCTCACTACCAGTAAAGCCGCGATCTTGTAAAGCAGCTTTTCGATTGTTCTCTGTTTCATCAAACTATAGTTTGGGTAAAACAACAGTGCTATACCTTGCACCATGCTTCTGAAGCAAAGGTGCAGGGTATAGCGTTTATTTGCTGAGTTGGTTACATGGAGGCCAGCTGAGCCGGCTGCCCCAGCTCTATCCGGGCTCCCATCACGTCCAGGAACGCTCTGATGAATTTCGGGTGGCCGGGCCAGGCCGGGGAAGTGACTAAGTTACCGTCCACAACGGCCTCTGTGGGCTCTACAGCTACATAGGTGCCGCCTGCGAGCTCCACCTCAGGGCCAACGGCAGGGTAGGCCGTCAGCTTGCGGCCTTCCACCACACGGGCAGCCGTTAGTATCTGGATGCCGTGGCAGACAGCGGCAATCGGTTTCTTGTGCTCGGCAAAGTGCCTGGTAATGTCCAGCACCTCCTTGTGCAGGCGCAGGTACTCGGGCGCACGGCCTCCCGCTATCACCAGACCGGCGTAATCGGCCGGGTTTACATCGGCAAAGGTGTAGTTGAGCTGGAAGTTGTGGCCCGGCTTCTCAGAATAGGTTTGGTCGCCCTCAAAGTCATGTATAGCGGTTTTGACCGTGTCTCCCTTTTTCTTGTTTGGGCAAACAGCGTGTACCTCGTAGCCAACCATCAGGAGCATCTGGAACGGAACCATGGTTTCATAGTCTTCCGCAAAGTCCCCTGTCAGGAACAGAATTTTCTTTGTGTTTTCCATTATAGACATTGTTTTAAAAGTGACTAATCTGAAGCATCAATTGTCGTTTCTTTTGCTTGGTTTGTATTCCTAAAGGGTAATATATGAATAAACTTTTATAAAATGCAAGTATTTGCCTGAAATTCAAGTAAATGGCCTGAGATGCAGGAGGAAGGGAATATGTTTGGCCTCTAGCTCTGCAGTGCCTCCAGGTCAGAAACATGCAGGCTCCGCAGCATGGAAGTCTTCTTGTGCTGGTGCGCCTGCATGCGTTTGAGGATGTCGCTGAGCATCTCGATGGCCTGGATGATGTGCGGCCCCTTGTTGAGCATCACGCAATCGGCCCGCTGCGACATGGCCGCATCCGTGATCTCGGCGCGGGAGGGCCTTCCTTTTTTGGCCAGGGTCTCCAGTACCTGGGTGGCCCATACCACCGGCATGTGCGCCGCCTCGCAGAGCCACAGGATCTCCTCCTGTACCTCAGCCAGGCGCTGCCAGCCGCACTCCACCGCCAGGTCGCCGCGGGCAATCATAATGCCGGCGGGGTAAGACTTCATGGCCGCCAGCAGCAGGTGCGGCAGGTTGCGGAAGCCCTCCTTGGTCTCGATCTTCAGCATGATGGGCAGGTGCTCGGCTTTCAGCTTCCGCAGTTCTCCGTACAGCGCCTCCACCATGCTGGCATCGTTCACAAACGAAAGGTTAACGGCATCCGCGTACCTGATCACGTACTTCAGGTCTTGTTTGTCTTTCTGTGTAAGGCCGCTCAGGTGAAGCTTGCTTTCAGGCAGGTTTATTCCCTTGTCTGCGCGCAGCTTGCTGCCGTTGTCTTTGGCAAAGGTGATCTTGATGAGCAGCGAGTCTTTACCGGCCTCTTGTATAACGCCTTCTATGGCGCCGTCATCAAACAGAATAGGCTGCCCCTCCCTTACCTGGTCGAACACCTCGGGTAAGGTGCAGGAGATGTGGGCTGGTTTTAAAATATGCCCGTTGGCGTCAAACTGAGCAGGCTCGCCGGGAGCAAGCTGCCGGTTCAGCACCAGGAAGTGGTCTTTTTTCAGCAGAATAGGTACCTCTGTGGCAGGCAGCTCGCCTACCTTGGTCCTGTGCTCGCTTACAGTGCGCGTTTTCACCGTCAGTACGGTGCCGGTGGCGATGTAGGAGGTCTTGAGCAGGTGCGCGATCACACCGTTTTCCTCTTTCTGCACCACCGAAAAGGCGCGTTTCCGGCCACGGGTGTCAGTAAAGTGTATGACATCTCCCTCCTGAAGTTGTGCTACCCAGGCTGTGTCTACCGGCAGGGCGGCATCCACGATGCGTTTGGGGGCAGGGGCATGCGGAGGGGCCAGCCATACCTTCGCCGGCGCTGCAATTTGCCCAAGCTCATTCTGAGCGGGGCGTATGGCGATTACCTGCGGGCCAAGCTTCAGCGGGCCTGTGCGCAATTTGGGCCCCATCAGGTCAAACAGAATCCGGCAGGAGAGGCCTGTTTCTTTTTCTGCCTGCCTGATGTTGCGCACCATGCTGCTCCAGGTCCTCTTGTCGTCATGGGCGCAGTTGATGCGGGCGCACTCCATACCTGTTTTCATCATCCGGACCACCAGCTCGTAGTCATTGGCCAGGTCGGTGGAGAAGGTGATCATAATGCGGGTGCTGCGTTTGGGCGGTGTAGGCCCCAGCAGATCCTCGGTGTGTTTAGCCAGCAGCGTCGTGCTTTCGGCGTAGGTTACCGTCAGGGGCTTCTGTACAAGAGGGCACTGCTCCAGCAGGCACAGGTGGTTCCGGACAGCCTGCAGGCTTGCCAGCACATGCCCCTCGGCCCGCCCTAGAGAGGAAAGGCCCAGTTGGGCCAGGCTCTCCTGCAGCTCCCGGATGTCGTGGTGGCGCAGGGCCAGGTAGTGCAGCAGGTTTTTGGCGCTCTTCCTGAATTTGGGGTGCACCTGCTGTGTGGCCGGGGCAAACTTCTTTTCCAATGCCAACGCTTCACTGTGCAAGGTGTCGATCTGCTCAATAAGTCTCCTGTAGTTTTTTTTGTCCTGCTCCATAAGAATCAGCGTGTTGGTAATAAGTAAACTGACGAAATACGGGGAGGGTTATGGCTATTCGACGGTGCGGCAGATACTTCAGAAGCCTGAGGTGCGTTTGAAGTATAACCAAGCATCAGGAGTATGATGGTCTGTACCTTAAAATTTCCGAACTTTGCCAAAAACAGGTTGATACCTCATGCAACGTCCCATTAAGCTGATCATATTTGCCGGCATTGCGCTGGTGCTTTTTTACTTTTTCAAGGATACCTTCTTTAACGAGGAGAACTACACCAAGCCTTTGATGCAGGAGCGAACAGACAAGGACCTCTCGTTCAGGAGCCGCTCCAACACGCCTTTTGCTGACGAGCAGGCCCGCCGGAGCTTTAAGAACCTGGTGTACTACGAGCCGGACCTGGATTACCGTATCAAAGCCAAAGTGGAGGAGTTGCCGCAGCAGGATACCTTGCTGATGCCCCTTACCAACGGCAGCTATGAGCCCTACATGCGTTATGCGACAGCCTCTTTTGAGGTGGGAGGGCAGCCGCAGCGCCTTACCCTGTATAAAAAGCTGACAGGCGAGAAGAAGGAGCAGCTCTTTGTGCCTTTCACAGACAAAACCAACGGCTTCGAGACCTACGGCGGCGGCCGCTATATGGATGTGCCCTATGAAGAGGGGGACGAGACGGTGGTGCTGGATTTCAACCGTGCTTACAGCCCTTTCTGTGCCTATAACCCTGAGTATGTGTGCCCGGTGCCCCCAAAAGACAATCGCCTGGAGGTGCCTATTCCGGCAGGGGAAAAGACCTATGAGAAGCCCGAATAGTTTTTAGTATCAAGACGCAAGACACAAGATACAAGACCTGGTGCCCTGGTAGGAAACAGTTGCCTGTCTGTTCGCTGGTTAAGTGGCAAAAGGCTTCTCTGCCGCCTATCGTTTCGTAAAAGTCCTGCGTCTTGTGTCCTGATACTTATGTCTAGTATTAGATATTATCCTTAATTTTGGAGAAGATTGGTTCCCGGTGCGGGGGCTGTACTTTAAAATCAACAGAAAACAACATGCTGATTTCATTCGACTGGCTGAAACAACTCATACACACAGATAAAACCGCTGAAGAAGTAGGAAGCTTATTGACTGGCGCAGGCCTGGAGGTAGAGGCTATCCATAATTTCGATGTGGTGCAGGGAGGCCTGGAGGGCATCGTGATAGGGGAGGTGCTGACCTGCGAACCACACCCGGACGCTGACCGCCTGAAAGTGACGACAGTAGACATCGGTACCGATACCCCAAGCCAGATTGTCTGTGGCGCGCCGAACGTGGCCGCCGGGCAGAAAGTGGTGGTGGCAACGGTAAACAGCATGCTGTACCCGTCAGAGGGCGAGCCGTTCAAGATCAAGAAGTCAAAGATCCGTGGCGCTGTGTCGGAGGGGATGATTTGTGCCGAGGATGAGATCGGGATTGGCCAGTCGCACGCCGGTATCATGGTGCTGGACACCGACCTGCCAAACGGCACGCCTGCCGCAGATTTCTTCGGACTGGGCTCAGACAAAGTGTTCGAGATTGGCCTGACGCCGAACCGCGCGGATGCCGCCTCACACTTCGGAGTGGCCCGCGACCTGCAGGCCCTGCTTAAAATACCTTTCCAGTTGCCAAAAGTAGGTGACTTTAAAGTAGATAACACCTCCAGAACCATCGGGGTGGAGGTAGAGAATTCGGAGGCCTGCCCACGCTACGCCGGCGTGACCATCACAGGACTGAAGGTTGGCCCTTCGCCGGAGTGGATGCAGAAGCGCCTGCGCGCCATAGGTCTGTCGCCGATCAACAACGTGGTGGACGTAACCAACTATGTGCTGCACGAGTTGGGACAGCCGCTGCACGCCTTCGACGCGGATAAGATCAAGGGCAATAAGATCATTGTGAAGACGGTTGCGGAAGGCACCACCTTTAAGACATTGGATGGTGTAGAGCGCAAGCTGAAAGGTACGGACCTGATGATCTGCAACACCGAAGAGCCGATGGCGATCGGCGGCGTGTTTGGCGGGGAGGAATCCGGCGTAACGGATAAAACCACCAGCATCTTCATCGAAAGCGCTTATTTCTCTCCAGATTGGATCCGCCGCACAGGTATGGCCCATGGCCTGAAGACCGATGCCTCGTTCCGCTTTGAACGTGGCACGGACCCGCACATGGTCATCCTTGCCCTGAAGCGTGCCGCGCTGCTGGTGCAGGAGATAGCGGGCGGCGAGGTTTCCTCTGACATTGTGGATGTATACCCTGAGGCGATCGAGAACCGGGAGATCTTTCTGAACATCGAGCGCACGCACAGCCTGATCGGGCAGTACATCGGCGTAGAGCGTATCAAAACCATTCTTACGGATCTGGGCATCCTGATCACCGGTGAGTCAGACACGCACCTGGCGCTGTCGGTGCCGCCGTTTAAGGTGGACGTGACCCGTGAGGCGGACGTGGTGGAGGAGATCCTGCGCATCTATGGCTTCAACCATATTGAGATGGACGAGAACCTGGCCACCACTTACCTGGCTAAGTTCCCGAAACCCTATGCCGAGGATGTGGTGGAGACGATCATGAGCTACATTGCTGCCAATGGTTTCCACGAGATCATCACCAACTCCATTACCAACTCTAAATACTACGAGCAGGCCGGAGAGGCGGAGACAGCGGGCCTGGTGCGCGTGGTGAACTATAACTCCGAGGACCTGGACGTGCTGCGCAAGAGCATGGTGTTCTCCGGTCTGGAGGTGCTGCGGCGCAACATTAACCGCCGCCAGCGCGACCTGAAGCTGTTTGAGCTGGGCAAGGTATACGAGCAGCTGGAGGACGGCAGCACGAAAGAAAGCCGTCGCCTGTCCTTCTACATGACGGGCAACGTAACCGCCGAGAGCTGGAAGCAGCCAAGCATGAAGGTGGCTTTCCATGACCTGGCGGGGGTGGTGCAGAATGTGCTGCGCAAGCTGAACGCCGGTGATTTTGAGGTGCAGAGCCTGCAGCCTAACAGTTACATGCGCCAGGGCATCGCCTATGTGAAGAACGGCACTGTAGTGGCGGAGCTAGGGCTGGTGGATGCTAGCATAGCCCGCTTGATGGAGGTGAAAGAGCAGGTATGGTATGCCGAACTGAACTGGGATTACCTGCTGAAGAAGTACAGAGACAGCCTGCAGGCTGTGGAGCTGCCAAAATTCCCGGAAGTACGCCGCGACCTGTCGCTGGTACTGGACAGGAACGTGACGTTTGAGCAGGTGAAGCAGGTGGCGTTCCGGGTGGAGCGTAAGCTGCTGCAGGACGTGAATGTGTTTGACGTGTACGAAGGCGATAAGATCGAGGCAGGTAAAAAGGCCTATGCCCTTAGCTTTACGCTTCAGGACAAACAGCAGACACTGACCGATAAGGTGATCGACAGCGTGATGAATCGCCTGATGCAACAATTTGAGAAGCAATTGGGAGCTTTTATTCGCAAATAGTGTTATGCCAAAGGAAAAGCAGTTACAGCAACTCCAGCAGATTGAGGATAAGCTGCGAAAACTCATCAGCCGCTACACCGAGGTGCAGCAGAAGCTGGCTCAGGCCCAGGAAGAAATAAAGTTTCTGGAGGGCTTAGTGGATGAGAAGGAACAGCAAATAAAAAATTTTCAAAATCAGGAGAATATTGTTAAAATTGTAGACACGATAGCAGGAAACGCTGCAAATTCGACAGAGTTAAAGCTCAGACTAAACGAATATATCAGAGAAATCGATAAGTGTATTGCTTACCTGCAGGACTAAAGTACGGCCAGTAAAGGCTTTGAAAGCCCGATAGCCAGTTAGTTACAGCAGCAGGCAACACCATAAACTACGCAACGGATGGGTGAATTATCAATAAAGATTCGCATCGCGGAACGCGAGTATCCGATGCGGGTGAAGGAAGAAGAAGAAGAAAGAATACGAGTTGTAGGAAAGATCCTGAACGAGCGCCTGCGCTTTTACAAGGATCAGTTCGGCATACAGGACAAGCAGGACCTGTTGGCCATGGTCGCGTTCGAGACCATGGTAGACAAGCTGAAGCTGGAGGAGGAGAACTCCTCCCATGCTGCCCAGGTAGGCCAACAACTCAACGTTCTGGAAGATCTCTTATCAGCTACAAACAAGTAGGAAACAAAGGCCGGAAATCTTCTGGCCTTACTACTTGTACTTCGTTTAGGGTACACAGCCATACCCTGTCCCTTTGCAGGTGCTGCTATACGTTTTTATCAACCATAAAAGCTTATAGTTATGCCCAATATCCTTTACATTTTATTAACAGCCATCGTTGCGCTCGGAGTGGGCGTATACATTGGGCGATCGCTGCTGCAGAAGATCTACAAGCAGCAGGAGGAAGATGCGCGCCAGAGAGCCAAGAACATCATCCGAGAGGCAGAGATCAATGCCGAAAGCATCAAGAAAGACCGTATCCTGGAGGCGAAGGAGAAATACCTGAAGCTTAAGTCTGAGTTCGAGGAGGAGATGAACAAGAAAAAGAACATCATCATCCAGAACGAGAACAAGGTAAAGCAGCGTGAGCAGCATGTGTCCAAGCAAATGGAGCAGACCAAGCGCCGTGAAGCAGAGCTCGACAAGGAGAAAGAGCACCTGAACACGCAGCTGGAGCACCTCAAAAAGCGCAAGGAAGAGGTAGAGGGGCAGCACGAGGAGGTTGTGGCGCAGCTGGAGAAGATCGCAGGCCTTACGGCCGCCGAAGCCCGTGAGCAACTGGTAGAGGCCCTGAAGAACGAGGCGCAGACCCGTGCTTCCTCGCACGTCAAGGACATTGTAGCGCAGGCCAAACTGACTGCTACAAAGGAGGCCAAGAAGATCGTGATCGAGACCATCCAGCGTACAGCCGCGGAGCATGCGATCGAGAACTGCGTATCGGTTTTTAACATCGAGAGCGACGACATCAAAGGTAAGATCATCGGTCGTGAGGGCCGTAACATCCGTGCCCTGGAGGCTGCCACTGGTGTAGAGATCATCGTAGACGACACGCCGGAGGCCATCATCATCTCTGGTTTCGACCCGGTTCGCCGTGAGATCGCGCGTCTGTCGCTGCACCGCCTGGTGGCTGACGGCCGTATCCACCCCGCCCGTATTGAGGAGGTGGTTGCCAAGACCCGCAAGAATATCGAGGAAGAGATCGTGGAGATTGGGGAGCGTACCGCTATCGATTTAGGTATACACGGTCTGCACCCGGAGCTGATCAAGATGGTGGGCCGCATGCGTTTCCGTTCGTCTTACGGTCAGAACCTGCTGCAGCACTCCCGTGAGGTAGCCAACCTTTGTGCCACGATGGCCGCCGAGCTTGGCCTGAACGTGAAGCACGCCAAGCGCGCCGGTCTGTTGCACGACATTGGCAAGGTAACGCCGGATGAGCCGGAACTGCCGCACGCCATTATTGGTATGGAGCTGGCCAAGAAGTATAAGGAGCATCCGGACGTTTGCAACGCCATCGGAGCTCACCACGACGAGATCGAGATGACCGCGATGATCTCTCCGCTGATCCAGGCTTGTGACGCCATCTCCGGTTCCAGACCAGGGGCACGCCGCGAGATCATGGAGTCTTATATCAAGCGTCTGAAGGAATTGGAAGAGGCGGCTGTTTCGTTTGAAGGCGTGAACCAGTGCTACGCCATTCAGGCCGGCCGTGAGCTGCGCGTAATGGTAGACGCTGATAACGTGACAGACGAAAAAGCAGCGCAGCTGTCATTAGACATCTCCCAGAAGATCGAGAAAGAGATGCAGTACCCTGGCCAGATTAAGATCACGGTGATCCGTGAGATGCGCGCCATCAGCTACGCCAAGTAAGTTTCGGTTTGATATTAATTAAGGTTGAACCGCCTGCTACTCCTGTGGCAGGCGGTTTTGTTTTGTAGCCGTTCCAACAGCATCGAGGTAAAACAAAAACACCCGCAGATGCTGCAGGTGCTTTCACTTAGCTATATTAAGGTAGAATTAGTTTATGATTTTGCTCAGGCCCGTTACGACGGCGGCAACGCGGATGGCATCGAAGACGCGCTGTTCGGTGGCGCCAAGCTTTAGAACAGAGGCCTCATGTGCGGCCACGCAGCGCTCGCACCCGTTGACGGCTGAGATGGCCAGGCTCACTAGCTCGAAGAACTCCTTGCCCAGCACCGGATTCGCCATGATGTTCATTTTTACACGGGCAGGAAGCTGCTCGTATACCTCCTTGTGCGTGAAGTGACGGAAACGGTACAGGATATTGTTAGTGGCCAGGAGAGAGGCACAGGCAATGGCTTCCGCAATTTCTCCTTGCTCCGCACCGTGCTCTGCAGCCTTTGCCTCGAAGGCTTGTCTTAAGTGCTCATTTTCTTCGTTCGCCGCTGTAGCCAAGGCCAGCAAATAGGCCTCCTTTATGCTGAGCGTATCGCCGGCCAGGGCAGTCTTCAGGTTCACGCGCAGGTCGCGCAGGTATCGGGACTCTGTTTCGGTCAGCTTCTCGAGTGCAGAGAAGTTGCTTTCTTCCGCCAGGCCTAAATCTTTGAGTAAATCTATTTTGGTTTCTTGTGTTGCTGTTAACATGGGTTGGTTCTGTTTAGGAGCAGGGTTCTACTTGTATTTTACAGTAGCAGGTAGCAGGGCAAAATTGTAGCCCCGCTACTGCCGCTGCTTCACCAGCTATATACTAAATCACTATACTGTCAAGGTTTCTTCGCCTTTCTGCCAGTTGCAAGGGCAAAGCTCGTCTGTTTGCAGCGCATCCAGTACGCGCAGTACCTCGGCTACGTTGCGGCCCACGTTCAGGTCGTTTAGGCTAACCCAACGGATGATGCCCTGCGGGTCTACAATATACGTTACGCGGTAGGCCACTTTCTCTTCGGCCTGCAGGATGCCAAGCTCCTCCGCCAGCGACTTGGAAGTGTCGGCCAGCATCGGGAAACGCAGGCCGCGCAGATCATCGTGGTTCTGTCTCCAGGCCACGTGCACAAACTCAGAGTCGGTGGAGGCTCCGATCAGCTGGGCGTCGCGGTCACGGAACTCGTCGTAGTTTTTGTTGAACTCGGCAATTTCAGTAGGGCAAACAAACGTGAAGTCTTTCGGCCACCAGAACATCACCAGCCACTGGTCATTCTTCTTGTGGTCCTCATTGGTGATGTAAGCGAATTCTTTGCCTTTCTCTAACGATACAACAGCTTGCTTTCTGAACTCCGGGAATGTTGATCCTACTGATAAAATTCTATTCTGAGACATGTATGTTTAAATATGAGTTATGAATTATGAATGCGTATGATATATGGGATGTTACTAATAGATAGCATGTAGGGCTGTTACCTGTGCCCTGAGGCTTAGCTGAGGAAGGCGTTTAGCATCCAGAGCGTTTTTTCATTTTCGTTGATATCCTCGCTTAACAAGCCTACCGTGCCTTCGTCGCCTGTTTCTGAGGCAATGCTCAGAATCTCACGCTCCAGGTGCAGCAGGATGCTCAGGCCCTCCACGGTGGCAGCTACAGTCTCCTTGCCATCGCTCAGGTTAGCCGCTTCCTTGATACTGGATACTCTAGTATAGTCGGAGAAGGTATGCAGTGGCTGCTGGCCGATGGTCAGGATACGCTCTGCTATGGCATCGATCTTGGTAAGGGCGCCGTTGTAGAGCTCCTCAAACTTGTCGTGTAGCTGAAAGAAGTACACTCCTTTGATGTTCCAGTGGAAGCCCCTTAGGTTCTGGTAGTATAAATGGTAGTTTGCCAGCAGTTCATTAAGCTTCTCTGCGATCTGCTTGCTGTCCTCTTTCTGTAGTCCTATTTTGTTTAACATTTCCATCTGTGGTTTTTAGTGCGTGTTTCTCATTTGCTACAGTACAAAGGTCCCGCTATATAGAATATATATCAAATCGATTGTTTTTATGGTTTGATAGATT
>JAJLKL010000123.1:0-5666 GCA_033838975.1 Hymenobacteraceae bacterium | reverse complement strand
GCAGGTCCAGCAGGTTATAGAAAACGCGGCGAAGAAAAGGGGTCTTGTTGAACACGTCACCAAGCACCCGCTTTATCGGATCATACTGCATAAGGGTGAAAAGAAGCTAGGCTATTTAGTATAGGTATCGTCATCCTCGTCCTCCTCACGCTCCGGCGGGATGTCCAGGTTTGAGAACAGTTTATCCATTTTAGCGGCGTACTCGGCGCTGTCGTCCAAATAAAAGTTCAGCTCAGGTATGATGCGTACCTGATTCTTGATGCGCTGCGCCAGCAAGTGGCGAATGGTCTTTGTGTTCACGCGCACATCCAGCAGCACCGACTCCGGGTTCTGCGACATCATCACGCTCAGGTACACGCGGGCCAGGCCCAGGTCCGGAGAGACACGAACAATGCTTACCGATATATAAGCGCCTCCAAACAGGTGCGGAACCTCACGCTGAAAGATGTCCGCCAGTTCTTTCTGAATCAGGCGCGAAAATTTCTGTTGTCTTTTACTTTCCATACGAAGATGCAAATATCATATTAATTTCGCATTTTTACCCCAAAAGCGCCTTACTCATTTAGAATAAGGCAAGTATATAGTTTCTTCTAACTCTGTCTTTCCTTGATTAGTTACTTCCGAAGCATACTGCCTTCCCGACTGATCGTGCTGGTGTTGCTTTTCCTTGCCATACAGTTACCGCTTATCTTACTGGGCATACCCGCCACGGCCCCGGAACTACTCCACATGCTGGTAGGGGAGAGGTTGGCCGATGGTTACGCCATGTACCGCGACACCTTCGATAACACAGCACCTCTGTCGGCGCTGGTGTTCTGGCTCCTTGACGTGACGGCAGGCAGGTCCTTTCTGGCGTACCGACTGACGGCTTTGGGTTTGCTGCTGCTGCAGGCGCTGCTGCTCAACAGCATCCTGAACCGGCACAACGTGTACCCAAGCAAAAGCTACCTGCCCGCCCTGATCTACCTGGTGCTGGGAAGCCTCTCGTTTGAGTTTAACATGCTCACGCCACTGCTCATCGGCAACACCTTTATCATCCTGTCGCTGCCCTACATCATCACCCTCTCGCGGGAGGGGTATGAGAACAACCGCCTGTTTGTGGGTGGGTTTATGCTGGGGCTGGCCGCGATGAGCTACCTGCCGCTGGCCATGTTTCTGGTGATGGGGCTTCTGGCTGTGGTGTTCTTTGCCTCCAGAACCTTCCGTAGCTCGCTGCTGCTGATTTGCGGCTTTGCCTTTCCGTACGCCGTGCTGATGACCTACTATATGTATACAGACACCACGGCGGAGTTTATAGAACTGCACCTGCTGCGTCCGTGGCACCTGCAGGTGGCTTTTTTGCGCCCTCCGGCCGATGTGGCAAAGCTGATGGCCATACCGGCCCTGGTCTTGCTGGTGTCAATCTTTAGCGCCGCCTCGCTGCCCCAACGCCTGGTGTTCCAGGTAAAGTTCCAGCAGCTTATGTGGGTGTGGCTGGTAGTGAGCTTCCTGGTGATCTTTACCCGGGACGAAATTACCGTGGCCACCTTTATACTTGTGCTGCCTACCATAGCATATTTCAGCGAGTTCTTCTTTAGCTCAGGCAGGAAACGCTGGATTCTGAACACGTTTTTCCTGGTGATGCTACTCTGCGTACTGGTGCTGCGCTACCGGCTGAAGCTGGGCATTAACCAGTACCTGATGCTGGATGAATCGCCGCTCTTACTGCACCAGGATCAGAAGATACCTCTGGAGAACAGCACTGTACTGGTGCTGGGAAACGATATCGACTACTACATTCAGAACAAGCCCATTACCCCATACCTGAACTGGGAACTGGCACAGCGGCACTTCGGCAGGCTGAATGAGTACCAGGCAATCTATGAGATCCATGAGAACCTCAGGCACGAGATGCCGACCCACATTGTAGACAAAGCAGGCCTGATGCCGGAACTTTCCTATAAGCTACCTAGCATTTTCGGCAGGTATGAGCGAACCGACACGCCGGACGTGTACAGGTTAAAATAAAAATAGCCGCTTTAACAAGCGGCTATTTTGTTTACTCGGTTCAGGTGGCGACCACCCTCAAAGTCCGTACTTAGAAAGGCTTGAACCATGTCCTTTGCAGTCTCCTCCGACACGAATCGGGCTGGTATGCAAAGGATGTTCGCATTGTTGTGCTCTCGTGCCAGTTTGGCTAGCTCAGGCGTCCAGCACAGGGCCGCGCGTATCTCCTGGTATTTGTTGGCTGTCATGGCCACCCCGTTGCCGCTGCCGCAGATCAGGATGCCAAAGTCAGCATCCTTGTTGATCACGGACTTGGCCAACGGGTGCACATGGTCCGGGTAATCCACAGAGGCCTCTGAGTGAGGGCCAAAGTCCTGTACCTTGTGCCCTAGCTCCTCCAGCACCTCCTTCAGCATGGCTTTATACGTAAAACCAGCATGGTCTCCTCCTATTGCAATGTTTAGTGCCATTAGATTGTATTGTTTTCGTTAAGTCTCTTTAAGTCCTTTTTACGGATAGAATGTGAAATGCTAATACTCGCCTCGTAGAGCAACACCAGCGGTAGGGAGATCAGCATTTGGCTGATCACATCCGGCGGTGTGATCACGGCGCTTATCACCAGGATCACCACAATCGCATGTCGTCTGTACAGCTTCATCACCTCCGGCGTGATCAGGCCGGCCTTTGTCAGGAAGTATACGATCACGGGCATCTCGAACATAAACGCGCAGGAAAGGCACAGCGTGGTCAGGGTGGAGATGTAGGAAGACAGGTCAAACTCGTTTACAATGCTCGGGTCTACCTGATAGCCTGCCAGGAAGTTGATCGAGATAGGCGACACCACGTAATAGCCGAACAGCAGGCCCATCATGAAAAGTATAGATACGAAGAAGACCGCACCCTGTGAGTTTTTCCGCTCCTGCGCGTATAGCCCCGGGCTGATAAAGCGCCAGATCTCCCAGAAGGCGTACGGGAAGGCGCAGGCCAGGCCCAGCACAGCCGACACCAGCAGGTGCATCGTAAACTGCCCACTCATCTGCCGGCTCTGGATGGTAAAGCCCATGTCCTCGATACAGAGCACATCAGAGCCTATCCACTGCCCCACTTCGCACATAAACCTGTAGCTCAGGAAGTCGGTGCGGGAGGGGGCCAGAATGATGTCATGAAACACAAAGCCCTTTGCCAGGAAGGCGGCCGTGCCAAATACCAAAATGGCTGCTAAAGCCCTGATGAGGTGCCACCGTAACTCCTCCAGGTGGTCCACAAAGGACATCTCCTGCGGTTGCTCCTCATCCATGTATGGTTGATCCATCAAAAGTGGCTCCTGTAATCTAATCTATACCTAATTAATAAGCGAAAAGCGGATACTGCTGCATCCAGTCGTTCACGTCTTTGCGCACAGCACCGATCTTGCTCTCGTTGTCGTGGTTTGTCAGCACCTGGTCCATGAATTCCACAATGCGGTCCATATCGTTCTCCTTTAGGCCACGGGTTGTGATGGCAGCCGTACCCACACGCATACCAGAGGTCACGAATGGCGACTTGTCATCGAACGGCACCATGTTCTTGTTGATGGTGATGTCTGCTTTCACCAGCGTGTTCTCGGCCAGCTTACCTGTTATACCTTTAGAGCGCAGGTCGATCAGCATCATGTGGTTGTCTGTACCACCTGAGATGATGTTGTAGCCGCGCTCTACAAACGCCTTGGCCATGGCCTGTGCGTTTTGCTGTACCTGCCTGATATAACCCATATAATCATCAGAAAGTGCCTCGAAGTACGCCACAGCCTTTGCCGCTATCACGTGCTCCAGTGGGCCGCCCTGCGTACCAGGGAACACGGCGCCATCCAGCACGGACGACATCATGCGTGTCTCGCCTTTCGGTGTCTTCAGTCCGAAGGGGTTCTCAAAGTCTTTGCCCATCATGATCATACCACCACGCGGGCCCCGAAGGGTCTTGTGCGTGGTAGTGGTTACGATGTGGCAGTGCTCAAACGGGTTGTTCAGCAAACCGCGGGCGATCAAGCCGGAAGGGTGGGAGATATCCGCCAGTAAAAGGGCGCCTACCTCGTCAGCAGCTTCACGCAGTTTTTTATAGTCCCAGTCACGGCTATAGGCAGAGGCACCGCAGATGATGAGCTTCGGGCGCTCACGGCGAGCCGTCTCTACCACTTTGTCAAAGTCGATCAGGCCGGTTTCCTGCTCCACCCCGTAGAACGTCGGGTTGTACAGTTTACCGGAGAAGTTTACCGGAGAGCCGTGCGTTAAGTGGCCACCGTGCGACAGGTCAAAACCAAGGATCTTGTCGCCTGGCTGAAGCACAGCCAGCATCACAGCCGAGTTAGCCTGCGCGCCAGAGTGCGGCTGAACGTTTACCCACTCGGCACCGAAAAGCTCCTTCGCACGATCGATAGCCAATTGCTCCGACTGGTCTACCACCTCGCAACCACCGTAATAGCGCTTGCCTGGCAGGCCTTCAGCGTACTTATTTGTCATTACACTGCCCATCGCCTGCATTACCTGCTCCGATACAAAGTTCTCAGAGGCAATCAGTTCGATTCCGTGTGTCTGGCGGGCTTTTTCTTTTGCTATAAGGTCAAATATGGCTGTGTCTTTTTGCATCAGTTTTCTGTGGTTTTGTAATCTTTCAAAATTAAAGCTTGCTTCTGAATAAACCAATGTTTCAGAAGTTTATATACTGCACGCATCCCAGAGGAGCTGCTCTGGTACGGCCTTATGAGTACTTTTTCCGAAAAGCAAAGGCCCGGCACTTTCTCAGTACCGGGCCTTTGCTTTTCGGAAAAAGTAGAACTATTGTTTTATTACTTTCACAGTGTATAATCTACCGTTCAGCTCTACCGTCAGCACATACAGGCCTTTCTGAAGCTGGTCATAAAGCGGCAGCTGTAAAGTATTTTGCCCCTGCTCCACATCTACCTCCCTGAAATACACCTGCTTGCCCGCTATAGAAGACAGGCGCAGCACTGCTTTCCCGCTGCTCTCAGAGGTGATGAACACTTTAGAGTTATAGATCAGCGGGTTAGGTGCCACCACAATCATCTCCTGCTGCACCGGCTTAACCACTGGCTCTACCGACACTACTTTGCTATAGGCATAGGTACCATCCAGGTCCACCTGCTTCAGGCGGTAGTAAAGCGTAGCAGCGTTGCCGCTGTAGTTGTGCGTATAGGTATAAGCGGTAGTTACCACACTATTGGTAACCTTGCTTTTCACTTCTCCTACTTTTGCAAACCCGCTCTTCACATCCTGAGACACTTCTACTTCAAAGTGAGAGTTGTCTGTTTCTGATGCTGTCTTCCACTTGAGCTGTATGCTGTTTTGCTGTGTTTCGGCTTTGAAGGAAATAAGCTCGACAGGAAGAGGGGCCGCAGCAGTTGCATTGATAGTTAACGTGCTTGAAGTTGTTCCCTGAGAATGCAGGATAGACTCTTTATTAGTCCCGATAGCCTGCGGGGCATATCTAACGTAAATTATTGTTGGAGCCAGCTTATTATTTGCCACACCTGATAACTCAACTGATTTTCCAAAGCCAGAGTTTTCCGAAGTTGAGATAGTGAAAGGACTGGTATTATCACCAACATTAAGAGAAACCTTAGCTCCATTCGTCAAGCCTAAGCCACTCACCTCATAATGTTTTATTTCGCTGGTACCGACGGGTAC
>JAJLKL010000122.1:0-1472 GCA_033838975.1 Hymenobacteraceae bacterium | reverse complement strand
GCCCTTAGCCCCGCCGAAGCGAGGCGCTGTCAGCCTATTTGGTCTTTCAACTCCTAAGGTTTACCCAGCCGGACTGGTCACCCAGCCGCTGGTGCGCTCTTACCGCACCTTTTCACCCTTACCTCTCTTGCGAGAGGCGGTAATTTTCTGTGGCACTGGCTGTAGCCTTTCCGTCTCCGGAACGGCCCCTTCCCGTTAGGAAGTAGGATGCTCTGTGTTGCCCGGACTTTCCTCTCCTCCCTGGGGGGAGCAGCGATAAGACGGCTTGCTGTTAATACTTGTACTGCAAAGATAACAGTAATTCCGAACCGGAGGTTCGGAATTGAGTGCTGAGTTAAGAATTCTGAGTCTCGAGTCAGAAGCTGGACGCTCAATGTTCATATTACTCATAACTCATAACTCGTGACTCAGAACTCATTTTAGTCTTACGAGGGTGGCGCCGTAGCCGAACTTTTCTTTTTTAGCATCCTCAAAGTACTTAATGCCAGGCGTACGGCTCAGTATCTTCTGGATCTCCTTACGCAGCACACCATTGCCTGCGCCGTGAATGAACACGATCTCGTGCATGTTGGCAGCCATGGCTCTGTCCAGCGCATCCTGAAAGGTTTCCAGCTGCAGTTTCAGCATGGCGCTGTTGCTCATGCCGCTGTGGTCCTCTACCAGCTGCTCGATGTGCAGGTCTATTTCGTGCTCCGGGGCCTGCAGCTTAAAGTTCTCGTGTTGGGCCGTAGCCTCCACCAGCTGCTCCTTTATCTGATCTGTATTTACTATTACAGGCTTCTGGTCTAGCTGGAACAGGTATGCCTCCTTGTTGAGCACAGGAGCTGTTTTCTTGCTCTTGTAGAAAGAGTTTGCCCGGAACTGTACCCGCTTTGTAACAGGCTCATACAAAGTAGCGCTGCCGTTGCGGTGCTGGATAAACTGGATCAGCAGGCCCGGCCACTTTTCAAAATCCTTCAGGTGGTAGTGCGTGATAACGCGTGTTGCCTTCGGTGCCAGCTTGTCGTTCTGCAGGCCGCGGTACTTGTTGTCGCGTTCTTCGCCGCTTGTAAAAAGCACATCATGATCGGTGTTGTTAACCACGGTTACCGCCAGCAGCTCTTCTGACTGGTGCACCAGCGCCAGGTATATACCTTGCGTAGCCAGCACGGGAGCAACCGATTCTTTCTTTTTGGCAGGCCTGGGTTCCTCTTCCTCCTTGCGCAGGTTCTTCTGCTCCTCCGCTGCAATCACCACCACCTCACGACGCGCCACCGGTATGGTGAAATCATTGTCGATGGCTACCTCCACTATGTTATTATCCAGGATGCGCGTAATAATGCCTTCCTCGCGGCCAGACATCAGGCGCACACGATCTCCTACGTTCATATTTTTACTGTTAATTTCTTCTTACTTGTTGATCCTGTATGAGCTGCATACAGGATCAACACCAAAGCAAAGGTACGGATTTATCATGTCTCGTGTGGTATAGA
>JAJLKL010000121.1:0-4701 GCA_033838975.1 Hymenobacteraceae bacterium | reverse complement strand
GTCGAAGATGCGGAACACGTCCACGCCGGTCTCCCACGATTTCTCCACAAAGGATTCTATCAGGTTATCCGGGTAAGCCTTGTAGCCTACGCCGTTGGAGCCGCGGATGAGCATCTGCAGCAGGATATTTGGCACCGCTTTGCGGATCTGCGCCAGGCGGTCCCAAGGGTCTTCGTGCAGGAAGCGCAGGCACACATCAAAGGTGGCCCCGCCCCATACTTCCATACTGAACGTCTGCGGGTGGTCTTTGGCAAAGGCCTCGGCCACCTTCATCATGTCAAAGGTACGCATGCGGGTAGCCAGCAGCGACTGGTGTGCATCCCGGAAGGTGGTATCGGTGTAGTGGATTTTCGGGTCGTGGCGCACCCATTTGGCAAACTCCTCCGGTCCCAGCTCCGTCAGGCGGTCTTTGGTGCCTTTTTCATAAGGCTTGGCGAGGTTGAAGCCATGGTAATCGGGCTTCCGCAGCACTTTGTCCTTGTCATGAAACCTTACATCCGGGTTTCCATTCACGATCACATCGGCCAGGAAAGTCAGCATTTTGGTGGCGCGGTCTTTCCGCTGCTTGAACACAAACAGCTCCTGATGGCTCTTGATAAAATCAACGGTGTACTCCCCGGACAGGAACTCCGGGTGGTTGATGATATTTTGCAGGAACTGGATGTTATGTTTCACCCCACGGATGCGGAACTCATCCAGGGTGCGCGACATTTTAGTGGCGGCATGCGCCAATGTAGGCGCATGTGTGGATACCTTCACCAGCAGCGAGTCGAAAAACGGGCTGATCTTGGCCCCCTGGTACACACTCCCCTGGTCAAGGCGTATACCGAAGCCACCCGCGCTGCGGTAGGCGATCACAGTACCGTAGTCCGGCTTGAAGTCATTTTCAGGATCTTCAGTTGTGATGCGGCACTGTATGGCAACCCCATTGGCGCGCACCGTATGGTCCGGCCCCAGCAGCACCTCGTCATCGTCTAAGGTATAGCCGTCGGCAATGTAGATCTGCGTTTTGATCAGGTCAATGCCCGTGATCATCTCCGTTACCGTGTGCTCCACCTGGATACGCGGGTTCACCTCAATAAAGAAGATGTTGTTGGTGTGCGGCTCCACCAGGAACTCCACCGTGCCCACGTTATTATAGTGCACCGCCTTGCAGATGCGGATGGCATAGTCGTAAAGCTTCTGGCGCACCTCCTCATCCAGGGTAATGGCAGGGGCCACCTCCACCACTTTCTGGAAACGGCGCTGCACGGAGCAGTCGCGCTCAAACAGGTGCGTGATGTTACCGGCATTATCCGCCACGATCTGCACCTCGATGTGCTTTGGGTTCTCCACGTACTTCTCCAGGAAAAGCGTGTCGTCGCCGAAGGCTTTCTGCGCCTCGTTCTTGGCCTCGAAGAATGCCTTCTCCAGCTGCTCGTCATCCCGGATCACACGCATGCCGCGCCCACCGCCGCCGGCAGCCGCCTTCAGCATCAGCGGGTACCCGATCCGGTGCGCTTCCTCCAACGCTATCTCATAGGTGTTCAGGTCCTCCTGGTTACTCTGGATAATGGGCACTTCGCACTCAACGGCAACCTTCTTAGCCGCGATCTTATCGCCCAGTGAGGCCATCACCTCAGGCTTAGGGCCAATGAAGATGATCCCGTTCTCGGCGCACCTGCGCGAGAAATGCTGATTCTCCGACAAGAAGCCGTACCCCGGGTGGATCGCGTCAACACCGTTCTCCTTGGCGATCTGAATGATACCGTCGATGTCGAGGTAGGGCTGCAGCGGTTGGTTATCCTTACCGATCTGATAAGCCTCATCAGCCTTGTAGCGGTGTAGCGAGTACCGGTCTTCGTAGGTATAGATGGCCACCGTTTCGATGTTCAGCTCAGTACAGGCACGCAGCACACGTATTGCAATCTCGCCGCGGTTGGCGACTAGCACTTTTTTAATTTTCATATAAGGTGAGATGTAGTAAAGTGTTAACCATTGATGCAAAAGGATCTGCAGCTGCCACACACAGTATGCAGACATTCATACTTTATGATAGCGATTCTAAACCGGAGGTTTAAATATTAGGAAAGTTAAATACTATCCCTCAGCTGCTGATAATACCGGATTTCGCCTCAGAAGGTTATGGTTCTGTGAACACGGGCTGAAGAAGAACCAACCTGCAGGGGTTCAGGCTGCCGGAATGCGGGTTTATACCTTAAACAGGATGCTGACACGCGTTCCCCTCCCCGCTTCGGATGAAACGTGCAGGGTGCCGCCGTGGAGTTTTACAATCTTTTCGGTAAGGGAGAGCCCGATGCCGGTGCCGCTGCGCCCACGGGCATTGCTGGCCCTGTAAAAGGGCTGAAAGATGTGCGGAAGATCGACGGCAGGTATGCCGATGCCCTTATCCTGGACCTGCAGCTCCAACTCGCTCCCTCTAAAATGCAGCTTCAGGAGCACCTCCTGATGGTCCGAGAACTTGAGGGCATTCTCCAGCACATTTTGCAGGGCGATCCGGAGCAGGCTGTAGCTGCCGCGTATGGTAAGCGCCTGCGGGTTGTCCGGCATCTCCTCCATCTCCAGACGGACAGGCGACTGCCGCAACTCAGCGACACAGTCCATCGCCAGTTCGTCCAGGCGCACCTCTTCCTGCCTCACCTCCGCCTCGTCGAAGCCGGTTTGAGCCAGGTTCAGCAAGTCGCTGGTGAGTTTTTCGAGGCGGTTGGTCTCTTTCTGCAGGGTCTCCAGGGAGGCGATGTATTCTTCGGGGCTGCGCTGCCGGAGCAGGGCCACTTCTATCTCTCCGCTGATGGCCGTAAGCGGGTTGCGCAGCTCGTGAGAGGCGTTGGAGATAAAGTTCTTCTGCATGTCAAAGGAAGTCTCCAGGCGGTCCAGCATCTGGTTAAAGGTCCTGGAGAGCTCCGCCACCTCGTCTTTGTCTCCCGGCTGCTGCAGCCGCAGGTGCAGGTTAGAGGCCCGGATCTTGTTTACCTGCTGCACAATGTCGGCGATAGGCCTGAGCACCAGCCGGGACAGAAAGCGCCCCACCACGTACACCGAAACAACGCTGCACAGGAAGCAGATGATCAGCACCCGCTGCAGGTTCCGGAGCTTGCTCTGCCCATACCTGTCCACGGCTGAGATAAGAATATAGAACTCCCCCTGGTTATCGCTGTAGGACAGCCCCACCCATTGCCGGCCATTCACTTTGAAGTCAATAGTCTGGTGCTCGTCCATGTAATCAAAGATGTAGTCGGTGGTGTTGAGCGTTACGGTATCGAGCCTGAAGGCCGGCTCCCGGTCTTTGGTGTAAATGTAGACCACCTCTTCCGGCAGCTTCTGCAGAAACTGGTTTCTCACTTTCTCAAAGCTTCTCCGGCTCAGCTCATCCTCCTCCAGGTATACCTGGGCGGTAACGTAGGCCCTTTCGCGCAGGCGCGTCAGGAACTCGTTGCGGGTATAGCGCTCAGAAAAAAAGTAAATGAACAGGCTCAGCACCATGATAATGGCGGCTACCAATGCCGTAAAGGTGATCGTAAGCCGGGTTCTGAACGTCATATCGCTACCTCTCCTCCTTCAGCACATAGCCCATCCCGATCACGGTGTGCAGCAGCTTGTGCTCAAAATCCTTGTCTATCTTATTACGCAGGTAATTTACGTACACTTCCACCACGTTGGAGTTCAGGTCGAAGTTAAGCTCCCACACATTCTCCAGCAGGTCAAGGCGGGACAGCACCCTGCCTTTGTTCCGGATAAAGTACTCGAGCAGCGCAAACTCCTTTGCCGTCAGCTTGATTTCTCTTTCGCCACGACGCACAGTCTTGGCGTTCAGGTCCATGGTCAGGTCTGCCACACTTAGCTTACCGCTCTCCTGGCCCAGGCTACTGCGCCGCAGCAATGCCCGCACCCGCGCCAGCAGCTCTTTAAACTTGAAGGGCTTGACCAGGTAATCATCGGCTCCGGCACTCAACCCCGTTACTACGTCATCGGTGGTGCCCAGTGCTGTGAGCATCAGGACGGGAACATGGGGGTTGCTCTTCCGGATCTCCTGGCAAATCTCGAGCCCGCTGCAGTTTGGCAGAATGATATCCAGTATGATCAGGTCATAGTCCTTCTGGCGGGCCAGGCCTTTGCCTTCCAGCCCATCGTGCGCCACATCCACCTCATACGACTGCTCCTGCAGTCCTTTCCGGATAAATGAGGCAACGTTAGGCTCGTCTTCTATAACCAGGATGTTCATTCCTTTCCCTTTCGATTTTTAAAGTTAACACAAGGCCGGAAAAGATAAAGCCATCAACCGGATAACATGCGTATGAAATACCCAAGGCCTGACTTGATCAATTCCCTCCTCGAGTACCTGATGGAGTATCTTATGGTACCTGTCTGAACAAATCCGCGCGGTTACGGTTCAATCAGAAAACCTGTACAACATGACATTAAACGACAAGACCATACTCGTGGTAGGCGCCTCCTCCGGCATCGGCCTTACCATAGCGCAGGCCTTAACAAAGGCCGGAGCCGAGGTGATCACCGCCTCCAGGCATGTGTCAGACGAGCTGAAGCAGCTGGGCACGCAGAACATTACCCTGGATGTACTGCAGCTGGACAACGAACTGCAGGAGCAACTACCAAACGAACTGCACGGGCTGGTTTACTGCCCCGGCAGCATCCGGCTGAAGCCTTTCGAGCGCCTGCCGCTGGAGGATTTCCGCAAGGACC
>JAJLKL010000120.1:0-2329 GCA_033838975.1 Hymenobacteraceae bacterium | reverse complement strand
CAAATCTTTCCGTAGGCGCGTGTGGCTTGTGCTGAACACCCTGGTGGTGCTCTGGATACTTGCGGGGGTGATATGCCTGCAGGTTCCGCCGGAAAAGTTCTGGCCTGCGGCTTTCATCGCTTTTTCGCTGCCTGCCCCACTGGTACTAAACTTCCTGTTCCTGCTTTACTGGCTGCTGCGCCGCTCATGGCTGCTGGTGCTTCCGCTGTCGGTGCTTGTACTTGGCTGGGGATACTACGCACGTTTGTTCTCAGTTAATTTTTCGGAGGAGCTGAGTGAAGAGGCAAAAACGCTGCAGGTGCTCAGCTTTAACACACACGTGTTTAACGCATACGCCGACCATGACGGAAGCGAACTGGAAGCCTCTACAGACATGATCGATTGGGTTGCCACGCATCCGGCCGACATCATTTGCCTGCAGGAGTTTTACAGCAACCGCGGCTCCAGCACTTACAACACCATCAGCAAAATAGGAACCCGCTACGACAGGTACAGGTTTTTCTCTGTTTCGTATGTAGACCGCAACAAGGCAGATGTAGGCATTGTGATCTTCTCGAAGTACCCGATCGTGAACAGGGGGGTGATTCGTTTCGGTGAGTCTAACGTTAACAGGGGCATATGGGCTGATGTTAATGTAAAAGGCGATACCATCAGGGTATACACGGCGCACCTGCAATCTATGAGCATTAAGTCGCAGGACATTGAGAACACGTACTCGGCTATCGGAAACGAAGAGAGTTTTAAGAAAGAAGGCCGTAACCTGGCCCGGCGTTTGAAGCGTGGCTTTATTGCAAGGGGTAACCAGGTAGAGCTGCTGCTGGAGCATATCAGCGAGTCGCCTTATCCCGTTATCGTGTGCGGCGACTTTAACGATATCCCGTTTAGCTATACTTACAATGAACTGGCAAAGCAGCTGAAGAATGCTTTTGTGGAGGCCGGGTCTGGGGTGGGGGCCACATACAATGGCCCGTTGCCGTTTTTGCGCATCGATAACCAGTTTTACAGCGAAGAGTTAAAGGCCTATGAATTCGTTACGCACTACGATATGGGGCTTTCGGACCATTTCCCGATATCTGCAAAGTATGTGCTGCAGCCAAAGGCAGTAGAGTAGCGTTAGGAGAAAGAGCGCAATATTTTATAGTTTTGAACCAGAATCGCCAATAAGTATAAAGGCAACAGATTAAGTGAGGCTACCACAGGTGCCTATACTTTGAATAACCATGCAACAGAAACTGAACCTATACAACACGCTGACGCGAAAGAAAGAAGAGTTTGAGCCATTGCACGCCCCCTTTGTGGGGATGTACCTGTGCGGCCCAACTGTTTACGGAGAACCGCACCTGGGCCATGCCCGCAGCGCCGTTACCTTTGATGTGCTGTACCGCTACCTGAAATACCAGGGGTACAAAGTACGCTTCGTGAGAAACATCACAGACGTTGGCCACCTCGAGAACGATGCCGACGAAGGCGAGGACAAGATCGAAAAAAGAGCCAAGCTGGAGCACCTGGAGCCGATGGAGGTAGTGCAGCACTACACCAACATTTACCACCAGGACATGGACAAACTGAACGTGCTGCGTCCGGATATTGAGCCGCGCGCCTCAGGCCACATCATCGAGCAGATCGAGATGATACAGGAGATACTGGATAATAGCCTAGCGTATGAGGTGAACGGCTCGGTATACTTTGATGTGCCGGCTTACAACAAGGCGCACAAGTATGGCAAGCTGTCTGGCCGCGTAATCGAGGACCTGATGGCAAACACCCGCGACACCGAAGGGCAAAGCGACAAACGCTCCCCGCTGGACTTTGCGCTCTGGAAAAAAGCCTCGCCTTCGCACATCATGCGCTGGCCATCGCCGTGGAGCGACGGTTTCCCGGGCTGGCACCTGGAGTGCTCGGCCATGAGCCGCAAATATCTTGGCACTACCTTTGATATTCATGGAGGTGGACTAGACCTGATGTTCCCGCACCACGAATGCGAGATAGCGCAGAGCCAGGCCAGTAACAACCACACCGATGCCGCTAAGTACTGGATCCATAATAACATGATCACGGTAAACGGGCAGAAGATGGGCAAATCGCTGGGCAACTTTATCAACCTGAGTGAGCTATTCAGCGGCAACCACGCGATGCTGGAGGAAAAGTACTCCCCGATGACGATCCGCTTCTTTATACTTCAGGCACACTACCGCAGCACCCTCGACTTTAGCAATGAGGCCCTGCAGGCGGCGCGCAAAGGCTACACTAAGCTGATGAACGGACTGAATGTGCTGAAGAAGCTGAGATACCCGGAAGTAACGGAGGGTATGGAGCCGGACGCAAAGCT
>JAJLKL010000119.1:0-8577 GCA_033838975.1 Hymenobacteraceae bacterium | reverse complement strand
TGGGTGGTTTCCTGCTGCTTGGCCCAGGCAACCGCTTCTTGAAGCAGCGTGGCGTCCATACCTACCTGCTCCGGTTGCTTCTTCTCCCAGTTATTGTCTTTGCCCGGGTAGTATACCTTGGCTTCAGTAGATTGTGTTTGGGTGGTTACAGTGGGCTGTTGCGGCTGTTGCTGGCAGGCAGAAAAGCTTAGGCTCAGCGCCAGTACCAGGTATAGAAGTTTACTTTTTATCATCGTGTCCGATCAATTTGAAAAGTGCTCCCTAAAGCTACGAAATATATAATATCTGATTTGGTCAGTCCATCACAAAAAAAGAGCTGGAGACATTTTAAGCCTCCAGCTCTAATCCTAAGTCTATACCTTGTAAAAGGTGATTTACATTCCCGGCTATACCTACCAGCTGGTACCGCCGCCCTGCTTACCGCCGCCAAGCAGACCGCCCAACAGTCCACCCAGTCCACCGGAGCCCATGCTGCCGTAGCGGCTCCTGCCATTCAGCCCACCCAGTACCGAGGCCATCGAGCCCAGGCCGCTGGTGGAGCGGCGTCCGCCACCCATCAAGCCGCCACGACCCGTCATCAGGCCGCCGAGCAGGCCACCTAACAGACCGCCGCCCATGCCTCCCATCATACCGCCACGGCGTCGTTTACCGCCACTCATCAAGCGGGCCAGTATGATAGGAGCTGCTACTCCCAATATGCCCTGAACCATCTGGGGCGATATGCCCGCATTTTTGAACATATCGCTAAAACCGTTCTTGCTCATGAAGGACTGTGAAGTTGGGTCTTCCCCGTGTTGCTGCGCATCGTCGGCTTTGTTCACGAACTGCTCCAGCAGGCTAAATTGCTTCTGATCCACGCCCAGGTAGTCGGCCATCTCCTGAATACGCTTCTGCTCTTCCGGGGTATACTGGCCGTCAGCTTTGGCAAAGCTGATGATGTCGGTAATGAAGGAGAAGCGCAGCTGGCTCTTTTTGAGCACATCCAGCACACGCTGCAAGCTAATTTGAGAAGGATTTTTGGCTATCTCCAACACCTCCTGCTCTACATTTTCGGGCATATCGGCCGCTTCGCCCAGAATTTTCAAAAATTCGAGTTCTTCCTCAGAGGCATGCCCATCGGCAGAAGCCATTGTTGCCAGGGCAGCCAGGTATGCGCCCTTTTCCTCCAGAGAATAATCTTTCAATAATGTTGTCTGTTCCTGTTCCATAGCTATTCATTAAGATTGGTTCAGGTATAACGTACCCGCCTGGCAGCAGGTTAGACGTAAAGTGCTAATGTCGACGGCCTTGTTCTATTCGCGGATCGCGTCGAGGGTATCGCTGAACTTTGCGGCCTCAGCTTCTGAGATATTCTTAAACGTATCCTCTTCGAGCTGCTGCATCAGAGGATCGAGTTTGTCCAGCAGTTGAAGGCCTTTGTCAGTGATCGCGATCTCTACTTTTCGGCGGTTCGCTTCGCACTGCTCCCGCGTCACCAATCCTTTCAGGCGCAGCTTCTCCACCAGTCGTGTCGCATTGGACATGCGGTTGAGCATACGCTCCTGAATGGCATAGAGATTGAGCGGTTTGCTCTGTTGTCCCCTCAAAATCCGCAACACGTTATATTGCTGCGACGAGATATCATAAGGTTTTAACAGGCTGTCTACACGCGCCATCAGCCACTCTCCCGTAAACATCAGATTCAAAGAGGCTTTCTGAAAGGCACTCCTGAATTTATTCATCCTTAGTTCTTCTTCTAATTTCATATTTAAGACTTTGCAACTATTGTATATACAACAAATTTTAAATCTTAGTTTCTGCTATTCAACATCTTACAGATATACTATTAAAAATAAAAGAATTCACAAAATAAACTTTGTGTACATGCATACCAATTAACCGATATTTCATTTTTAAATTTCTATATTGCTAAAATAGCACCCTAAAACTTATTTACGCTTTCCTTAATTCACACCCCATGGGGAACAAAAGACCCGCCTATCGCGCAGCCTCAAACGAAAACCTTTTTGGCACTTCCCCCAAAGTGAAAGAAGCCTTGCAGAACGCATTGTTGGAGGTCAACAGCTATCCGCATCCGGACGCTGCTTGCTTGCGTACCGCGCTAGCGTTAAGGCTGGGTATAAGCACTTCAGAAATCATTGTCGGCAGCGGGTCTGCTGAGCTGATCTCTTTGTTGGTGCGCAGGTTTTGTGGTTCGGACCGGGCTGCCAGCGTAATTTCTCTAAGCCCCTCCTACCCATTGTACAGGCAAGAGGCGCAGGCCTTGCAAATTCCTTTTCGGGTAGCACCGCTTACAAGCAGCTACGAGGTAGATGTTCACTCTCTGCTAAATAAGGCCGATGATTCTACCAGGCTTTGCTTTCTCTGCAACCCTAACAACCCGACGGGTACTTATCTGCCCATATCGGAACTGGAGTATTTGCTGCACCGCCTGCCCTCGCATGTGATACTGGTCGTGGACGAGGCCTATATAGAATATGTGACGGCCACGGACTATGGCGATGCATTATCTCTACTCCCGAAATTTCCTAACTTAATCATCCTGCGCACCTTTTCCAAAGCCTATGGTCTTGCTTCGCTCCGAATAGGGTACATGATCGCGCAGGAGAGCCTGATAAAACAAGTGCTAGAGGTAAAGCAGCCTTACAATGTGAACCACCTGGCGCAGGTTGCCGCGCAGGCAGCGCTGGAGGATGAGCATTTCATAAACCATACAATGGAAGCCACCCAAGCCGGAAAGGCCAAACTGGAGCAGGCGCTGCAGCGGTTGGGCGTGCATTACTGGCCATCGCAGAGCAACTTTCTGCTGCTCGACGCCGGCATTAAAGCCGAGGTGATCGACAAGCACCTGCTTGAAAACGACATACATACACGCCGTACGGAGGATAACTATACCCTTCGCCTTACCATCGGCCCGGATGAGCATCAACTATACCTGATCTATATGCTAGAAAACGCTCTTAACCCTGCTGCCCTATACCCGCACCAGCCCCTACTGGCACAGGTGCTGCAGACAGGCACCGGCCTGCAACATGCTCCTGCCGAACATGCAGCTGAAAGAATCAATGAACTGATGACTGCAGCTTCTGGCCTGAACAACGCAGAGGCCAGAGTGGCACTCGCCTTTGCAAAGGCTTTCGCAGCCAAAACTCAGCAAAACTCACACCACGCCGGCAACCTCTACAACTCCACTTTTGGCGTCATGGACATGATCTCAGCCTTCAATGTGCTGGTCAACGCGACACCGCTGGTTTCGTTTGGGCATCGGTTTGCCAATCATATCATTCTATCTGCCATTTCTGGAGCGAGGGAGGTATACCTGCTCGATTTAGGTATAGGAAGCGGTCTGCAGTGGTTTCACCTCATGGAGCAGCTGGCGAAATTGCCCGACGGCAGCCCTGTACTGCACCTGACAGGTATAGACATTCCGGATAGCGGTGAGGAGCCGACGCGCCGACTGCGGGAGACAGGTATACGTTTGGAGGAACATGCACAGAGGCTCGGTATCCCATTCAGCTACGAGGGCATTGCATCCAGGCTGGAGGACTTTGACCTGGGCACACTCCACATTGCCCCTGCTCAGGCCCTGGTGGTTAACTCTGCCCTGACACTTCACCACATACCTGACCAACTGGTAGCGCAGCCTGACCAGCGCGACAGCATATTGCGCCAGATCAGGGACTTGAAGCCACTTGTGTTTACGCTGACCGAGCCAGACTCAGAGCACAACAAACTGGACTACCTGCCACGCCTACGCGAGTCGCTTCGCCATTACCATACCGTGTTCGATGTACTGGACACGCTGCTGCCGCAGGATATGCCGGAGCGGCAGGTTATTGAGCAGGAGTTCTTTGGAAGGGAGATCATCAATGTGGTATCCTGCGAAGGTATGGACCGGGTGGAACGCCACGAGCGCAATGAGGCTTGGCAACGCCGCCTGATACGCAACGGATTCAGCCCAGTCGTACATCCGGACCTTGTGCAGGAGCTAACCGAAGGACTACAGTTACATCCCAATTTCAGCCTGATACACAATGGGGCCGGCTATACCCTGCACTGGAAAGACACCAACATTATTGCCAGTACAGCCTGGCGAGCTGATAACTAGCGGCTGGCTACTTTCCCAGTTTCCGGAGGGCCAACAGACAGAGAGCCACAGAACCTGCCACGTTGATCTCACCGTTCAGTATCATTTGCTCTACCTCATCCAGCGGCACTTTCAGGACCTCAATGTTCTCACTTTCGTCGAGGTCCTGTGCCGCCACCTCCCTTACGTTGCGGACCAGGAAGTAGTAGACGCGGTTTGTGTCCTTGGTCGGGTTGTCGATTACCTGCAGCAGGGGCTCCACCTCATCGGAGGTATAGCCGGTTTCTTCGAGCAGCTCCCTTTTTGCAGCAGCCAGCGGGTCTGTTTCATGTTCATCGATCACACCGCCCGGGAGTTCTATAAATATATCGCCGGCTGCATGCTTGTACTGCCGCACAAACAGCACATGCCCGTCTTCTGTTACCGGGAAGGTCAGCACCACGTCAGGTCGCACGCTCACAAAGTAATCATCCATCACATGCCCGCCCGGAAGCTCGACATGGTCGCGGCGCAAGGTATACCACTTGTGCTCGAATACAATGTAGGACTTCAGCGTTTTCCAGCGCTCTATACCTTTGGTTCCCATATATTTCTACCCTGATTGAGGCGGCGCTATATTACCGCTTTACTTACAAAAAAGTGCCATACCTACTGCTTAGTTAATAGAGCAGCAGGTATGGCAAAAATCTTCTTATGGTGATGATTTAAAGATGTAAAACCCTTGCCTATATGGCCAGTTGTCTCTCTCCACGTGTGTTAAGTGTCATCAGCTCAGCCGCATAGCCTTCCAGTTCCTGTGCACGATGGTCAGCTGTGTGCAGCGACAACACTTTGCGGCGGGCCCTCGAACCGATCGTCTTGCGCTCCGTGTTACAGATCTCCCGCAGGTAGCGTAAGGTATCTTTTGCTCCTGTTGAGATCAATATTTCCGTCTCCGGCTCGAATATAGACTCTATACCTTCCCAATGGTCTGAAATAACAGGTATACAGCAGGCAGCCGCTTCGAAAAGGCGCATGCTAGGTGTATAGCCTATCTTGCTCATATCTGCACGGGCAATGCTGAGCGTAAAGCGCTGACTGTTGAAAAAATCGCGGTGTTGTGTCGGGGTGAGGTGTTGCAGTATGCTTACATTGGATGTCCAGCCCATATCATTTGGGTAACGGGCACCTGCTACGGCAAAGCGGCCATCAGGCCACTGGTCGGCTGCGTCCAGCATCAACTTTGTCAGGCCAGGCATCCTGTCTTCGGAATAGGTGCCCAGGTAGCCCAGGTCCCACTTTATCTCGCGGTACTCATGGAAATAAAACTCCGGATCGAAACAAAAATAAAGCGGACGAGCCATCGGAGAGCCGTACTTCTGTTCCAGCAGTTCCAGCGTTGGTCCGCCTGAGCAGGACAGGTATAGGTCAAACCTCGGCACCATGTCAGCGCTCAGGTATGGTAGATTTCCCTGCTCAAGCCCGGCGATGGTAGTTGGAGCATCCAGGTCATAAAAGGCCTTAATGCCCCTTGCTGTCTTAAATACCCACTCCCCAATCGCTTTTCCATCCTCCAGACTGGACCCTACGATCACCAGGTCGGCTTCACGAACCTGCTCCGTGAATTGCTTGCTCAGATCGCTTGCCGAAGCATAGTGGGCAATCTGGCAATAATCTGGGTTCGGAAGGTCCTGATGGCTTGCCAGGCCGGCGGCCTCACGTTCCAGGAACAGGACCTGGTGGGCTCTGCTTTGCAGTGCTTTCACCAGACTGCGGTAAGTAGTGGCATGGCCGTTGCCCCAGGAAGATGTAATCGAAAGGCCAAGTAATACGATATTCATAGCATTGCCTTGTTTGGTGCGCAAAAGTAATAACAAATCATTATGAAACCGTGGCCGGCGCATTTATTAGCTGACCATACAGGTGACTATAGTCCTGCGCCATCTGGTCGGCAGTAAAACCATGCGAACGCTTCACGGCACGGCAGGCCATAATATTACGGCAGAATTCGTCGTCAATGAGCTTACTGATGGTGTCGCGCAGTTCGTCTGCACTGCGTGGGTCCACGTAACGGGCGGCATTGCCCCATACCTCCGCCTGGCTTTCGGTCTTGCCTACCACCAGCGCGCAACCCGACATGGCCGCTTCGAGCACGGTCAGCCCAAATGGCTCATACTTAGCCGGCAAAGCATAAATCGACGCTTTCGACAACCAGTCAGACACCTCCTTGTTAGTCAGCTGCCCCAGGAAGTGAACGTTCTCAAGCTCCACAATCTCGCCTGTTGCCGGGTGGCGCCCCTCACCGGCAATGTATACCGGCCACTGCAGGTCCGATGCGATGTGCGCAAGCATGGAAATATTTTTGGCTTCGTCCCACACACGCCCCAGGCTGAATACGAAGGGCTCTTTGCGACCAAACTGGAAATGGTGCTGTCCACGTCCGTTATACACCACCGCGCTTTGCTTAAAAGGCCCGTACAATTCTTCGGCCTGGTGCATCATTGCCTGTGTAGGCGCTACCACCACATCAGCAGCTTGCAGACCTTTTCGGACCATCTCGCTGTACTTTTTCCAGGCTTTCGGCGCTTCTTCGTTCTTCACGGCTCTCCACCACGACAGCACACAGGAATGCACAACAACAAGCACAGGCTTACCCCAGTCCAGGCTGCCGTGAGCCAATCCGTTGAGGTGGATCAGATCCGGCTGTACCTCGTCGCGTAGTTGCAACAGCCACTCACCTGCTTTCTCTACATCCTCCCAGGGGTTATCCATCCACTCGAGTTTGTAGTTACTCTCATAAACGGTCAGGTTGCCGATGCGCTCAGCCTCTTCACGTTGCTCTTCGTTCATAGGTGCTCCCATGGTAGCCAGCGCCACCTCGGTGCCGTGCTGGGCCATGGCACGGGTCAGCTCCAGCGCATAGGTCCAGACACTGCCAACCGTGTCTGCCGTCATCAAGATCTTGGATGGGTAATGTGGTACTTTCATCATATTATCTGCTGTAAAGTTTTGTATCATCTTCTGCCTGGAATAAATGCTTTAATGCCTCCACTCAAGCCTACTCATGCTAATGGCTTGACACCTGCCGTATTTCTGCTTATACCTGCAGCAAACAATGTCGACATGCAATAGAGCTTTCGCTAAATATTAAATTATATGGTGGGTACAGATCAGGTATAAGACCACCTTCACTTGGGCCATTGCGGCCTGAATCACCCAGAAATTTTCTTTGTAGAGTGCGCCGGAGCGCTGCATTGAGAGATTGGCAGTGGTCTACGCCTATACCGTACAGATGCCGGCCAATCCCTGTCAGTGAATTCTAATACGCGCTTTCCCCGGATTACGTTAGTATGTTTCTTTATTTTTCTGTTAATTTCTCGGCAAATGACGTGAGGCCTTTAGCCCCTCGATACAGGTATGTTATACCTTTTATACCTTCTATAAAACTTCCTTTCAAATGAATTTCAACAGTGATGTTATACTCGAAAACGATCTGGTACTTCTCAGACCAGTTTCAGAGAGCGATCTGCCACAACTGGAAGCCATTGCGCTCGACGAGGACATCTGGCGGTTTATGCCTTCTCGGATAAGCAACAGACAGGAATTATCAGCCTGGATGCAGGCGGCTCTGCAGGACAGGAAGAATAAGCTGCGGTATGTTTTCGTGATCGTCGACAAGGTTACCGGAAACATAGCTGGATCTACTGCTTTCGGCAACATTTCGGACCGGGACAAGCGACTGGAGATCGGCTGGACCTGGCTGGGAAGAGCCTTCCGAGGCACCGGGATGAACAAACAGGTGAAATTCCTTCTATTCTCCTATGCCTTTGAGCTACTGCAATATGAGCGTGTAGAGCAGAAGACCGATGTGCTGAACCTGAGATCGCGCCGGGCAATGCTTAAAACCGGGGCTACCGAAGAGGGTATTTTGCGCAGCCATACCTTGATGCATGACGGCCGCAGGCGCGACACCATCTACTACAGCATACTGGGGCCCGAGTGGCTTCGTATCCGCCAGGAGCGCTTTGGAGATATACCAGTTGTTGAAAATCCACTGCGGCCCGGCATCGTATAAACAGTGCCATACCACCAGCAACTTTATACCTTGAGCAGTACAACACCAGAGAACAAACGGCCAAACAAAATCTTTTTGATCAGGCATGCCCGCCCCATGGTTTCCAAAAAGGGGTACTTCAGCGCCGCCGATGCCCGCACGTTCATCAGCGACTACGACGCGGCTGAGGTCGAAGAATTTGTACTGCAGCATGAGGCCATACCTTACAAAGAGATAAAACAGGTATACTGCAGCACTTTGGTACGCTCACAACTTACAGCCAAGGCCATCTTCGGGGAGGATATCGAGCTGATTATCCGCCATGAGTTCCGGGAGTTTGAGCGCAAGATCTTCTCCCTCCCACTGCTGAAGCTCCCCATACGCTTCTGGCTGCTGAGTGCGCGGGCCTTGTGGATGATGGGGTTAAACAGCAAGGGCATCGAAACATTCAACCAAG
>JAJLKL010000118.1:0-7803 GCA_033838975.1 Hymenobacteraceae bacterium | reverse complement strand
GTCGTACTTGGTTTTTATCTCCACAAGCCGGTCATAATTCTCGCGGTAGGTGCTGCGTACTCTTTCATCGCCTTCCTCCATCAGGAAATTTACATAGGCACCGCCTGCAGCGTAGGGGTGAATCGCGTCGTGGTAAGCCCTGGCCCACTCTATTAGCTTTTCCTTGTTCTTCGGGTCTGGGTCTACACCCACTATCACCTGAGACCAGTTGGCTTCGCGGAAGCTAAAGGCGGTAGCATCTTTCTTTGCTTTGTGGGCAGCGCCGTCTATCGGGTACAGGTGGATGCCCGAGGTTGGCGTAGGCAGCATTCGGGCAAACCGGATATGCTCGTCGATGGCCTCGTCCGGTATCTCGGTGATAAAGTCGCCTTTGATGTACCACTGGTGCCCCGGGGGGTACAGAGGGTCGAACATGCTTTGCAGCGCCGGGTGCGGAACAGGGCCCACCAGGTTTATGGCAGGATCAGGCAGCTGGCCCCGGATCTGCTCGAACACTTCCTCAGCTTTGTCCATGTCGCCGACGTAGCACCACAGTACCCCTCCCATTTTCTTGTTGTGGTGGACCGCCGGAAATGGATCGCCGGGCGGTACCTGCAGGAACGCAAAAAAACCGTAAAGTTCTTCCGGAGCCTCCGGCATGAACGTGCGGTACCACTGTAGCACCGGTTTGATATCGTCCAGCTCCCAGAGCATGGGGCCTGCATAGTCCACGTCTATAGGGTGTAGCTTGAACAGCATGGAGGTAATAACCCCGAAGTTGCCGCCTCCTCCCCGGATCGCCCAGAAAAGGTCCTCATGCGCATCCTCGCTCACCGTTACGAAACTGCCGTCTGCCAGTACCATGTCTGCCTCCAGCAGGTTATCGATCGACAGCCCATATTTGCGGGTGAGGTAGCCGCTGCCTCCGCCAAGGGTAAGCCCGACCACGCCGGTAGTGGAAATAACGCCGCCGGGTGTGGCCAAGCCAAAGGCATGCGTGGCATGGTCGATGTCCCGCCAGGTACAGCCCCCCTCTACGCGTACGGTGCGTTTTTCCGGATCTACCCGCACCCCGTTCATCCGCGTCAGGTCAATCACCAGGCCATCATCGCAGGTACTCATACCGGGTAAGCTGTGCCCGCCCCCTCGCACGGCCAGCAGCATGCTGCTTTCGCGGGCGTAATTGACTGCCTGTATCACGTCTGCCACGTCCTCGCATTGTGCGATCAGGCGTGGGTGCTTGTCGATCATGCCGTTGTATACCTTGCGCGCCTCCTCGTAGGCAGCATCCTGCGGCTGGATCAGCTTGCCGCGCATACCGGACTGCAGCGCAGCAATATAGGTTTCCTCTGCCATAGTAACCTCCCTTCTGGTTTAGGTTAAACAACTTGATAAAGAAAATACATGCGGGTGAGCATTCTGGTAGCAGAATATAGAGCGGGAGCCGTGTAACAGCATACATGGCTATACCTAAGGTATACGCTGGCGTGCTGCCGGAAGGGACCTGAAGAGCGGAAAATAAGTGTAGGGCGGTTAAAATACCCGAAAGCGTTGCCGTACAGGGTCAGGTGCCTCTGTCAGGAGGGGACGGATGTACTTTGATGCTATCAGCTTAAGAGAAAGTTGAGGCCACTGACGCTGTAGCTGTCGCCCTTGCGGTGTGTTTTCACCAGCAAGTTTTTGGTCAGAAGACACAACAACGGTAAGTGGGAACGCTTAAATTGACGGCACTGGGATGTGCTCTCAGACCACTGCAGGATACTGCTTCGCATAAATCCATAAACTAACCGGCTGCCTTGCGTACTATACTTTGTTAAACCACTAAAGACCAGGCTATGAAAGTATTATTTGTGCTGACATCACACTCCGAACTAGGGGACACCGGTAAGAAGACCGGTTTTTGGGTAGAGGAATTTGCCGCTCCGTACTACGTGCTTGCCGATGCGGGCGTGGACATTACGCTGGCCTCGCCGGAAGGAGGGGAGCCACCCATAGACCCAAGCAGCGAGGCACCCGGGGCCCAAACAGAGGCCACGGAGCGTTATAACGGAGACGAGGAGCTGCAAAACAAGCTGAGAAACACAAAGAAGCTGAGCGAGGTGACCGCCAGTAATTATGATGCCGTGTTCTACCCCGGAGGCCACGGTCCGCTTTGGGACCTGACAGAGAACAATGCGTCTATCCGGCTGATCGAGGACTTTGTAAAGCAGCAGAAGCCTGTGGCGGCGGTATGCCATGCGCCCGCCGTTTTAACCAAAGTAAGAGGGGAGAACGGAGAGCCTCTGGTGAAGGGCAAGAAAGTGACCGGGTTTACCAACTCGGAGGAGAAGGCGGTGAAGCTGGATGAGGTGGTGCCGTTCCTGCTGGAGGACAAGCTGAAAGAGCTGGGCGGGGATTACTCCAGCGTGGGAGACTGGCAGCCACACGTGGTGCGGGATGGGATGCTCGTCACGGGACAAAACCCAGCCTCCTCCGAGGGAGTGGCCGAAGAACTGCTGAAGTTGTTGAAAAAATAGAACTTCAGCCGGCCCGTCAGGTTTTTATACCTGTGGGAAATTTTATGTACAGCGAATCATGCTGCAACAGTACAGGGAAGAGGGCTGCTTTGTAGTCCTTTCCCATCACTAACACATTCATCACGGTGTATGGCATCCTTACTTGATTTTATAGGCAACACTCCCTTGGTAGAGTTGGCGCGCATCAACAGAAAACCAGGCGTTAAACTGTACGGAAAGCTGGAAGGCAACAACCCCGGCGGCAGCGTAAAGGACCGTGCTGCCTACAGCATGATCAAGGGCGCTCTGGACCGTGGGGAGCTGAAGCCGGGCATGAAGCTGATAGAGGCCACCAGCGGCAACACCGGTATTGCCCTGGCCATGATCGCGCGGCTATTTGAGGTGGAGATAGACCTGGTAATGCCTGCCAGCGCCACCAAGGAACGGGTACAGACCATGGAGGCCTATGGAGCCAACGTGATCCTGACGCCGGCTGAGCGATCGATGGAGGGTGCCATAGACTATGTGGCAGAGCAGGTGGAGAAAGGCGGATACTTGGTGCTGAACCAGTTTGGCAACCCCGATAACTATAAGGCGCACGTACGCACCACCGGCCCTGAGATCTGGCGCGACACACAGGGACAGGTAACGCACTTTGTTTCTTCGATGGGCACGACAGGTACCATCATGGGCGTGTCGCGCTTCCTGAAAGAGCAGAAGCAGGACATCCAGATCATAGGCGCACAGCCTGTAGAAGGTTCTCAGATTCCGGGGATACGCCGCTGGCCGAAGGAGTACCTGCCCAAAATTTTTGAGCCGGAGCGCGTAGACCGCACCATCGACGTGAGCCAGGCGGAGGCCACGGCCATGACCAAGAGGCTGGCCCGGGAAGAAGGTATCTTTGCCGGCATGAGCAGCGGCGGTGCCGTGCATGTGGCCACCAGACTAATAGAGGAGCTCGAGGAAGGGGTGGTGGTATGCATCATCTGCGATCGGGGCGACCGCTACCTTTCCTCCGATCTGTTCAGAAAGGATGCGTGAGGAGCCGTGTGTGTACAGCCAAGACATCTGATTTGCTTTTCCGGGCGTAAAAGTATAAATTCGTGTACGTACATTGATTTAAGAAATACCCACTATGAGAAAGATCAAGAAAAAGCACAAAGCTGTTTACGCCCCTATGGATGACTTGGTAACCTACAGGGCTCTGCCAACCCGTGAGGTGGAATATATAGACCCGTTTCTGTTCCTGAACCACCACGGTCCGCAGGTATACAAGCCCGGCAACAGAGGGCTGCCTTTCGGGCCGCACCCGCATCGAGGCTTCGAGACGCTGACTTTTATTCTGGACGGTGACATCATGCACCAGGACACCGGTGGCGGTAAAGATGTGATTGAGGCAGGCGGCGTGCAGTGGATGACAGCCGGGCGTGGCCTGATCCATGCCGAGGTGTCGTCGGAGAAGTTCAAGCAGGAGGGAGGTCCGCTGGAGATCCTGCAGCTGTGGTTTAACCTGCCAGCCAGGTATAAAATGACCGATCCGGCCTATGTTGGCCTGCAGAAAGATAAGATTCCTACCGTTACAGAGGATAGCGGTAAGGTAAAAGTAAACGTGATCTCCGGTAACTGGGGCGACACCAGGGGGCCTATCTCTTCGCTGAGTGACATCCACATGGCCAGCATAGAGCTGCAGCAGGGAGGCAGCTTCACGACTTCCATCCCGGCAGAGCGCAATATCTTCTTCTATGTGGTGCGCGGTGCGGTAAAGGTTAACGGCGAAACAGCCGAAAAGCTGACCCTGGTGGAGTTCAGCAATGAAGGAGAGGAACTAAAGGTAGAGGCGCAGGAAGATAGCTATATTCTGCTGGGTCACGCTGAGCCGTTCAATGAGCCCGTGGTAGCGCACGGCCCGTTTGTGATGAATACCGAGCAGGAGATACAGGAGGCCTTCCGCGATTACCAGCTCGGTAAAATGGGCAGCTGGGAAGGGTAAAGGGTTTAAAGAAGCAGAGGTTTGAAGAGTGGGGCTGGTGACCAGCTATTGTTTGGTCCGCTGGCCCAGCCGGATTACAATCCGGCAGCATAAGTAGACACGGGTTACAAACCCGCGCCAGCAAAAGGAGATGAAATGACCCTGCCTCCAAGGGGTACTTGTTCGTAGGTGAAATTTGTTCGCAGGTGTAATCATCCCCCAACCTCCTTCCAAGGGGGACTTTTTCTAATAAATGTCATCTTAGCAAAACAGATTTATACATGCTGAATGTCCCCCTTGGGGGTAGGGGCCCTCGACAAAGAAGGGGGCGCAGCGGGATGATATGCCCATGACCAAAGCAACAGAGCAACTTGCCCAGCACACCGCAAGGGCGACAGCTACAGCATCAGTGGCCTCAACTTTTTCTCAAGTTATCGGCATTGGTTCGCGACCTGTCCGCGCAACGGCAACTACTATGCAACTTATACCTTAACTGAAGTAATAGCAGACTCCCCTCCTTAAACAAGCGAGAACGCGAGTTCGAAGCTTGCGAGCGTAGCTCTGAGGGGCAGGGGTGGTTGGACCCGACACTGAAAAAGTTGCAATAGCCTAACCATAATCTTCCGCCATTTCAGTTTGATGACAACCAGTTACTATCAGGCGGAGCGGTAGACCAGAGCAAACCAAAGCAAAAAGCCACTGCAACGTGACGTGTACAGTGGCTTTTTGCTTTACATCTGTTGGCTAGCGGGAGCGGCTGGAGGAGCCACGTGAGGGGCCTCCTTTTTTTGCACCTCCCTTAAAACCTCCTTTATCCGGACTGCCTTTGGCACCAGGTTTGGAGCCTCCTCTTGCCCCTTTCTGACTACCTGTGCCTGCCGCAGCTGGCCTGGACTTACCGATACGCATGCCGGAACCGCTACGCTTAGGTGCACCGGGCTTGTCCTGCTTTTGGTAGCCACCTCGCTCAGAGGAAGCTCTTTCTCTGCCAGCACCACCTCGTGGGGCAAAGTCTTTGAAGTCTGATTTACCTTTTGCCGGTGCCTTGCCTGGTTTGGCAGATGCAAGCTGCTTCAGCATTTCAACCTCTTGCCCGGTAAGCGTGCGCCAATGGCCCTTCTGCAGCTTGAGAAGCGTGATGCTTTCGATCCTTAATCGCTGTAAGAAGGTAACGGTGTAACCCAGTGATTCACAGATATTCTTCACCGCATGGTTCATACCCGGCTCCAGCACAATCCTAAAGCGCGTGGTGGCTTCCTTCCGCACGGCTGCTTTTTTCGGGTTACCATCCTCGAAGGAGGCACACGCCTCGCTGAGTTTAGAAATGAACTCAGGAGAAAGAGGCTTGTCTACCGTAACCAGTAGTTCTTTCTCCAGCTTGTTGTCAGCTCTGCTTAACTGCCTTACAAAATCGCTGTCGTTGCTTAGCAGCAGCACACCTTCGTCGTCTCTGTCCAGGCGGCCGATAGGCTGTAGGGAGGCCGGGTGATTAATAGCCCGCACCACGTTGTCGCGTACCCCCATGTCTGCTGTTGCCGACATACCCGAAGGCTTGTTCAGCACCAGGAACACCGGAGCCTCTTCACGCACGGTCAGCAGCTGGTCATCGATGCGTACTTTGTCTTTGGGTGTTACACGGGTGCCAGGCTCGGGTAGTTTGCCGTTTACGGTCACGCGTTCCTCTTCAATTAACCGGTCCGCCTCGCGTCTGGAGCAGAAGCCTGTGTCGCTGATAAATTTATTTAGTCGCTTTGGTTCCATGTTGTTGTCGTGGCGCTTTCCTGTAGGTGTGTAGTCGTTTCTGCCGCCTTGGGTTACGCCTGTTCTAATGAAAGGGCAAAATTACGGGAAAAGGATTGGTTTACATGTGTTCCATGATGAATGATGGATTTTTAAGTAGAATTTATACCCCTACTTCCTCAGTGCTCTAAGCTTTTGGAGCATACGGCCTAAAAGCATTTCCTGCAGCTGAGCATACAATCCCTGCCTTATTCGTCATTTTAAAACCTACCTTCTCCTTCCACCTTTCGCAGCGCCGCCTCTTCCTTTACTGCCCGCAGCTCCCTTAGGGCTGCCCTTGGAGGCGCCACGGGAGCCTCTGGCTGTACCTGAGTTTTTCGGTTTCTCGCGCTTTCCGGAGGTGCTGCTTTTGCCTCCTCTGGCTGCACCACCAGCGTAGGCTGATTTACCAGCCGGGGAGCCACCTTTTGGCTTGTTACGCCTGGCTGGCGCAGAAGCCTCTGCAGGTTTCTTGCCTGTAGAACCTTCCTCGGTTTTGGTGGAGCTGGCGATCAGGCGCTGTAGCTCCGCTACCTCTGTACCGGTCATGTTGCGCCACTGGCCCAGCGGTATTTTGTTAAGAGACAGGTGCATGATGCGCGTGCGCTGCAGGGTTTGTACCTCGTAGCCCAGTGCCTCACACATGCGCCGGATCTGCAGGTTCATGCCTTGGGTCAGGATGATACGGAACCTGTTAGGCCCCTCCTGCGTCACCTTGCACTTTTTCGTATTCACACCAAGTATAGACACGCCCCCGCTCATCCGTTCCACAAAGTCCTGGTTGATGGGCTTGTCAACCGTCACCACATACTCCTTCTCGTGCTTGTTGCCGGCGCGCAGGATCTTGTTCACAATGTCTCCGTCGTTGGTCAGGATGATAAGGCCTTCAGAGTCCTTGTCGAGGCGCCCCACCGGGAAAATGCGCTCCGGGTAGTTCGTAAAGCTGATAATGTTATCGCGCTGTGAGGTGTCGGTGGTGGTCTCAATGCCGGGAGGCTTGTTCAGGAGCAGGTACACGGGCTCCACCGCATCTACCTCCAGCAGGTTGCCGTCCACCCGCACCTTGTCCTTCGCCGTTACCTTGGCCCCAACTTCCGGACGCTTGCCGTTCACCGTCACGCGTCCCTGCTCTATCATTTTGTCGGCCTCGCGGCGGGAGCAGTAGCCGGAGTCGCTTATGAACTTGTTTAATCTGATCGGTTCCATACTGTAGTGGCGCTCCTGCTCTGGTGTCGGTAAACCTCCTGCAAGGGCATCTTTCTTATTCGTGCTATACTTCTTCAGTCAAAAGTACGGGAAAGCAGCTGATTTATCTATAAAGTGAGTAGGATGCGTGCAAATGAAAAGACCTTGCAGAGACTTAGCTGTGCAAGGTCTTTACCTGGTGGTAAATGTTCACCGGCCAGGCAGGCTCTGTGAATCCGGTAGCCTGGTGGTTGTTTAGAGCATGTTGAACAAGGTTGCCGTGGGGAGTACCACCACCACATCGTGCGCGTAGAAATTCTGCCAGTTGACATCCTCTGTCACGGTAGCAGACCTTCTTAGCAGCTTTTTCATCTCAGTGTTTCCCTGCAGGCGCAC
>JAJLKL010000117.1:0-10673 GCA_033838975.1 Hymenobacteraceae bacterium | reverse complement strand
CACGACCACCACTGACTTTTCGCCGGGCTCACGGCCTTTCCCGATGATCACAAAGCTGTTGTGCTCAAAAGAAAAGGAGTCGATTGCGGCCTCCACGCGCTTGTTGTACTCTTCCGGGCTTTCCTTGCCGATACAGGCACCGCTGCACTGGTGCACCTGGTAATCGAAGCAGGCCCCGTTGGTTTTGTACAGGTCGCAGAGCTTTTGGCAGAGGTTGAACTTGGCTACTTTGTGGAAGAGGAATCCCTTGGCCTTGTAGTGGTTCGAAAGGGCGATCAGCGGTGTCATGCTGATGTTATCGGCCTTGTTCACGCTGCTGTAGGTAAGGCGCTTGTATCCATTGCTATCCTCATACAGGAAAATGCCCGTGTTGAACACGCTGCGCCGCTGCTGCCGGTTGTACTGCGGCTTAATGCGCTTAATTTCCGCCGATTCGTAAAGCAGTGACACGAGCTCATTTCCCATCAGCTCGTAGGTGATGTCCGCGATGCTGTTCTTAAAATCCAGCGATTTCCGGCTCTTGTAATCGATGTTGAAGTGCTGGATGATACGCTTCTTGATGTTGATGCTTTTGCCCACGTAGATCACCTCACCCTTTTCGTTGTAGAAGTAATACACACCAGGCACCATGGGGAGTGCATCCACCTGCTCTTTGCTGATGGTCGGGGGAAGCAGCGACGTTTTGATCTCCTGCTTCAGCACCTTTTCAGTGGGTTCCGCCGCCATGTGCATGTTGCCGTCTACCACCGGCCGGTTGATCCTGATCAGCTTGTCGAAAAGAACGGCTGTGGCCTCGGCGTCCCCTATAGCCCGGTGCCGCTGCTTCAGCTCTATGTCGATGCTCTTGCAGAGCTTGCCCAAACTGTAGGACGGCAACCCCGGGATCAGGGCGCGGCTCAGGCGCACGGTGCACAATGTCTTTCGCTGAAAGGTATAGCCGAGGTCTGCAAACTCCTTCTTGATGAAAGAGTAGTCGAAGCGTACATTATGGGCTACGAAGACTTTCCCCTCCGTGAACTCTACGATTTCCTTGGCCACCTCGTAAAACTTAGGCGCGTCCTGTACCATCTCATCGGTAATGCCGGTAAGCTGGGAAATGAAGTAGGGGATAGGGCGCTGCGGGTTGATCAGCGTGTTATACTTGTCGACTACTTTCTGGCCGTCATGTATAAAAATAGCTATTTCGGTGATCTTGTCCTGAGCAGGCTGTCCGCCTGTTGTCTCAATGTCTACTATTGCGTACAAGTGGTTAGGATTTAATTCCGTGTCTGCTGTGGCAAGAGCACCTGCCAGAGCCTCTTCTCCTAAACCAATTTTTTTAGTATTCCGTTTCAATTTACCGCTTTATCAACAATGAAAGGCAATTGTTATTAGCAATTACTTTTCGTCGTGCTTTCTGCCGTGCCAAACGCCATCCCAGACTGTTCTAAACCAGTTGCTGACCTTGCCGGGTTTTTTGTGGTGCAGCTCGTCAATATCGGCCAGCAAAAAGCCAAACGGCGAAAGCGGGGGGTAAGCGTCAAACACCACCTTCAGCATGGCTATGAAAGGGATGGAAAGGATCATGCCCGCTGCCCCCCAGATCTCCCCGCCGATCAAAAGTGCCACAATGGCGGCAAAAGGATTGATGCTTACCTTGGAGCCCACCACAAACGGCGTGATGAAATTACCCTCCAGGAACTGCACAAACACAAACACCCCGATCACCAGCACGGCATCGAACAGGTGCCCTGTGGTGGCCAGGGTAAACAGCGCCGGGATAGTGGCCCCGATCAGGATGCCGATATAGGGGATAACGGTAAGGATGGAGGCAAAGACGCCGAAGAAGATGGCATACTTTACCCCCAGCAGCATCAGGCCGGCAGAGTTGAGCAGCGCCACGATAAAGATGACGATCATCAGGCCGGAGATGTAATTCTGCACGACGTGCTGTATGGTGACCACTGTTTGCACCATGCCGCTGCGGCGGTCCTTGGCCACGAACTTGAACAGAAACTGCTCCAGGTGGTCGCGGTAATACAGAAAGCAGAAGACAAAGATGGGCACGATGGTAAGCGCAGCGATTGCCCCCGTTGTCATGGAGATGGTGCTGCCCAAAAAGTTGGTGGTGATACTCTGCAGGCTGCCGATGGCGTTACGGATCAGCTCAGACCGGTTGGTGGGCTCAATCCCGAGCTTGTTCGTAATGTGCGCCTGCACCCTGTCTACCAGGTTGCCAATGTTCTTGCCGATGGTATCCAGCTCTGAGGTCAGGCTGATGAGCTGCATCGACAGGAAGTACACGATGGACCCCAGTACGACCACCACCAGCACAATGCATATCAGGATGGCTAAGGGCCTGGGCAGGTGGTATTTTTCCAGGTCCCGGGCCAGGGGCAGCAGCAGCAGGGCAAACAGCAGGGCAAATGCCAACGGCACCAGCACGGATTTAAACGCTTGCATGAGCCAGATCAGCAGGATAATGCCGAGTATGATAACAACGAACTTAAAGTACTTCGGGAATTTAATTTCCATTTAATCTTCTAACCTCTTTTGGTGACCTCATTTCCGGTCATATTTTTGCTCCTCAAAATAAGCAAATGTTCCAGTTTAAATATATTTTTATTTATATATAAAGTTACTAAAAAAGTTAGCCAAAATTACTGTGAATTTAGTACCTGTTTATTGAACCAGACAATGTTAAATATGGTTTTTAACCTGTGTAGCTGGTAATGATACGAAGAGGTGCTTAATTAACAGCTAAAAAACTTAGTAATCATAACCTGTTTCTTTTTATCTTCGCTGCAGGCAGGAACTAATTGTTGGGGCTAATCTCTTATTATTTCCTATATTTCCGGTTGATATTACCTAAACAAATACACTTACGCTTACATAATGGCAGAGTTAGAGCATAATTACACCGAAGACAGCATCCGATCGCTGGAACCGCGCGAGCACATCAGGCTTCGTCCTGGTATGTATATTGGTAAGCTGGGCGACGGTTCATCGGCTGATGATGGTATTTACATTTTGGTGAAGGAGGTGATCGACAACTCCATAGACGAGCACGTGATGGGCTTCGGTAAAACCATCGACATCAAAATTTCAGACCACAAAGTGCAGGTGCGCGACTATGGCCGTGGTATTCCGCTGGGTAAGGTGATCGACTGCGTAAGCAAGATCAACACCGGCGGTAAGTATGATAGCAAAGCCTTCCAGAAGTCGGTAGGTTTGAACGGGGTAGGTACCAAGGCCGTGAACGCCCTCTCCAGCCACTTCCGTATCCAGTCCGTCCGGGACGGGCAGATGAAGGCGGCGGAGTTTGAGCGTGGCGTGCTCGTGCAGGACCTGGACCTGCAGGAAACGAGCCAGCGCAACGGTACGCTCACGGTTTTCACGCCGGACGACACCATTTTCAAGAATTTTCAGTTCAACCCGGATTACCTGGAGAACCAGATCTGGAACTATGTGTACCTGAACGCCGGGCTTACCATTAACTTCAATGGCAAGAAATACTATTCTGAGAACGGTCTGCTGGACCTGCTCACAAACAAGGCGGACCAGGAAAGTATGCGCTACCCGATCATCCACCTGAAAGGGCAGGATATCGAGCTGGCGATGACGCATGGGAACGACTACGGAGAGGAGTACTACTCTTTCGTGAATGGCCAGTACACCACCATGGGGGGCACGCATTTGGCGGCCTTCCGCGAGGCAGTGGTGAAAACGGTGCGTGACTTCTTTAAGAAAGATTATGATGCGGCGGACATCCGCGGCTCCATTATTGGAGCTATCTCCCTGAGGGTGCAGGAGCCTGTGTTTGAGTCGCAAACCAAAACGAAGCTGGGCTCTATTGAGATGGGGCCGGACGGTCCGGCGGTGCGCGCCTACATCAACGACTTTGTAAAAGAGCACCTGGACAACTACCTGCACCGGAACCCTGAAACGGCTGAGGCGCTGCGTAAGCGCATTGAGCAGAGCGAGCGCGAGCGCAAGGACATGGCCGGCGTGAAGAAACTGGCCAACCAGCGCGCTAAAAAAGCCAACCTGCACAACCGCAAGCTGCGTGATTGCCGCCTGCACTTCAATGAGGATAAAGGGGAGAAGGCGCTGCTCTCCACTCTGTTCATCACAGAGGGTGACTCGGCGAGTGGTTCTATCACCAAGTCCAGGAATGTGGACATCGAGGCGGTGTTCAGTTTGCGCGGTAAGCCGCTGAACTGCTTCGGTATGAAGAAGAAGGTGGTGTACGAGAACGAGGAGCTGAACCTGCTGCAGCACGCCCTGAACATCGAGGAGGGTTTGGAGAACCTGCGCTATAACCGTGTGGTGATCGCTACCGACGCCGACGTGGATGGTATGCACATCCGCCTGCTGCTGCTTACGTTCTTCCTGCAGTTTTTCCCGGACCTGGTGCGCAACGGTCACGTGTTCATTCTGGAAACGCCGTTGTTCCGTGTGCGCAACAAGAAGGAGACGATCTATTGCTACAACGAAACCGAGAAGCAGGAGGCGATCAACAAGCTGGGCAAAAAGCCGGAGATCACCCGCTTCAAAGGTCTGGGCGAGATATCGCCGGATGAGTTCGGCAAGTTTATCGGCGACAACATCAAGCTGAAGCCTGTGATCCTGCAGAAAGATACCACTATCCAGAAAATGCTGAGCTACTACATGGGCAAGAACACGCCGGAGCGTCAGCAGTTCATTATCGAGAACCTGAAGATTGAAAAAGACATAGTTGAAGAAGTATATGCATAACGAAGAGCTGAACAACGAGATAGAAAGAGAAGACGAACTGGAGGTAGCGTTTACGGATGGCGAGGAAGAAGTTATCCATAACGTAACGCCTGTTGCCGGACTTTACGAAAACTGGTTCCTCGACTATGCTTCTTATGTAATTCTGGAGCGGGCGGTGCCAGCCATCGAAGATGGCCTGAAGCCGGTGCAGCGCCGCATCCTGCATGCCATGAAAGAGATGGACGATGGTCGCTTTAACAAGGTGGCCAACGTGATCGGTCAGACCATGCAGTACCACCCGCACGGCGATGCCTCCATCGGTGACGCCATGGTGAACCTGGGGCAGAAGGACCTGCTGATCGAGACGCAGGGTAACTGGGGGGATGTACGCACGGGCGACAGCGCGGCGGCCCCTCGATACATTGAGGCGCGCCTGTCCAAGTTTGCGCTGGATGTGGTGTTCAACCCGCAGACAACGCAGTGGCAACTAAGTTACGACGGCCGTAAGAACGAACCGGTAACGCTTCCGGTAAAGTTTCCGCTTCTGCTGGCGCAGGGCGTAGAAGGTATTGCCGTAGGTCTGTCGACGAAGATCATGCCGCACAACTTCAAGGAGCTGATCAAAGGCTCAATCGATGTGTTGAAAGGCCGTAGCACAACACTGCTGCCAGATTTCCCGAATGGCGGTCAGGTAGATGTGACCAATTACAACGGTGGCCAGCGTGGCGGTAAGATCCGCGTGCGTGCCACCATTGAGAAGGTGGACAAGACGATGCTCATCATCCGGGACGTACCTTACGGGGTGACGACCACAGGATTGATGGAGTCGATCGTGAAAGCGAGCGAGAATAACAAGATCAAGATCAAGAAGGTGGTTGACAACACGGCTGCCGATGTGGAGATACAGGTACACCTGCCCTCAGGTGTATCACCTGACCTAACCATGGATGCACTGTATGCTTTCACGGATTGCGAGGTATCTATTTCTCCAAACACCTGTGTGATCATCAATGAGAAACCGCACTTTATGAGTGTGGACGAGCTGCTACGCATTTCTACCTTCAAGACCGTAGACCTGCTGAAGCGTGAGTTGGAGATCCGCAAAGGAGAGCTGGAGGATAAGTGGCACTACTCCTCGCTGGAGAAGATCTTCATCGAGAACCGCATCTACCGCGACATTGAGGAGTGCGAAACCTGGGAGGCTGTCCTGAACGCTATTGACAAAGGACTCGATCCTTTCAAGCCCCTGCTGCGCCGCGATGTGACCGAGGAGGATATCGTTCGCCTGACCGAGATAAAGATCAAGCGTATTTCCAAGTACGACTCTTTCAAAGCGGATGAGTACATTAAAAAGCTGGAGGAGGAGATGACTGAGGTAGACGACAACCTGGCCAACCTGATCCGTTACGCCATCTCGTACTTCGAAGGCTTGCTGAAGAAGTATGGCCAGGGCCGTGACCGCAGAACGCAGGTGAAGACATTTGATGTGATCAACGCACAAAATGTTGCCATTGCCAACCAAAAGCTTTACATGAACGCCAAAGACGGTTTCATCGGCACTGGCCTGCGCAAAGACGACTTTGTGTGCGACTGCTCTGACATGGATGATATCATCGTGTTCCGCAAGGATGGCAAGTTCATAGTGACGAAGGTGGCCGAGAAGACTTTCGTGGGCAAGGACATCATACTTGCCGGCGTATACAACAAGAACGATGAGCACATGGTGTACAACATGATTTACCTCGATGGTAAGTCAGGTGTTTCCTATGCCAAGCGCTTCTCGGTAAAGTCTGTTACCCGCGACAAGGAGTATGACCTGACCAAGGGAAACAAAGGCTCTAAGGTACACTACCTGACGGCCAACCCTAACTCAGAGTCTGAGGTGGTAACGATCACGCTGTCACCGAATGCATCGGCCCGCAACAAGGTGTTCGACTACGACTTTGCCGAACTGATGATCAAAGGCAAGGGCTCTAACGGTAACATCGTGACGAAGTACCCGGTGAAGAAGGTAGTGCAGAAGAGCCTGGGCGAGTCTACGCTGGGTGGCCGCGAGATCTTCTACGACGAAGTGATCGGGCGCCTGAACACGGAAGGGCGTGGCCGCTACCTTGGTTCGTTCAACACCGATGACACGATCCTGGTGGTGTACGATGACGGTACTTACGAGCTGACGTCGTTTGATCTGGCGAACCACTATACGGTAGAGCGCATCAAGGTCCTGCAGAAGTTTGATCCGGAGTTGGTGGTTTCGGCCATTTATTACGAAGGGGAGAACAAGGTCTACTATGTCAAGCGCTTCAAGATCGAGACGTCTACGGTTGGCAAGAAATTCACCTTTATCTCTGAAAGTAAGAACTCCAGGCTTGAGGCTGTTTCTACACATCCCGAGCCGCTGGCCAAGATCTCCTTCAAGCGCTCGCTGCGTGGTGAGAAAGAGACAGAGAAACTGTTGCTGAGTGAGTTCATCGATGTGAAAGGCTGGAAAGCTATTGGTAATAAGCTCAACTACTTCAAGATCTTTGATGTAGAGGTGCCAAAGATGGAAGAGGTAGAGCAGCAGCAGGAGGACAAACCAAAGGCCAAGAAAGCTGCCTCCAGAAAAGGACCTGTTTCCTTGCCCACTGAGCTGAAGGGGCTTGTGGAGGAGGCTGCCAAGCTAAGTGGCGCTCAACCTCAGGAAGAGGAGGCCGTAAACAGTACAGTGGATGAAAGTGAAGAGAAACGTCTGCTGAAAGAAAAAAAGCAGCTGGACCTTTTCTAAACATCCGCCAATAGTGCTTGTAGAAGTCTCTGAGAATCTCTATATTGTAAGGTAATGAGGCGTATATGAAAAGACTTTATAAAGCGATTCTGGTTGTCTGCCTGCTTTGTGCAGGATCCCCGGCTGTAAGGGCGGGTGGTCCTGTGTCTGAGTATGAGCAACTGCTGCAAAAGGCTGAACACCTGCTGAGCAATTACAAGGACAGTGAAGCGCTGGTCTTGTATGAGCAGGTGTTAGAGCTTTCGCCAGAGAATTATGAAGCGCTTTGTAAGGCCAGTTACCTTCATTGCCGTATCGGGGACCGGTTTAGTAACGAGACCACGAAGATCAATCACTTTGCCAAGGCCAAGAAGTACGCGCAGAAAGCATATGCGCTTCAGCCGGCCGATGCAGAGGCAAATTACCTGATGGCGCTATCGCTGGGTTGTGAGGCGATGGTTTCCGGGGCCAAGCAGCGGCTGGTAGGCATACATGAGATCAAGTCGTTTCTGGATGCTGCGCTGGCAGCTAACGGGCAGCACGCTGGCGCCTGGCATGCCTTAGGCCGCTGGTACTACAAAATGGCTAACCTTAACATTGCTGAAAAGGCTGCTGCTAAGATCCTTTTTGGCGGCGTCTGTGAGAACGCCACGAACGAGGATGCTGTGGCTGCCCTTGAGAAGGCTATTGCCTACGACGCGGGTAAGATCCGCTATTACTACGATCTTGCCTGCGTGTACGAGGACATGAAAAACAAAGAAGCCTGCATTTCCACCCTTAAATCCGCTTTGACAATACAGTTGGAGACGACGGAGGAGCTGGAACTGAGCAGGCGCTGCAGGATTATGCTGCAAAAACAACAGAAACTATAAAGCTGAATTATAGTTGTCAAAAAGCCTGCTTCCTTCCGGTTGCAGGCTTTTTAATTTTGTTATCGCTGTACTCTGGTTGCCCGGGTTATTTCTATTTAGCCAAAATGTCTTAATTTAGCGCAATTAAGAGCTCATCTTTGTCTGAGCCTACTTTAATTGAACCGATAATGGAGCGAATTTTTCGATTGCTGGTGTTGGTGTTATCGGTAGCGGTGATCGCCTGTAGTCCGGAAGAGGGCAACAGAGAGCAGATGGTGAACCTGCAGGCAGTCAAGGATGACCCGGAAGCCCAGCTGGCTAACCTGAACACAGCCCTTGCCCGCTCAAAGCGTGATGGGAGCCTTTATGCCAGGAGAGCATTTGTACTGCTGAAGAAAGGGGAGCTTGAGAAAGCACTGGCTGATGCGAACGAGGCAGTGAAGCTCACGAAGAATGAGCCTTCCAGCCTTTTTGTAAAGGCGCAGATTCTACGGGCCTTAGGGAAACCGGATGAAGCACTGCCGCTGGCCCTGCAGGCGGAGCGTAACTCCTACCAAACTGCGTCGCTTTATGTATTGTTGGGGGAGTTGTACCTGCAGCGTCGGGATTATGCGCAGGCCCGCGCATACCTGAGCAAAGCGCAGGAGATATCTCCGACGGATGAGTTTGCCTTTTATTACAAAGGGCGTGTGGCAGAGGCTACCGGCGACACAGCCAGGGCTATGCGTAGTTACAACCTGTCGTTGAAAGAGGCTCCGGACTTTAAGGAGGCGCGCCGGGAGCTGGCGGGCATACTGGTAAAGCAGGAGAACTTTGCGGCAGCAAAACCCCACCTGTATCAGGTGCGCAAGGCTGACCCAGAGGACAACCTGCTCTGGCTGTACTTAGGCCAGGTGTATCAGGCAGAACAGAAGCAGGATAGTGCCTTGTTGGCTTTCAACAAGGCTGTGGCGCTGAACGACACCTTGTATGGGGCCCATTACTGGTTAGGCATACAGCAGCATGGCATGGGAGATAATGAAGCAGCCCTGGTGCACCTGGAGAAGGCGTACGCCGCCTATAAGGACGTGCCAAAGTTTCTTTCCACGCTTGCCAGTGCCTATGAGCGTACAGGGCAGTACGCCCGTTCACTCACCGCATACCAGCGGCTGGTGGCGGTAGAGCCAAAGTTGACTTATGCCTATCAGGCTATCAGTCGTCTGAAGAGTAAATTAGCAAAACCAATGCCTGAGAGCCCGTTAGTGCCTCAGGAACAGATAGAACAATAAGATAACCATGATCAACATCACACTGCCAGATGGCTCTGTGCGCCAGTACAACAAAGGCGTCACAAGCCTAGAGATCGCACAGAGCATTAGCGAAGGCTTGGCTCGCAACGTGCTTGCTGCCAAAGTTAACGACACAGTTTGGGACCTGACGCGCCCGATCAACGATGACGCAACAGTGCAGCTGCTCACCTGGAATGATGACTTAGGCAAGAACACCTTCTGGCATTCTTCTGCCCACCTGCTGGCCGAGGCACTGGAAGCGTTATACCCAGGCATTAAGTTCGGTATTGGCCCGCCGGTGGAGAACGGCTTCTACTACGATGTTGACCTTGGAGACCGCCAGTTCTCACAGGACGACTTTGCGAAGGTAGAGCAAAAGATGCTGGAGCTAGCCCGTAACAAAAACGAATTTCAGCGCCGTGAGGTCTCTAAGGCGGAAGCTGTAGAGTATTTCACCAGCAAAGGGGATGAGTACAAACTGGACCTGATCAAGGATCTGGAGGATGGCAGCATCACGTTTTATGAGCAGGGAAACTTCGTGGATCTTTGCCGCGGCCCTCACATCCCCAATACAGGTTTTATCAAAGCCGCGAAGATCATGAACGTGGCCGGTGCCTACTGGCGTGGCGATGAGAAGAACAAGCAGCTGACCCGCATCTATGGCGTTACCTTCCCAAAGCAAAAGGAGCTGACAGAGTACCTGGAGCGTCTGGAGGAGGCCAAGAAGCGTGATCACCGTAAACTCGGTAAAGAACTGGAGCTTTTCGCTTTCTCTGAGAAAGTAGGGATGGGCTTGCCTTTGTGGTTGCCTAAGGGCACCCTGCTTCGTGAACGCCTGGAGATGTTTATGCGTAAGGCGCAGATGCGTGCTGGTTACCAGCCGGTGGTTACGCCGCACATCGGTAGCAAGGAACTCTACGTTACATCAGGCCACTACGAAAAGTATGGTGCTGATTCTTTCCAGCCGATCAAGACGCCAAACGAAGGGGAGGAGTTCTTCCTAAAGCCTATGAACTGTCCGCACCACTGCGAAATTTATAAGACCCGTCCGCGCTCTTACAAGGAGTTGCCGGTGCGCCTGGCAGAGTTCGGTAC
>JAJLKL010000116.1:0-25480 GCA_033838975.1 Hymenobacteraceae bacterium | reverse complement strand
ACTATATTATTCTATAGAAAAATAATACTAAACTATGTTGTAAAGAGAAAGGAGTGTAGAGCCTTGGAGGAACTACCTGTTATGCCGGAGGTACATAGCTACCGCTCCGGCTTTGCTGTTGACCTCAAGCTTCTTATAGATGTTTTCGATGTGTGTCCTGACAGTCCCCAGGCTAATGTTCAGCTCTGAGGCAACCTGCTTGTAAGCCATGCCCTCTGACAGCGCCTTCAGAATTTCATTTTCACGTACGGTGAGGCTTTTCAACGGCTGCTGCGACAGGTTGCTTCGGCGGAACAGATCAAGTACCCGTGTGGCAATTTTAGGAGTTAGCGGCGAACCTCCCTGATGTGCCTCCAGCACGGCAGCCTCTATCTCGGGCAAAGGGGTGCTTTTCAACAGATACCCGCTGGCGCCACATGTTATGGCACTAAAAATGTTCTCATCCTCGCTCATCACCGTAAACATGAGCACTTTACTGTCGGGGTACCGGGGATGGATGAGTTTTAGTGCATCGATACCGGTAAAAGACCCAAGGTCGTAGTCCAGCAGAATCACATCAGGGCGATGCTCCCTACACAGGTCTGAGAGGAGTTGTAAATCATCCGTAACAAAAGCCAGTTCTACAGCTTCTGACATAGCGAAGTACATTCGCAACGTTTCAGCGAATGACTGGCTGTCTTCTACTATAGCTAACTTTACTTTTGAGCACATGCTTTACTTTCCTCGGATTTACCCAGTTTGAAGTAAGTTTGTTTTGCTATTTAACGGCCACAAACATAAGCGGTTCTGACGTATCAGAGCCAAAAGGCTGTGTGGGCGATCTTAGGTAGAATGTTTCGCTGCTCAGCAAATATAGAGAATCCCTTATACTTGTGGTGACTTTTGTTTTCAGCACCCAATCAGCTCGCTGAGCACCAGCATTGGCTACGCCACCACCTCCAGCTTTCCGCTCTCCCTGTACCTTAGCCTGCCGACATCCACCAGTTCACGGAGGAGCTGTGCAATGGTTTCTGTGTATTTAGGTTCAAACTGCTGCACGAGCTCCTTTGGCAGGTAGGGCTTTTCCTGAAGCAGGCTCAGGACCTGCTCACGTAGCTCCTTTTGCTCCTGCCCTGCCCGCTCTTTTTTGCGCTCAGCCAGGCAGTAGTCGCAAATGCGGCAGCGGGTATCGGTGACCTCCCCGAAGTACTCGAGCAGCAGTTGGGTACGGCAACGGTTTGTGGTTTCCACATAGCGTCCCATCTCTTTTGCCTGCTGCACAGCCCGCTCACGCAGCTGGTCCAGCTTTTTGGTATTCAACACCAAACTGCCGGCATCGTGGCGCGGCGTCGTAAAGATGAGCTGGGGTGAGTCCTGCTGCGGCTCATACGCCAGCACCTGCAGCTTATGCAGGTACTCCAGCTTACGCCGCACCTCCTGCTCGGGCACTTTCAGCTGCTGCGCCAGCTTCCGCTCCGATATCTTCATAAAATTCGTGAAAGCCTCGCCTCCATAGATGCGCAGGATCAGCCGGATCAGCCTGTCATGCTCCGGATGGTATACCTGGAACTCGTACAGCTTCAGGTTATCAAGGGCAAAGTGCAGGCGCGAGGGCGTATAGTACCCTTCGTTCAGCTGCAGGTACCCCTCCGACTCCAGCCGTTTGATGGTATGGTGCACTTCCAGGGCTTGCAGCTTGTAGGTCTTTGCAAAGTCCGCCAGATCGAAGTCAAAGCTGCTCATCAGGCCGCTGCCTACGGCCAACTGGTAGTAGTTGGCCAGGCACTGGTATACCCTTCTGATCAGCTTCGCCGGCGGATGCGCCTCCGCTACTTTACGCTGCAGCTCCGCCACATCGTTGGGCCCATAAAGTATGGTGGCATAAGCATACTTCTCATCCCGCCCCGCGCGACCGGCCTCCTGGTAATAGGCCTCCAGGCTCTCCGGCAGGTCGAGGTGTACCACCAGCCGCACATCCGGCTTATCGATGCCCATCCCGAAGGCATTGGTTGCCACCATTACCCGCACCTTGTCCTCGATCCACGACTGCTGCACACTGCTGCGCTCCTCAAACTTTAAACCGGCATGGTAGGCTGCCGCAGAGATACGCCTGCTCTGCAGGAACTTCGCCATCTCTACGGTTTGCCTCCGGCTGCGCACATACACTATACTTTGCCCCTGCATGCGCTGCAGGATCTCCAGCAACCGATTGGTCTTGTCCTCGGTGTAAAGGCAGGAGTAAGAAAGGTTGGCACGGGCAAAGCTCTTCTGGAAAACGTTTGGTTTCGGGAAAGAGAGTTTCTCCTGTATATCCTGCTTTACCAGGTCGGTTGCTGTGGCTGTTAAGGCAATGACAGGCACTCCTGGCAAGGTTTCCCTCAGCTCTGCCAGCTGCAGGTAGGGCGGCCTGAAATCATACCCCCACTGCGAGATACAATGCGCCTCGTCCACGGCCAGCAGGCTCACCTTCATGCGCTTCACCCGCTCCTGGAACAGGTCGGTCAGCAGGCGCTCCGGCGACAGGTACAGGAATTTGACGCCCCCATACACACAGTTATCGAAGGCGATGTCGATCTCGCGCCTGTTCATGCCGGAGTAAATGGCGACCGCCGGTATACCGCGTCTTTTTAGCTGCTCCACCTGGTCTTTCATCAGGGCGATGAGGGGTGTGACGACCAGGCAAAGCCCTTCCATGGCCATGGCCGGCACCTGAAAGCATATAGACTTACCTCCTCCCGTTGGCAAAAGCGCAAGCGTGTCCTGCCCCGATAGCGCGGAGCGGATAATATCCTCCTGCAGGGGCCTGAACTGCTCATAGCCCCAATAGGTCTTCAGTATGTGGTGGATGTTCTGCAAGAAAAAGGCCGGCGGTTTTACACAGCGAAGATAGAGGATAGAAAACAGAACTCAGCATGAACAGGTGGCAAAGTATACCCAATGGCCACACCGGCTCTGCTCTACCGGGCCTGCAGGCTACAAATTCAGCGCGGCAGACGCAAGGAGAAGCCGGTGGTAACAAAGTAGTCCGGTGCGGCTTTGTTTAGTCTTCGGCCCACCGCTACATCCAGCTGCAGGCTGGGCCGGAGCAGGAAAAGAAAGCCGCCATCAGCCTGGTGCTCCGCCTTCTCACCCTTCTGCTTGCGGCCAAACACCTCCCCGTACAGGGTGAGCTTGTCGGACAGGTCGCCGCTCATACTTACAGCATAGCCTCTTGCCAGGTCTCCCCCTGTCCTGCCGTACACAAGGTTATACTGCACCTCCAGTTTCTGCGTGATCTCATTCATGAACGCCAGCCTCAGTTCTGGCTCCGGGTCGTCCGGGCGAAACGAGCGACTGCCGACAGGTAAGGTTACTGTTGCCATCAGAGCTGCTTCGGGCCGCCAGCCCTGCCCTTCCCACAGCTTTATTTTGGTACCGACGCCAAGCGGGCCCACCCCGCTAAAGTTCTGCCGGCTACTGTTCTCCACCACGGAGTCTTTAGCCGACGCCCGCACTCTTAGCTCCAGCCAGTCCAGCACGCCCCACCGCAGCAATGCTGATGGGTAGGCGTAATTCCTTATCTCCAGCCCTGCTTCACTGTCTTTCTGGAATAACAAGCCTGCCTCCAGCTGAAAGGTACCTTTTGGCACCACCGCAGAAGCCTCGGTTTGGTCAGGCCTGTCGGATACCAGCTCCTGCTCACCCTGCTGACCATACCCTTTCACCGAGAGAAAGAGCAGCCAGCAAAAAAAGAATACAGCCTTTCCGCAAAGTGGTCTGTTCATGCTCAACTTTTTTGATACTGCTGTCTGTATACGGGAAGCACCTCATTTTAATAAAAAGCCCCCGCCTCAAATGAAGCGGGGGCTAAAGCTACTGGTGTCTTACTGTTTAGGCAGCCGCGGACTGGCCGTCCTCACGATCTTCGATCACTTTCTTCAGTTTTTCGATCGCTTGTGCGGCACGCTCCTCATCAAACCTGTTGATGTTCAGCAGCATCTTTGTTTTCTCCTGGCGTGTAATCACCGGGTTGTTCAGCAGGCGAATGATCTCTTCCTTCTGCTTGGCAGAGGCGTAACGCACGCTGCCATTATCTGCTCCTTCGGCCTCTACCGGCTGCTCTTTTGCTTCAGCGGCGGCTTTCATGGTGGCCTTTTTCTCCGTAGGCACGGCAGGCTTGGCCGTCTGCTCGTTGCCGCCGTAATCCATCTCTTCTGATGGGGTTGGCTCGTAACCGGCAGCCCGGATTACCCATGCCAGAATGTTGCGGTATGCCTTACCGATAGCGCGCGTCTGCGCCATAGAGGCAATGGCAAATTCCTGGTAGTACTTCTTACCCTGCTCACGGTTTGAGCAGATGGCAAAGCCTGCACCCACTATTTGCTGACTACGCAGGTCCAGCAGGTTTACTTTCGCCTGGTATTTTATCTCATCATCCGTACTGATGTTTACCACATGCTCCACAACAGGCAGAATTCCCAAACGTGAGCCGGCATATTGCCAACCCTCCACGTTCACATACTCCTTGCCCTGTATGTTCTGGTAAAGGCGGTTCTCCTTGATAAACTTTGCCAGGTCAACCGCCAGGTGAAGTGTCTCGTCCGATTTGGCTATATCATAGCTCTCGATCTTCGGCTTTTTCTGCACCTTTGTCTCTTTATTTGGCTGATTCATATTAACTTAGCTTTCATAGTGATTGTACATATATCAAACACAGCAGGTGGGTAAATAGTGCAAAAAATTAAAAAAAATACACATTTTACACCCTTGATTATCAGCAACTTATAGATAACTTTAGAAAATATTATTTATACCCTGCCCCCTGCTGGCCTTAAGCTGAAAGTTGAGCAAAGGGTAAAGTATAAATACGACAAAACTGGGATTATAGATAGGTTGATTAATACAGGAGAAGGAGAATAAAGCCAGGGGTATTAAAAACGAAGGGAATTTACCCCCTGAATGCCCTGCCCCCTGCCCAGGCTACCCTATCCCCGCATATCTTGCGCCAGGAGCCGGACAGGAAAGGGCAGTTACGCTGAGCGCGCCTGAGGACTGAACAACAGGTTGAAGAGAAGTATACGCTGACGCTGATGAGGAAAAGCCCCGCTACCATACGCCAGACACCAGCTGATATAGCTTATCGGGCTTACAGGATGGGCGACTCCTGCACGATCAGACCGTCCTTCATCACAAGGGTACGGTCGGCCATACCTGCCAGCTGCTCGTTGTGGGTCACGATCACGAAAGTTTGGTTGAACTCGCTGCGCAGGCGGAAGAAAATCTCGTGCAGCTCGTTGGCGTTCTGGGAGTCGAGGTTGCCGCTTGGCTCGTCGGCGAAGATGATGCGTGGAGAATTGACAAGTGCTCTGGCCACGGCCGTACGCTGCTGCTCCCCTCCCGACAGTTCGGATGGCTTGTGGTGAAGGCGATGCGAGAGGCCCAGCATTTTTAGCAGGTCTTCTGCCTGCTCCCGAACCTCCTTCTCAGGCCTTCCCGCCAGAAAGCCCGGCAGGCAGGCGTTTTCCAGGGCTGTGAACTCAGGCAGCAGGTTGTGGAACTGGAAGATAAACCCGATATGCTTGTTCCTGAAGCGGGCCATTTCGGTGGCGTTCATCCGGGCAATGTTCTTCCCCTCAAAAAGCACCTCTCCCGAATCAGCCGTATCCAGCGTTCCCAGAATGTGCAGCAGGGTGCTCTTGCCGGCACCTGAGGCGCCAACAATAGACACTACCTCCCCTGTAGCAATGAACAAGTCGATGCCCTTCAGCACCTCCAATGAACCGTATTTCTTATGGATATTAGATACCTGCAGCACAGTAATAGAAATGAGTGTGAAGCTTTGCAATACACAAAGTACCTGCCAAAACTACGAAACAAACTTCAAACAATGGGTATGTCAGGCAAAATTGATCCCCCCTGGTTGGCGTCACTCATTTTGCGTGCCCTGCGCCTGCCTGGCCAGCTTACTCTCTCCGGCATCCAGAGGCCGTGCCTCCAGCACATCTTTTACATAAAACTCATTTACCAGCACCATTGCCACGGCAAGTATGGGAGCCGCCAAAAGCAGCCCCAGCCCGCCCTGCACAATGCCGAAGAGCACCTGCACAAACAGCAGTAGGGCCGGTGGCAGGTCAACAGTCTTCTGAAAGATGATCGGAGTGATGATGTAGCTTTCCACCATCTGAATCCCGCCGTAAACCAGTATCACATAAAGCGCCATCTGCGAACTTTCTGTCAGGCCGATCAACACTGCCGGCACACCGGCAATCCAGGGGCCAATGTTGGGAATAAAAGCGAGGAGAAAAGCAATGAATGCCAGCGCAAAGGCCAGCGGCAACCCTATCAGGCTGTATCCGATGCCAGCGCTCACCCCTATGATGGCCATAGCCGAGAGCATCCCTACCAGCCAGTACCTTAGGGTGCTGTAGATTTTATTCAGCACCTCTAACACACGTGTGCGATTGCGCACCGGGAACAGCTTCACGATCCCCCTGGTGTACAATTTGGGATTAGAGGCGAAAAACAAAGCCGTTATGATGACAATCAGCAGGTCCGCCAGAAAACTGAGCGTTGAGGCAAAGGCCCCCGAGATCTTCGACACAATGGTATCCCGCTCCGGTAGCACCTGGCCAAGGTCATCCGGCATTTCACTGGTTAGCCGTTCGCCCCAGGAGTACTGCGCCAGCCACTGTTCCAGGTCATTCAAAGACTCCGGTATCGTTTTGCGCATTTGCTGTACCTGCTCAGCTACCGTAGGGCCTATCAGCACAAAGGCTCCGATCAGCAGCCCAAAAAACACGAGCACAGAGACAAGCAGGCTCAGGCCACGGTTCAGGTGGAGTTTATCCACAATCCAATCGGTCATGCCACAGAAAAGCACGGCGAGCAGAATTCCCGCAAACACCAACAGAAAGAAATACAAGTGCTGGCCGATAAGGTAAAACACCGAGGCGACCAAAAGCACCACCAGGGCTGCTATTGCCACTCGTTTAGAGAAAATATAAACATTTTGCATGAAACAGGACTATCGTCAAAAAATATCAAAAGCTTCTCCTGTAAACAACGTATGCATTATACGACGGGTTAGTACTCATACCCTGAGCCAGGTATAGGGAGCCCCTGTGAAGTAATATTTTAAAAACGCTTTACTTGAATTTAAGCCGATAAAGGCTTACTTTCGTGCGTCCATTAAAACTGAAAGCATGAACATACACGAATATCAGGCTAAAGACATCTTAAAAAGCTACGGTGTACGCATCCAAGAGGGCATCGTGGCCGAAACGCCAGACCAGGCAGTAAAAGCTGCCATGAAACTGACCGAAGAAACCGGTACGAGCTGGCATGTTATCAAAGCACAAATTCATGCGGGTGGCCGTGGTAAAGGCGGTGGCGTGAAGCTGGCAAAGAACCTGGATCAGGTGAAGGAAATCGCCGATCAGATCCTGGGCATGACACTGGTAACACACCAGACAGGCCCGGAGGGTAAGCTGGTACAGAAAGTGCTTGTGGCACAGGACGTGTACTACCCTGGTGAGTCTGATCCGAAAGAGTTCTACCTGAGCATCCTGCTGGACCGCGCCAAAGGCATGAACGTGATCATGGCCTCTACTGAAGGTGGTATGGACATTGAGGAAGTTGCTGAGAAATCTCCGGAGAAGATCATCAAAGAGTGGATCGACCCGGCGGTTGGCCTGCAGGGCTTCCAGGCTCGCAAGATCGCTTTCGCTTTCGGCTTAGAGGGTGAGGCTTTCAAGGAGATGGTGAAGTTCGTAACCAACCTTTACAAAGCATACGTTGACACAGACTCTTCTATGTTTGAGATCAACCCTGTGTTGAAGACGTCAGACAACAAGATCCTTGCCGTTGACGCCAAAGTTGACCTGGACGACAACGCACTGTTCCGTCACAAAAACCTGGCAGCACTGCGTGATACAACAGAAGAAGATCCATTGGAAGTAGAAGCTAGCGCCTCTAACCTGAACTATGTGAAGCTTGACGGTAACGTAGGCTGTATGGTAAACGGTGCAGGTCTGGCAATGGCTACCATGGACATCATCAAGCTTTCCGGCGGTGAGCCTGCCAACTTCCTGGACGTAGGAGGTGGAGCGAACGCTCAAACTGTTGAGGCTGGTTTCCGCATCATCCTGAAAGACCCGAACGTAAAAGCCATCCTGATCAACATCTTCGGCGGTATTGTGCGTTGCGACCGTGTGGCTAACGGTGTGGTGGAGGCTTACAAGAACATCGGTGACATCCGTGTGCCGATCATCGTTCGTCTGCAAGGTACAAACGCTGAGGAAGGTGCCCGCATTATCGACGAGTCTGGCCTGAAGGTTTACTCTGCTGTAGCGCTTAAAGAGGCGGCTGAGAAAGTAAAGCAGGTATTAGCTGAAGTAGGAGCTTAATTAGCTTAACACTATAAAAGCAGAAAGGCTGTCAGTTATGGCAGCCTTTCTGCTTTTATGCTTCTGAATATCGCGAAAGCCACTTGTGCATCGCCTCACGCATGGAGCATGGTCGGTTTACACCACTTCCAGCTCCACTTCAACGTTTCCTCGTGTACCAACTGAATAAGGGCATATCTGATGCGCCTCGTCTACCAGTTGCCGGGCCTTTTCCTTGTCCACCCCTTTCAGGTCGACGGCAAGCTTTACACTCAGTGCATATCCTCCGTCATCCTTCTTGTTCAGGTCTACGTGCGCCGTAACAGTAGACTCCGGGTTTAGCCGCTCATGGTGACGCCCCGCCACAACCAGGAGCGCACTCTGAAAACAGGCTGCATAGCCCGCGGCAAACAGTTGTTCCGGGTTTGTACTGTCACCTGCCCCGCCTAAGCCCTCAGGCAAGGCTAACTTCATGTTAATTATTCCATCGGATGATCTCACATGGCCCCGGCGGCCTCCTGTTGCAGTTACTTCTGCCGTATACAATTTTTCCATAGCATTTTAATTTTACCGAGCTGAATAGCAGTTACCTTCTTAACTCCAGATATAAGAGGAATGTTTTACTTTATCAGGCAGTTAGGCCATACATGTACTTTTATGTAGTGATTCGTGTCAGATTTTTATCTGAAGTATTTCGTTTTGTGCTTATACTTTCTATTTTTGCATACCCAAGCACCCGTAGTTCAACTGGATAGAATATCGGATTTCGGCTCCGAGGGTTAGGGGTTCGAATCCTCTCGGGTGCACCTTACTGGACAAAAGGCTATTTTTGCCTTTTGTCCATTTTTTTTGACCACCTAACTGCCTGTTTATCAAGTAGATTAGCTGTGCTACTTCATTTACCCGAGCGGTTCGAACTTTATTTTCCTCAATCACCAGTTTTTCTGGAAATATCGAACCTATGATCATCCGTTTCTCCCTTGTATTGCTCATTTCATAACAGACATCCAGCCGCATCAGCCGGTCCAACCCTTTGCGGAAAAGGCCCTCTACATCGGTTTCCTGCGCCAAACGGCTCAGTTTCGCCTCCAGCTTCTCAATGTTGGCCGTATAGGCAGCTTTCATTTCCCGGAAGTCCTCCGGTTCGATTTGTTCGGTAGCCACCAGATCGCGCGCATGGGTAATACGCTTCTCAAAATCCTTAATCTGACGGAGTACCGCCTGCCGTTCATCCACTTGCTCTTTGGTTTGCCCGTAAAAGGCCTCCCGTAACAACTCCCTGTACAGACTATGAAACTCCTGCCGCGGGATGAACTTCTTCAGCTCATGGTGAAAAGTCAGATGCACTGGTTCTGCCTTCATGCGATGCGGACACCCCTTTTGGCAATGGTAGTAAGCGTAATAGGCATGTCTACCCTTCGACTTACTGGCTGTAAGCAATTTCCCGCACACCGGACAGAGCAAGAAGCCCCGCAACGGAAACTCGCATTCGGTATCAGCTTTGGGCCTGTAGTGCCGCCCCCTTCCATCCAACACATCCTGAACCTGGTTGAAGAGGTCTTCGGAAATCAGTGGCTCGTGCAGCCCCCTTACAAAGCAGCTCTCCTCGTCTTTATACTTGGCAATGAAGATTTTCCCACAGTAAACCGGGTTTCGGATAAATAACCAAAAATTGTTTTTCTGACATTTAAGCCCTTTTTCTCTGGCCATTTTCCAGACCTGCTCCGTATTGAAGCGCCCAGAGGCCAACTCCTCGAAAGCCCACCGTACGATGGAGGCAGCCGGCTCCACCGGGCCAATATACTTGACGCCACTCTCCGTGGTCTTATTCTTGTAACCAATGGGAGCCGCTCCCATCCAACGCCCTTCCTTTTTGGCCTTTCGCATGCCCCGAAGCACGTTAAGCGCCCTGCGGTCATTCTCTACTTCCGGAGCTGCCAGATAAAATGCAAGCATCATCTTATTCTCCGGCACTGACAGGTCCAGCGGCTGCTCTATGGCTTGCGGTTCCACACCCAGTCTCCTCAAGGTGCTGATCATCTGGTAAGCATCCCCAGCGTTTCGGCTAAAACGGTCCCATTTGGTAAACAGCACCAAGTCTGTTCTACCTTTTTGCTTTTTTAAATCCTGTAACAACTTCAGCCAAGCCGGGCGATTGAAGGATTTGGCAGAATGGTCCTCAAAAACCACATGCCTTACCCGAATCCCGTGCTGGTCACAATATTTATGCAACCGTTCCTCCTGGTCGCGCTGTGAATAGCCTTTGTCGGCCTGCTCATCTGTGCTTACCCGTATATATAAGTCAGCTGTTTCCATCTCTTAAATATTGACTTACAGCTATTTTAGCAATTATCCGCAAAAAATCCAAAATTGATTTTGCCTCCTCTGTCGACACTTCCAGACCCTCTTTCCGCAGTATCTTTTTCGCATCTTCAGGGTTTATTATCTCCTTTTTTTTCATGGCATACCTTTCATTTCGTGATAGGAATGGCACTAAAAAAGGCGGAACGCAGCGTTCCGCCTTTCAATTCGTGTAGCACTTTGCATGCACTCGTCAGGAACGGCCTGCCCCATCCAAACATACCCTGCTGCGCCGCAGCCGGCTAAAGGAGGGCTCGTACTGCAGGTAACCATACGCATCCAGCTCCCGCAATACCCGGTGATAGGTGGCACTGCTGCATATTTTGGCTACCGGCATCATTTCGTGACTGTAGGCCAGGACAGGCGCGCCACTCCCCTCCTTCACCCAGCGCTGGTAAAAGGCCACATACAGGGCGATGTGGGAAGTTCCTATGCGCGGGTCATGAAGAGCAGCTGTAAAAAACCGAAGCAGTACCTGCACTTGTTCCATATCCGTTCCTGTTTGATCTCCCCATTCACGCCGGAAGTAGTTCCTGAGATTGACTGTAAGATTTTATAATCCATGCCGCACCGCCCTTAAGCCGTAAAGCTGTTACCCTTCAGGAGCCAATAGATTTGCCTTTCCGTACGGCCCGGCGTTTGGAGGCTGCTCCCGCCTCCTCACTCCCGGGCACCTGTTGCTGCTTTTCCCTTTTGTGATCCTTTTGAACAGACTGCCCGGTGGTCTCCTGCTCCTTTACTCCTTGCCGGATCCGCTGCATGCGCTCATCGTACACATTGATGGACTTGTACTGCGGGCTTGCCTCAATAAAGCGTCGTAGTTCGCTGCCGTTGCTCTGGAAAAAGGTGACCAGTTGCCGGTTACCCTTCCGAAGAGATTCCAGCAGTCGACCCTTTTCCTGTTCATTTTCTAGCTCCCTGATGGGATGTCGGGCCAGGGTTCGCTCCAGGTCAAAACCATAGTTTTGGTGAAACTGCTTCATCTTATAATTTTTGTTGGCCTCCGTCTGTTTGAAATCCAGTTGTAGCCAGGCGTTGTACACCTGCCCTTCCTTATTGGTAAGGTCTTTGTTCACGGCCCTGCCGCTCATCAGGTTATAGGCTTCCTTCAGGGTAATGTTGTTACCCTTGTTGATATAGAATGTCTGCTCCATGATCTTAGAGGGGTTCTCCGGCCTAAGGGCCAGCAGGTATTGATTGAAGAAATACATGTCCCCCTGATCCGACCGGCGGAACTGCAGGACAGCCGCCGTCTTGTCCTGCCCGAACGTAGCGTTGTGGAAGAGCTCAAAGGCAGGCACCCCCTGCTGCATGTGCTTCTGCAGCTCTTCTTCCAGCCCCTCCCCGAAGCCGGTAAACTTGACCTGGTCGCGCAGGTATTCGAAATTTTTCTGGTTCATACGATTTGATGTAGAAGGTAGAACAACTATTCCGTCACCTGCCCGTGTGAAGGCGTCAGCACCTTGGACCGGAGCAGTACCCGGTTGGGCAGTTTGAGCTTCAGGTGACGCCCTCCGTGCTTTTCCAGCAACTGGACAAAGAGGTACTTTTGATCCGGCACCGTCACCTTGGGCAGGGCATAGACGACCACTTTCTCCGAATACCCGGCAATGCGGGCGGGACTCCCGTGTACGTGCAGGGGCGTGAGTTCGAGTTCCTGAAAGGCCGTCCGCTTACTCCGCTTCCGGTCCCGCATATAAAAGCGCAGCTGATCTGTGTCATAGCTGATGCTGGAGCGGTTCCGGATCCTGAGCTGGTAAAACATCACGTCGCCGAGGATATAGGTTCCCGCTAGCCGCAGGTGCAGGCCATGCTTCTGCTCCCTAGGTCCCCGGCTCTCCGCCACTTTGCAGGCCACAGCTGCTGCGTGCTGCCGGATAACAGCCTCATTAGCACCGGCCGCTGCAATATGTGCCCCAGGCTCAGCTGCCGATCCCATTACCGGAAGCCTGACTGTGAGCACTGCCGGATTTTCCGTGTAGCGCACTACAAAATCATAAAGCGCCCCATCCACCGTGATGACGGTCAGGTTTGTTTCCCTGAAGTTGGCCTTTCCCGCCTTTACCCGTAAGACATTTTCCACTGATGCAGCCGGCTGGGCCAGGACGTCAGCGCTGCCCCTGTCCACGCTCCTGATGGCATAAGGAAAGATCAGGTGGGTTGTCTTATAGAGGGAAACAGCCAGGACAGCAGGCGGGGCAGTGGTTGCCTCACCGCTTGTGCCCGGTTGGGAAAAGGCCGGGCCGGACAGCAGCCATAACAGCATGCCCACCGCCAGAATTATATGGATCTTTTTCATCTGAAGAAGGTTTAAAAGTGAAGGTTTGATTGAAGAAGTGTGTGACAGGCGACTGCCGGTACCTTACAGTCGCTTCTCATCCCACAACAGGACCTGGTAACCGGCTTTCACGGTTGCTCTTACCTGCTTTGCCTTTTTGCCCAGCAGGTTTCTGGCTGCCTCGATGCCTGTGCTGGCGGCCTGTGCCTCCAGGGAGGGGTTCAGGGTGGTAATCCCGATCTCCCGCACGGCCCGGTCCGCTGATTGCCGGGCTGCCTCCCGCGTCATGCCTCCTGGGACGTAAATACCCTCCAGCCCATCCAAATCATACACGCTGAGCGACACCGGGAAAAGCGACTGTTGGAACCGGATCCCCTGAATGGTGATCTTCAGGCGTTCCCCCTCCAGGGAAGCAGTACCAAATACAAAGCTGTCTTTGGGAAGAAGGATACCGCTAATGAACACCTCCCCTGTCAACCGCAGCTTCACGGTGGATCCGCTCACCACAGTCTGTGTTTCATGGACGACTGCCGGAACAGCACCCTGGTCTGGCGGCACACGGGATGTTTCTTCCCAGGAAAAGAAGCCGAATGACTGGTCGTCTGGCGTGCCTGTCTCCCTGGCGGCTACCTCCAGCAGGGAGACAGCTACGCCCGCTTCACTTGCCACTATGGGGAACACCAGCTCCTTCCGCTCCTCTGATGCCTGCCTGATTTTTTCCCGAACCCGCTGCGGATGCTGGATGTCGAGTATTTTCTCCAGCATGCCGTTCAACTGCTGTAACTCTGCATCAGCCCCCTGCCCTCCCTGCACCCGGTGCATCAGCTGCTCCAGCCTGGCCAGCTCTGCCTTTCCGGCCGCCTCTGCACTGCCCGCTGCCGGAGGGGCTGGCGTTGGGGACAGATTTGCTCCCGGTTCTTCCCGGAGAGCGGCCTGCAGTTGCTCCAGCTTTTGGTACACACTATTTTGGCGGGACTGAAGGAGCATTTCCCTGCTACCGGGCGAGGCTTCCAGGTAACTTCCGGCTACGTCAGGGCCAGTGGAAGAAGTCGGTGGCGCCTGCCCAAAGGCGTAAGCATCTCTCTTGCGCAGCTCCAAGAGTCTGGCCGAGTCGGAAGCCGCCTGCTGGTAATAACCCAGCTTGCCCGCTGCCAGGCCCGCCTCCAGTTGGGCTTCTGGCAGTATCTGGTTAAGTCCTTTTGCCCCCTGCGCCCGTACAGGCGGAAGGCTGCCCTGCCCGCCACCCAAAGCCCAGAAGAGGAGGGTGAGGAATGGCAGCACCAGGAGCGGCAGGACCAGCATAAGGCGGCGCTGCCGGAGAGACTTCGGAGAAGGATCGTTGTTTATCATCATGATAAAAGTTTGGTAATAAAGTGAATGAATGTACCTACAGCAAGTACCACCGGTATGCCTGCAAGCGCTCTGTTACTGGCAAGGGATGTTTGTCCTCCTGCCTGTCCCGGCGTTCGGCACGGGGCTGCCGTATTCTCGGGGTCTAATGCTTTTCCAGCTTTAGATCCCGGTTCTCGACCGTGGACCAGCGCTCGATCAGGAAGCCGTGGGGGTTGTTTTCCGACCGGCTGACATTCCGCAGGTAGCCCTCCGTCACCAGGCTCCTGGTGACCGTGCTGGTGGCGCGGATGAGCTGCTGTGTGGCGTAGCAGCGGAAGAAATAAGGCTGTTCCTGCAGGTCCACCACCACGCTGTCCACCCGAACCCGCTGGCTGATATTTCCCGCGATGAGGCGGGTATAGTACCCGTTTTCTTTCAGGTTGTCATGCTCCCGCTTGGCAGAGGCATCCGCCAGGTAAAGTGCCTGGGCCAGATTGGCCTGGATCACCACGTCATCCGGGTCGAGGGTAAAGAAGAGCCGGTGAAACGTTTTCACATGCTCCCGGGCCTCCACTCGGATGTTGTCCTTCCTGTCAGCCGCAAAGGCCTCCAGGGCTTTCCCGTTTACCAGGACATACACCTTATTCTCCATCCGGGAGACCAGGGCATAACTCCTGTAGAGGACAAATCCGCACAGCAGCATACTGCTGACCACGACAAGCAGCGTAAAGTTGCGCACGTGGCGAAAGGCGGTATCGATATTTTTCATTTGTCTGAACATGGTCTGGCTGTTTTTTACCCGTTGGGATTCCCTGATAGTTTATTCTCCATATAACCCGAAGCGCCCGGGGGATCGGCTTCACGGAAATACCCGGCGCTGGCGCTGCTTCTGCTCATGCTGCCAGAAATCCTGCCAGCCGCATCCCCCATCGCATCGGCGGCCATGCCCACTCCGCCCGACACGGTGTGGACGGCACTCCTGGAGGTGGCGCTGAAGAGATTGTTCACTTTATGCAGCAGCGTGTTACCGCCGCTGGCATGCACGATGTAGTTGGCAACCGAAGGGACCGTGAAGTAGCCGACAATGCCGATCACCAGGAAGACCAGGTAAGCCGTGTCGGTCGAACTGAAAAATGTCCGTCCGGTCCCCTCCGCCTGCGAGAGGTCCAGGGCAAGCATCAGCTCCTGGATTTTCCCCATGATGGCCCCGAAGATGTTGGCCACCGGCAGCCACAGGAATACATTGATATAGCGGGCTATCCAGACGGTCAGCGTGTGCTGGAACCCGTCGAAGACGGCCAGGCCAAATACCAGCGGTCCCAGGATCGCCAGCACCACCAGCTGGAAGGTCCGGAGGGTGTTGATGCAGAGGGCCGCCGCCTCGTAGAGCAGGCGCAGCACCTCACTCATCGACTCTTTCACGGAGCTACGGAAACTGTAAGCGGCTTTTTCCATCGCGAACCGGAGGTCATTGCCGATGCTTTCAAAGAAACCTTCACCTGAGGGCGGCTGGTCGTCCTGCGTGTACTTGTACCACCTGTCCCGGTCACCGCTGCCGGACTCCCCGACATAGAGCTGCCAGTCGTCCGTCTGGCGCAACGCGTCTTCCCGCTGTTGCAGCAGGACCCGGATGGCTTTATCGCTGTCCTGCACCATGATCGATGTGGCGTCGACTGTAGGCTGCAGCACCCCGTTGAGCAGGTCCAGTACCGAAGGGAACAACAGAATGGCCAAGCCAAGCACGAAAGGGCGAAGCAGCGGATAAAGGTCAACCGGTTCTGCACTGGCGATGTGCCGCCATACCCTGGAGCCAATATACCAGAGGGCGGCAAAGCCTGCGATCCCCTGCCCCACGCTGATCAGCCCGCTGCACAGGGGGACCATCTCCTCATACAGCTGCGCGAGTGTCTGATGAAGGCTGGCAGCCCCCACTCCCTGTGCCTGTGACAGGAAAGGCCAAACCATGCCCACTGCTGCCAAAGAGGCAGCGCGTACAGTTCGTTTCATAAGTTCAGTATGAAGGGGTTATACCATACATGCTGCGGACATCGTTCAGAGCATGCCGCTCCTTAGCCCGCTGCAGCCCCAGCACGGCGGTGCTGCTGTTGAAGTGGCGCAAAGCCAGCAACATGTCCTGCATCTCCAGGTAGAGGGCATCAATGCTCGCCAGCCGCTCCTCATCCGACATGCGCAACTGCCTTTCGGTCAACAGCCGGTTAAGTGCCTCCAGGTTGTCCAGGCTCCGGAGGAGTAGCCGGTCGTATACCCGATCCAGGTAGTCCAGCTCCTGCGGACGGAAGTGGCCTTCCTCCCGAAAGCGCCGGTAGGCCTGCCTGCTCTCGTTCACCAGCAATAACTGGTAGGCGATAATATCGCTTACTTTTTTGTACTTCCTGACCCCGGGGCTTACCTGTAACAAGCCGTCTAGAAAGTCGTGGTGCAGGCGGAAGTTCCCCTGCGCGGCATCCTTGATGGCGGTATAGCCGGTAGTGACGAACTGGTAGCCCTTTTTCATATCCTCCAGGATCTGCTTGTGCTGCGCGAGCTTTTCCACGTTGAGCAGGAGCTGTTGTATCTCCTCAGCCTGCGCCCACAGGCGCGGCACACCACAAAGGGTTAGCAACAGTAACAACCCGATCTTTTTCATGGTACATCAGGTGTTATGCCGTAAAGAATCCTGTTCCTGCGCTGCGCTTCCTGCTCCTGCAAGCGGGAGGCCGCCAGCAGCTGAGCATCGTGCTCAAAGCGCCTGGCAAACAGGGTGTGCTCCAGCATCAGGCGGTGTGCAGCCTCCAACCGCCGCAGGCGCTCTTCCTCTCCCATTACCCAGGTACCCGCGGTCGTCACAGCCAGCAGCTCTTCCAGCACGCCGGTACTTTCCTTCAGTAGCCGGTGGACCACCCGCTGGGCATAGGCCACCTCCGCGGCGCTGAATACCCCGCTGCCCTGTACCTGCTGCCTGGTGCGCAGGCAGACCTGCACCGCCTCTTCCTGGAGCGCCATGACAGCGGCCACCTTCCAGTACAGCCCGACAGCGGGACGCACCTGGCCAAGCGAACGGAAAAATTCCGTGTGCAGCCCATACTCCCCTGTTTTTCCGTCGCCGATGGCGCTCAACCCCTCCCGGGCAATAGCGTAACCCTGCTGCGCATAGCCCGCATAGAGCCGCAGGGCGGCTAGCTGCTCGAGCAGGTACTCTTTCTGTGTTTTCTTCTGCTGGAACCATTCACCGGCCGTCTGGGCACGGGCCCCGGTAACCGTGACGGACAGCAAAAGCAACATCCATAACTTTTTCATCTTGCTTTTATTTAAGGTTGACTAAGTAATGTTTTGCTCACTCCGAACCAGGCAGCCCGTACAGGTCCCTGATCGCTTCCACATCCTGCTGCGTGCGGGCCCGCTGCAGGCGCAGCAGGAAGTTCTGCCTGTTAAAGAGGACCAGGTCGTTATAGGCCGCATCCACCTGCTCGGCCGCCTCCCGGATCATCCCCATCCTCCCGGCATCCCCCATTTGGGTCGCATGCGCCCGAACGGCCAGCAGGACCAGCTCCATGTTTTGGGCGCTCTGCTCGAGGATACCCGCATATACCCGGGCCATGTACTGCCGCTCCTCCGGGCGAAAGTGCTCATCCTGCCGCAGTAGGCGCCAGGCCCGCTCGTACTCTTCCAGCAGGAGGGCCTGCCTGCGGGCAATGCCCCGGAGTCGCTGGTAATCGGCAACCGTGTTTTTCACCTGGTACAGCTCTTCATAGTATTCTTGATAGAGGCTCCGCTGCCTGTCCACCCAGTCCCGGATCTCCCCGAGCTGCAATTCCGACATCTTGTTTTCCAGCGCCTTCTGGGCGTTCTGCAGCCAGATCACCTCGTTCTGCTGTCGCTGTATGCGCAGATCCATCGCCTTGATCACTTTGGTCACCCCCGCTTTGATGACTTCGGTGATGGGGTCCTGTGCCAGGACGCCCGGCAACGGAAGCAGGATACCCACCCCGCCCAGGACCAGTAGTTTCAGTAATTTTTGCATCGGCTATCTTCGCTTTTCTTAGGTTGCTGTGCTTCCGTGCCCAGGTCCAGGGCGAGGGCGGCGATGCCGCGCTGTATACTTCCGTATCTGCGGGCATAGGCGTGGACCTTTACCTTCTCGGTTTCCTCCGTAGTGTAGGTCAGGTACTCCTCCGGCGACACCTCCGTGCGGTAGACTTTCGAAAGGACACCCCCCAGGCTGATGAAGACCTCCTTGTACCTGCGGTTTGGGTCGTTGGCCTTATTGACTGACAGGACAAGGGCCTTCTCTTTCTCCGTCAGCCCCAGGAGCTCCTGTATCTGCCCGAACTTGTTCTGGTACTTCGACTGGTCGAGCAGGATCTTGCAGTCTGAGTTGTTGATAATGGCCTGCTTGACGACCGGTGAGGAGATGATGTCCTCCACTTCCTGCGTCACGACGATGGCTTCGCCATAGAATTTGCGGACGGTCTTGAACAGGTACTTAATATACTCAGCCATGCCTTCGCGGGCGATGGCCTTCCAAGCCTCCTCGATCAGGATCATCTTTCGTACACCCTTGAGCTTGCGCATCTTACTGATGAACACCTCCATGATAATGATGGTCACCACTGGAAAGAGGATCGGGTGGTCTTTGATGTTGTCTAGCTCGAAGACGATGAAGCGCTCCTGCAACAAGTCCAGGTTCTCCGTGGCATTGAGCAGAAAGTCGAATTCCCCGCCGCGGTAGTAGGGCCTGAGCACGTAGAGAAAGTTCCCGATATCGAAATCCTTCTCCTTTACCTTGTCTTTGGAGAGCGCCACCACAAACTCGTCCCGCACAAACTCATAAAAGCTGTCAAAGCCGGGGAACAGCTCCGGATGGCGCTCCAGCTTCTCATAATATTGCTGCAGAGCATTGGAAAGGGCCACGTACTCCGAGCGGTGAAACGCCTCATCGTCCTTTTTCCACAGGGCCAGCAGCAGCGTTTTGATGCTTTCCCGCTTCTCCGTATCCAGACTACTGCCCTCTCCCAGGTAGAAAGGATTGAATCGGATCGGCTGGCGCTCGTCATAGGTGAAGTAGTAGCCGCCCACCAATTCGCACAGTCCCTTGTAGCTGTGTCCCACATCCACCAGCACAATGTGCGTCCCCTGCTCATAATAGCTCCGGACCAGGTGGTTCGTAAAAAAGGACTTGCCGCTTCCCGAAGGTCCGAGCACAAACTTGTTGCGATTTGTACAGATGCCTCTCTTCACCGGCTCATCACTGATGTCTACGTGCACCGGACGGCCCGTCAGGCGGTCCCCCAGGCGGAGGCCTACGGGACTAACCGAGGACTGGTAACTGGTTTCCAGGTTGAGGAAGCAGGTGGCCTGTTCGGCAAAGGTGTCGAAAGTCTCATTCATCGGGAAGTCCCCTGCATTACCAGGGATGCCGGCCCAGAAAATCTGCGGGGCTCCCACCGTCTCCTGCTTGGCGACCGCATCCAGTTGGGCCAGGGCCGCTCCCACCAGGTTCCGCAGGTTCTTCTGCTCTTCCCGGCTGTCTGTCCAGACCAGCACATTGAAATGGGCCTTGACTGGCAGGCGCTGCTGGCCGATGGCCTCGTTCAGAAAATCATTGGTGGCATCCCGGGCAATGGCATTCTCCCGGGAGTAGGCTGACAGGGACTGCAGGCGCAGCCTTTTGCTCTCCAGCTTACGGACGGTCTGCTGCACGTCCTCCCTAAAGATGTACTGGCTGTAGAGGTGGTTGCAAGGCAGCAACTGCCCCAGTGTGGCGGCAAAGCCGATACTGAACTTGGTCCTGTCCGTGGAGTAACGGTCGTAGTTGATCCTGGGCCCGCACACCGCCGGCAGGTCGGCGGCATCGCCCAGCGTGTAAAGCTGGGCATGCTGCCTGCCCACCCGGATGCCGTCGGCAAAGCTGATATCCTTCAGCAGGAAATCCTGCTCCCCCTCCGACAGGGCGCAGTAGCGCTCCACCAGGCCGATCCTGCGGTGCTGGCTGAGCAGGTCCTGCTCCGTGAGGCGGGTGAGCCGCACAAAGCCGCTCTCCTCAAGAATGTGCCGGAACTGGCCCACACTGTCGAGAAAGTCCTGCAAAAGCTGTGGCTGCAGCGTTTCCGCGGGCACGATCGTGGGACGCAGCAGGTTTGAGAACAAGGAACTGGCCGTTTTCCGGCCGTTCGCCTTCCGGGTCAGCAGGATAAAGCAGTCATGCTGTAGGAAGGGACGTTCATGGAAGAAGCGATCACTGCTGCGAGACAGGAAGCTGGTGCTGCTGTCGCTGAAATCCGGCCGATAGCGGTCTTCAAAAAACCAGTCCTGCTTCAGGAAGACAGCCTGCCGGGGCAGGGCTTTGATAGCTTTGACCCAGGCCTGGTGGAAGGCCTCGTACTCCTGGTCGGAAAGGGTGAAGATCTCCGGCAGTTCGGCTCGGAAGGCAACGGTGACATCGCCTTGCCGGGACAGGAGGCAGTCATGCTCTACCCCCATCAGCGGGAATATGGCTTGCAGTTCTTTTTTCATCGTCTTGTCCTTGTGTGGTGCTTACCTGCAGTACCGCGGGGCAAAGGCGCCCGCCCTCCCGCCAGCTGTCTGAAAACCGTCCGGCTGTCAACCCGGACCACCCGGGGAACACGGCGCGCGGCCAGCTTTTTCATCAGCCCGTCAGGACCGTAGGTGTTACTCAGTTGGTATAGCTTATGCGTCATCAGGGTACCTGCGGCCAGGATAAGGCCCATGCAGGCAAAGAGCGGCAGTCCGCTCGCGTAAAAGATGGCAAAGAGCAGCAGCAGGGTGATCACCCCGCCCCCGAAGTACCAGATATACTGCCCCTTCAGCCCTTTGAATTCAATAGGCCGGTTAATGCCTTTGTTAATGCGGTACACGCTGTTGCTCATGGTCTCTGGTCATTGGCAGTGGCACATGCTCGGGAAGGCCTGCTGCCTACACCCCAAAGAAGGATTTTATGACCGTGGCCACTACCACCAGGAAAACACAGCTGCCAAACCAGGCAGCGGCCACCTTGCCGGTATCCTGGTCCCCGGCGTTCCACTTCTGGTACACCTTCACGGCTCCAATCAGACCTAGCAGTGCCCCCACGGCATACATCAGCTGGGTGCCGGAGTCAAAGTAACTGCGCACCTTCAGGTTCGCCTCGTTGATGCCCGCGTTACCGTCCTGGGCATTCGCCCAGAAACTCAGGAGTGTCAAGGCCACGACCATTCCCATGGCCAGCCAGGAGTTGCAGGGGAAGCCTTTTCCCTGCTTGCGCATTGCTGTCTTACAGATTTTCATATTCCGTTCATTTTAAAAGTGACACATTGGAATGTTGCCCGCCTCGCCCCTGGGAGAGGGACAGGCCGGCCACACCACCGTCCTGCAGATGTCAGGTAGTGGGCAGCGCATCCCACACCGCCTCCAGCTCCGCCTCGCCCAGCACGACTCCGCACTGCTCCTCTGCCTGGCGCAGGATATAACGGTTAATGGCATCCCGAGAGGCAGGCTGGCGTAACCCGCCATAGTTGGCCAGTATGGCTTGAATCCGGATGAGCAGATCCTGCCGGCTGGCGTGTTTGCCTGCCTCTTCGTGGATGCCGTGGTGTAGCTGAGACACCACTTCCTTTAGTTCTTCATAGGATAAAAAGTGGTCCTCCTCCTCGCCTGGCGGAGGGCATTCAAGGGGCGCCCCTGCTTTCCCCGACAGGAGCTGCTTGACTTCCTGCCGGTAGTACCTTCCCAGCACGGCCAGGTAATACAGGCCTAACAACACACCGGCACTTAGCAGGTACTGACTCCAGGTTATCTCGCTTATCATGGCTTTGTGGCTGACCGCGGGGATCCGTTTCCCCTTGGATTGAGACAAAGATGGGGCGCCTGCGAAGAGATTGATGACACTGCCGTGTGAGCTAACACTTATTTTTTTGCAGATTTATTTCCCGCACAAAACCTGTCCTGAAGGCCAGGCAGCGCGCCACCGTCTTCCCCCGGCTGCGCCTGGGGCCGGTAGCAACGCGCTGCCGCCTCGGAAGCCAGAGCAGCCGCTGCCCTCCGGCACAACTACTGCCACCGCCGTGTGAGCTGCCAAAAAAATAAGTGTTCGTGATTTTTTGTCTACCCCTGGTCCGCCTCGTCCATCCGGCGCTCCAGGCTCTCCTTGAGGTGGTCCAGGAAAGGGGTCCGGCTCTTCTTGCGGATGCGCATGCCCTGGTACACCCGGTAGAAGTTGCCCAGCCGCACGTTGAAGAGCTGTTCCAGCCCGTTGATGATCTCCTTCACGTCAGACTTCCCGAAATTCACCGCTCCGCGGGAGCGCAGGGCATAGGCCAGCTCAATCAGGGCAGCCTTTGAGTCAGTCCAGGTTATCAAGCTGCGCTTAGCCGGGCCCTCGGCAGCCGGCTGCCCATGCTCCAGCGCGTGCAGGAGGCTTTGCAGGTGCTCACGCAGCGCCTCGTAGGCCTGCAACTTGGAAAGCTTATAGCTGTACATGGTAGAGAAGCTGGCATCCAGCTCCAGGGCGTAGCCCGGCCAGTGCGGAGCACTGTTCCCTGACCGAAGGAAGAAGAGGTGGTCCAGGTGGGTCTGGTTCATGCGGTGATAGGCGTAGAGCAGCTGGTTACGGTCAAAGTAAGCCGCGACCCGGTCCATGGCCTGCTCTAGGTAAGCACGCTGCATCGGTTTGCTCCCCACCGGCCGGTGCGCCTCCAGGTAGAACAGCTCGATGAAGAAAATGAGCTCTTTGAGGAAAAGGGGCTTGATCTCCTTGAAGAAGGTAATCTCGGCCTGGGGGTCCTGAAAAGCGTTGTCCTGGATAAACTGCTTGAGCTCCTCCAGGGCGGCCTCCACCGCCCGGTAGGACAGCTGGGCACGCTGCAACTGGTTCTCCGATGCAAGGGCGATACGCTGCAGCCCTTCGTTCATCCGGGCATACAGGCTGTTGGAAAAAGCTAACATCATGCAAGTAAAATTGGTGACAACTTTAGCAGGGGGAGTTCCCCGGGCGACACCTTCTCCTACACATGTCTCCCCCTGCCCCAGTACCGCATACACCCCCTGCACTCCGTCAGCCTCCATGCTCCGGGTACCGCTGCTCCTTCGTACGGCCTGGGGAAGCGCGGGAACAGCTAAAGATGTTTGAACTACGAAAACCCAGGCCTGAAACAGGAAATTCCCTGTCTGTAATAGATACACCGCCTGCACACCCCGTCACCATGCGCCCAGCGGGACAGCTTCGAAAAGTACCCAGCTGGCAACCAGAGCAGGAAAAGAAGTTGCCTCTGCCTGCCAGGCAAAGCCCCTGCAAGGATTGGCTGTGGATATGTGGAAAACACCCCTGGGTTTCCCACATACCCACAGCCTGGCGGTAATAGGGGCGGCTTAAACTGGTTGGGCAAGGAAGGACTGTGGCAAGACCGGCTCCGGAGCCTGCTTCAAAGCAAAAGCCAGGGTCATTCATTCTGGGGCAAAGGTCGCCTTGAGGCCCGGACGCTGTAGATGAACAGGAGGCAATGGAGTTCATCCGCCGCTTCTCGCTGCACATCCTGCCCCGGGGCTTTGTCCGCATCCGCCACTACGGCATACTCAGCGGCACCAGCAAGGGCGTGGCCATTCCGGTGATCCGCCGGCAGCTGCTCGGGGAGCACAACCCGCTCGTGTGCCCCTGCTGCAAAAAGGAGACGATGGTCACCCTGCAGGTGCTGGCCAAACGGGGACCACCACAAGGCCTGAGGACGCAGCGTAGGTACCGGGACTTCGAGTAAGAAGCTAAAAAAAGCCACCCGGAAAGGTGGCCTGGCGCAGCTATGCCCCTGCGGCAGCAAATGCACTGAAAAGAGAAGGAATCATCCCCCGGAAACAGCAGAAAATACTTCTCTATACCTCTCCAGGCTCACATCTGATGAGCTAGCCGGGGCTACCTGAGAGCCACAGTAAAAGTAGCGCAGGCAAACTTCTTCCGACTTAAAGCCCATAACGCGTCGCACGGTTAGTGCAACCACTGCTTCATTGTCGGCACTCCGTACCCAACGAAGCCTTAGTTGTTGGCGAAGGTTGTTTTCTTCGGAATAAGTTGCTTTATCGACAGGAGCGGAAAGTCCATTCTCTTCCACCCTTTGTTTTGATTCTTACTTGTGGATTTTTCCTCAGTTCTTCATTTGAAATTACAAGTAGTTCGTTAGTTTCATAGTCTCTGAATCCCATCCAAGGATAAAACACTTCATACTCATTTTCTTTTTACCTTCCTGAGTTTGGCTATTCTTGAGGCATACACTGCGGAGTCTTCAATGACAGTTGAAGTATCCTTCCAAACTGTTAGTCTAACAGCACTGCCTTGTTCCAACATCTGGTTTACTATTTCATCTGTGCTGGTAAATCTAACAATAAGTGCATCAGGTGCATCAACATCATCTGGAACAAGTTTCACTCCTATATCGCTGATACATGTATGGACGTTTTGCTCAACAACCTTGCTTCCAACAATGGTTTTCTACGAAGAGGTGCTTTCTCCTTTTTGTTCACAACTCAGGCAAGCAGCAATAAAAGCAAAAGCGCCCATTGTAACTCTGAACTTTCTCATACTATGATTCTGCTCTGATTAATTTAGTGATTACAATCATCGCCAACGGCTGGTGTAGCCGAAGCCCAAAGCGTAGTAAGGGTTAAGGTTGCATTTTGTTGAGTGCAGATAATTTTATAGCTTTTCCTTAGCTCCTAATGTCTCACAGGGCATCATGTCACGGATATAGAAAATGCCGTCAAAGACGCTGGTCCAGTTGCCTGTCATGTTAAATTGACGCGGCTTCATCATGAACATCTTGTCGTACTGGGGATACAGTAGCCTAAAAGGCTTGAAATCCACAAAGCCGTAGGCAACGCGCTTGTCTATCCATGTCTCAAACCCCTGCTTAAGTGGCCTTGGCACAGCCTTCTCCTCTTTCTCGGTTGTGCGCTTATAGGTGCCTTGCAAGGATGAGAAACCGAGAACATAGGTCTGGCTGGCGTTGAGACTATCTTTAGCGAAGGTTGTGCCCATCCAACCGATGGCGGCTGTTTTCTTACCTTTGATGGCAGTATCCGCATTTTTCATGATGTGGCCGTTGGCTGCCCAAACGATTATTTTCTCTTCAGGGTACTTTGTGTATGCCAACCATTGCAGATTTTTTGCCATTTGTACGTCCCTAAG
>JAJLKL010000115.1:0-6002 GCA_033838975.1 Hymenobacteraceae bacterium | reverse complement strand
TATCTCAGGCTTGGCTTTAGGTCTTACCGCCTGTCTGCTTATCGGGCTATTTGTATACGATGAACTGCAGTACGACAGGTTTGTGCCGGAAGGGGACAGGGTATACCGTCTCTACAATGACATGTCGGCCAGAGAAGCCGGGTCTGTTGTTTTACCTGTACCGCCTATGTTCGGAACGACCCTGGAGCAGAGCTTTCCGGAAGCAGAGACGGTTGTACGCATATTGATGCTTCAGTTTGATGCCAATAACCTGGTAGAGTATGGAGACAAGAGCCTCTATGAAAAGGGGCGCACCTATACTGACCCTGGTTTTTTCGATATATTCAGGCTGCCCTTTAAGTACGGCTCTCCCGAAAAGGCCTTGGCTGATCCTTCCTCCATTGTGGTCTCTGATGAGTTTGCCGCGCGCGTGTTCGGAGACACAGACCCTGTTGGCCAGAAAGTTTCGGTAAATAAGGAGCCTTACATTGTCAGGGGCGTGTTTCGTAGCGATCATAAGTTTCACATGCCGGTAAACTTTATCCTGCCGATGGCGGCTGCCGAACTGCCTGCCGAGCGTATGAAAAAGTGGAGCTGGCAACAGTTTTATACTTATGTTAAGTTGAAGGAGGGTGCTGACGTTGAACTGGTGCAAAAGAAGTTCAGGGATATTGTGAAGCAGCAGATCGACCCGGATCAAAATAAGCCCTTCGATTACCTCCCGTTCTTCCAGCCACTTCATGAAGTATACCTCTATTCAGCCGGCTTTAAGTTTGACCAGTCCATCAAGGGAAACATTACCTATGTAAAGGCGCTGAGCATCATTGCCGTATTCATCCTGCTTATTGCCTGTTTTAACTTCGTAAACCTGGCAACCGCTAAATCGATCCAGCGTGCCAGGGAAGTGGGCGTCAGAATGGCAGTGGGGGCCAGCCGGGGTCAGCTAGTAGTACAGTTTCTGGGAGAGACCATGCTGCTGACGCTCATCAGTGTCATCTTTTCAGCCGCTCTTACTTCCCTGCTTCTGCCCTCACTCAACGATTTCACAGGGAAGGAAATGAGTTTTAACATCTTCACCAACCCTTCCATTATTTTGCTTTTACTAGGCCTTGCTCTGCTGGTAGGTGTACTGGCGGGCTTTTACCCTGCCCTGGTTTTATCCGGCTTTAAACCTGTAAAAGTGCTGAAGAGTGCCGTGGTGGTAGACAGCAGGGTGGGGCGGATACAGTGGCTGCGGCACGGGTTGATTGTGGTGCAGTTTGCCGTGTCCATCTTCCTGATCGTGTGTGCCTATGTCGTTTTCCGGCAGGTAACTTACCTCCATAACAAGGACCTTGGGTTTGACAAGGAGCAGATCATGTTTTTTCAGATGCGGGGAGAGAACATGTTTCAAAATTACGAGACCTTCAAGAACGAACTGCAGAAAGCTCCTGGTGTGAAAGGGGTCACCATGGGATACGGTTTTCCGGGAGATGCAACGGCCGGAGACAGGATCATCACGCTTAAAAATGGTGAGCAGGTGCACCATGGGGTCACGCAGCTGATGGTAGATTATGACTACATCAACACCCTTGAGGTGAGCTTGCTGGCAGGAAGGCCCTTCTCGAAGGACCATAAAACAGATGCTGCCCATGCGTTCATGATAAATGAAACTGCTGTGAGGGAACTAGGTTATCGCACACCTGAAAGTGCATTGGGGCAACCTTTGCGCTGGCAGGTATGGAATGACGTGAACCCGGATTCTATCAAAGAAGGGAAGATCATCGGCGTGGTGAGGGACTTCCATTACAAGAGCCTGTATGAAAAGGTTGAGCCCACAGTACTTCAGATCTTCCCGAGTGCCTACTGGAAGGTTGCCGTTAAAATAGATGCGGCTGACGTGGCAGGCTCTGTTGCGCATGTAAAGACGGTTTGGAGCAAGTTCTCGCCCGATTATCCCATAGAGTACATTTTCATGGACGAGAACTTTGACAAGATGTACAAGGCGGAAGACAAGCTTAGAGCCCTGCTCTGGATTTTTACGGGTATCGCTATTTTCGTTGCCTGTCTTGGGTTGTACGGTCTAGCCGCCTATGCCGCAGAGCGCCGGAAAAAGGAAATCGGCATCCGTAAAGTGCTTGGAGCGGATACCTCCACTATTGTCGCGCTGCTTTCAAAGGAGTTCCTGATGCTGATTGTGGTGGCCGCGCTGATCGCTTTTCCGCTGGCCTGGTATGCCATGCACGTATGGCTCCAGGATTTTGCCTACCGTATTTCCGTACCGGTCTGGGCATTTCTGCTGGCCGGCCTGGTAGCGGCCATCGTAGCCTTTGCTACCGTTAGCTACCAGGCCATCAAGGCCGCCACAGCCAATCCGGTTGCGAACCTGAGGTTTGATTGATGATACTGCCTCTGCTAAGTAAGACTTTTACTAGTTTCCTGTAAACGTAGAGCGGGTTTACTCTTTGGGGTAAACCCGCTCTACGTTTAGCATGAGGTGTAAAAGCATCAACCATAAAAGTACCGGCACGTAAAGCCTTAGATATTAATCTGGAAGCTTAACACCTGTGGCGAAGCACTCTTCTCTTGTGATACGCTTACAGCCTTGCCTGCAACAAATCAACATAACTGGCGAACCTATGAAACAAAACTCCGCTTCAATACCCCCCAAACAATTCTTTACACTACGTATAAACGGCGAGCAGAAGCAAGTGGAGCTGGCTCCCTGGACCTCTCTGCTCGATGCCCTGCGGGAGCACCTGCACCTGACGGGTACCAAGAAAGGCTGCGACCACGGCCAGTGCGGCGCCTGTACGGTACTGGTGGATGGTAAACGCATCAACTCCTGCCTCACGCTGGCAGTGATGCAGGAGGGCCGGGAGATCACGACCATTGAAGGCCTGGCAAAGGATGGGGCGCTGCACCCGGTGCAGCAGGCTTTTATTGACCACGACGCCTTTCAGTGCGGGTACTGTACGCCGGGGCAGATCTGCTCGGTAATAGGCCTCATCAACGAAGGAAAAGCCAGGACGCTGGACGATATCCGGGACCTGATGAGCGGAAACGTGTGCCGCTGCGGGGCCTATGTCAACATTGTAAAAGTGGTGCAGGAAGCACTGGAAAGGAGCAACGCCCAATGAGACCATTTACCTATACCCGCGCGGGCGACGTGAACGAGGCCGTAAAGGAAGTCTCCTCCAGGGAGCAGGCAAAATTCATTGCCGGCGGCACCAACCTGCTCGACCTAATGAAGATCGATGTGATGGCCCCGCAGCACCTGGTGGACATCACCCGCATCGCCCTGAAGACCATCGAAGAAACAAAGGAGGGAGGCCTGCGGCTCGGTGCCCTGGTCACCAATGCTGATACGGCCTACCACGAGCAGGTGGAGAAACGCTACCCCTTGCTGTCGCATGCGATACTGGCCGGTGCCACCGGGCAGCTGCGCAATATGGCCACTGATGGCGGTAACCTGCTGCAACGCACGCGCTGCTACTATTTTTACGATACCGACACCCCCTGCAACAAACGCGAACCCGGCTCCGGCTGCTCGGCCATTAAGGGGTATAACCGTGACCTGGCCATCCTGGGCACCAGCGAGCACTGCATCGCCACGCACCCTTCCGATATGTGTGTCGCCCTGGCGGCGCTGGAGGCGAAGGTGAAGGTGACTGGCCCCAATGGCGAGCGCAGTATACCTTTTGCTGACTTCCACCGCCTCCCCGGGGATACCCCGCACATCGAAACGAACCTGCGGGAGGACGAGATCATCACCTCCATCGGCCTGCCGGCCAAAGGTTTTGCCAAGCACTATACCTACCTCAAGCTCCGCGACCGCGCCTCTTATGCCTTCGCGCTGGTATCGGTAGCCGCTGCCCTGGATTTGGACGGCGACACGATCAAAGAAGTGCGCGTGGCGCTAGGCGGCGTGGCGCATAAACCCTGGCGCATACCCGAGGCCGAGGCTAAACTTAAGGGTAAGCCCGCCACAAAGGAGAATTTCAAGGGTTTAGCCGAGGCTTACCTGGAGGGGGCCAAAGGCTACGGGCACAATGACTTTAAAATAGAGCTGGCGAAGCGGGCCATCGTGCGGGCGCTGGAGCAGGCATTAGAAATGGAGGAAAGATCATGACAGGACACCAGATAGGACAACCAAGAAACCGTGTAGACGGCCATGCAAAAGTAACCGGCGAGGCAAAGTATGCCGCAGAGTTTGAGGTGCCGAACCTGGCCTACGGCTTTGTTATCAACAGTGCGATTGCACGCGGAAAAATAAAGAAGATCGATGCCAGTAAGGCGCTTGCGCTGGATGGGGTGCTGGAGGTGTTTACCCATGAGAACCGCCCCGGCTACATGTGGTTCGACCGCAACTACAAAGACGACGATGCACCGCCGGGCTCACCCTTTCGCCCGCTCTACAAAGGGGAGATCCAGTTCAGTATGCAGCCTATCGCCTTAGTGGTGGCCGAAACCTTTGAACTGGCCCGCTATGCCGCCATGCTGGTAGAGGTAGAGTACGGGGAGGCGCCGCACGATACAAACTTCGACACCAATATTGAAAAAGCTTATGTGCCCAAGGAGTACAATTCCGGAGAACCCGCCGAGCCGTGGGGAAATCCGGAGGAGACCCTGGCACAGGCAGCCGTGCGACTGGAGGAGGAGTATACCCATCCCAGCGAGCACCATAACCCCATAGAAATGCATGCCAGCACCGTCGTGTGGCAGGAAGACGGCAAGCTGACCGTCTATGACAAAATTCAGGGGGTGAAGAACAGTCAGCAGTACCTTGCCAGGGCCTTTGGTTTATCGGAAGACAAGGTACATGTTATCTCCCCCTTCGTCGGCGGGGCTTTTGGCTCAGGCCTGCGGCCACAGTACCAGGTGTTCCTGGCCGTGCTGGCGGCAAAGGAGCTGAAGCGTTCGGTGCGGGTAGTGCTGACAAGGCAGCAGATGTTTTCCTTCGGGCACCGGCCTAAAACCATGCAGCGCTTTAAACTGGGCGCCTCTGAGGAGGGTAAGCTAGAGGCGCTGCAGCAGGAGGTGTTTGCCGAAACCTCCCGCTTCGAGGACTACAGCGAGGATGTGGTGCTCTGGCCGGGGGTGCTGTACCACTGCGATAACGTGAAGCTGAGCCATAAGCTGGTAGGGCTGGACGTGTATACTCCGCTTGACATGCGTGCGCCCGGCGGTACAACCGGCATGTATGCCTTGGAGTGTGCCATGGATGAACTGGCCTGTAAAGTAGGTATAGACCCGCTGGAGTTCCGGCTGAAGAATTACTCTGAAAAAGACCAGAACGAGGATAAGCCTTTCTCCAGTAAGGAGCTGCGTGAGTGCTACCGGCAGGGGGCAGAGAAGTTCGGCTGGTCTAAACGGAAGATGGAACCGCGGTCCATGCGCGAAGGCCATAACCTGGTCGGCTGGGGAATGGCGCACGGTGCCTGGGAGGCGAATCAGGCAAAAGCAAGTGCCAAGGCCATACTCTCCACAGCCGGCAAGCTCACGGTGCGCAGTGCCACCGCAGATATTGGAACCGGAACCTATACCGTCATGACCCAGATCGCCGCCGAAACACTTGGACTGCCACTGGAGGATGTCACTTTTGAGCTCGGTGATTCGGACATGCCAAAGGCACCGCTGGAAGGAGGGTCAAAAACAGTGGCCACGGTAGGCTCGGCTGTGAAGGCTGCCTGCCAGAAGGTGGGAGAGAAGCTGCTACAGCTGGCACAACAGACAGAAAACTCTCCCCTGGCAGGTGCTGGTCCTGATGAAGTAACTTTCAAGGATGGCAAGATCCGGTTAAGCAAAGACACCTCAAAAGCAGTGGATATCTCGTCCATCCTGCAGCAGAGCGAATCTGATACCTTAGAGGGGGAAGCCACGACAAAACCAGCCGAAGGCCAGGACCAGTATGCCCGTTATGCCCATGTGGCCACTTTTGTAGAGGTAAAGGTGGATGAGGATCTGGGTACGGTAAAAGTGACCAGGGTGGTAAGCGCCGTTGCAGGTGGTACCATCATCAACCCGAAAACAGCCCGAAGCCA
>JAJLKL010000114.1:0-8536 GCA_033838975.1 Hymenobacteraceae bacterium | reverse complement strand
TAAGCACCTTTTCGCATCCGGCAAGCAACTTCGAAAACTTTTTTTCCGTTTCCCCCGGCTTTTAGCCCAGGCCTGGCCGGAAACCCGCTCCTGCCGAACGGGGATGCAAAAGTAAGAACAAGATCCGGCTTTCCAACACCCCCGGCGGAAATTTCCGTGTTGCAACGCTCATCCCCCTGATCCTGAGCGGGATTATTTTCCCAAGGCCCCCTTTTCCGTGTCTCGCAAGAAAGCTAACAGGACTACTGGCGTGTTTAGTTCCTCCTCAGGATGGTTTTCTGAAGCAGTTTTCCTTTTCATCCTCCCTTCCAAAAAAGAACCTGCCGTTGAGCAGGTCTTTTATTCTTTTGCACTCCAAATGCTACTTTAATTCCTGGAAGCCTTAAAAGAAAGTTTAAAAGTTGTACCTATCCCCTCCTCGCTTTCCACATTTATTCTGCCACCTTGATTTTCGACTATCCGCTTCACGATGTACAGGCCCACTCCATTGCCATCCACATGTGTGTGCATGCGCTTAAACAAGTGGAAGATCTTCTCTTTTTTTCCGGCAGGTATACCCAATCCGTTATCCTGAATGCTCAGGTTGAAATGACCTCCTTTAAGCGTTGTCGTCACCTTAATGTGTGGCTTCCTTTGAAGAGAGCGGTACTTGATTGCGTTCCCTATTATATTATACAGGATGCTTCTTAGGTTTCGCTTAGGAAAATGAAGGTGTGGCGCATCATCACAATTTACTTCTAGTATGGCGCCGGCGTCTGCAATTTCCTTTTGTAGCAGCTGCAGCACATCCTCTAGCAGTTCACACACATTCAGGCTTGTGGCTTCTTCCTCCAGCCCTTTCTGAATTTTTGCTACTTCTGTCAAATCCTCTACCGTATCCTTGAAACGCTGAACAGTTCTCTTGATGTGCTCTAACTCCAGTTCCACAGACGTCCGGGCAGGTCCTAAGCTTTCTTCCAGCAGGCTTATTAGTCCTTCCAGGTTCAGTATAGGCGACTTCAGGTCATGTGAGGCGGTGTACACAAACGTATCCAGGTCCGCGTTTACGCGCTTCAGGTCATCATTCACCCTTTCCAGTTCGAGCAGGTGCTCCTGTGCCCGCCGCTGGGCCAGCATCACAGAAGACACATCGTTCAGGATGACGATCTTATAGCCTGAGCTATTTCTTTTATCGATATCGGCAACAGATATCTCCAGAAACATGCTTTCTGCACCCCCCTTTAGCTCTATGACCTTTTTCTCCTCCGTGTGGTATCCGGAAGACACAAAGGCCCGCAACTCATGCTGCACCGCAACAGGAAAAAGCAGGATGAGCTGCGTTCCCAGCATGGCTTTTTCAGTTTTCCCGAAAAGGCGTGCAGCGTAGTCATTAATGGTAAGGATGGTGGCCTGGTTGGAAATGAGTGCCGCTCCGATAGGTGCTTCTTCGAGCACTTTGGCCATGTAATCCACCCGTACCTTTTCCAATGCGTTCGGCGAGAAGGCGGGCAGCGGCATAGACTTCAGTTTTGTGTAGCTCCTGCGCTGCGCTGTACGTTGCATCGCATCCTCGGCCACTCCCGCTAACTTATCTTTGATCTCATTGGAAAGACACTGCACCGTAGGGCCGATAAACGGGGCAAACTGCAGCGCCTGCTTTACTTGCTGATGGCTGGTTCTATCGTTGATAATAAGGATGGATATACACTTGTCCCGGGTGTAGGCTTCCTGCGCCATGCGGATAGGATTATGCACCTCCTCCCCAATAAGCAGGGCATCATGTGTTAAGAGCGACTCGGCTGCGGGCGAAACACCTGTGTCCTCAGAAAAAGCCACATCCTGTAGTTGTGTATGCTCTTGCAGCAGACGCAGCGTTTCTTGCCTTAAGCCGGTATAAAGTATTTTTGACATAAGCAGCTTAACGCATCTTAGCTGTCCAGGATTGGTTGTTCGAGCACAGCACGCCCCAGCCAGGTATACAGCAGATCGGTGGTTGGGGCCATCACATGCGCCGCACGGGCATCTCTTAAAAGAACATCGAAGCGGGAGCTCTCGCGGTAAGCGATACCTCCGGTAAGCGTCATGGCTTCGTTCACGACGTCCACAGCACAATGTGCCACTTCTGCCTTCGCCGACAGGATTGGCAGAATAGCCGATGCGTCTCCCTGATCAGCCTGCAGGCTGGCGTGGTAAATAAGCCTTCTGGTGCGTTCGATCTTTGCCCACAGCATCCCCATGCGGTGCTGCAAGAGCGAGTGCTGACTGAGCGTAGTACCGTTATGGCGATAGCTTCTCTGTACAAGATGCTCCTTTGCCTCATTGAAGGCAGCCTGCGCAATGCCCAGGTAAGTTCCCGACATCGCGGTCAGGAAGAAGGGAGCCACAACCTGGAACACATACCACAACTGGTCTCCCCGTTCTCCCAACAGGTTTTGGACAGGTACCTTTACCTGGTTAAGCGCCATACTCCGCGAGGAGTTGCCTCTCATACCCAGTCCTCTCCATTCCGCCCCCCACTCCACTCCCGGTCTGTCCTTTTCGATAACCACACAGGAGAACTCATGAATAGAGGCATCCGGCTCAACGCCTACCGTCGAAACTACATAAGAGTCGGCCATACCGCCATTCGTAACAAAGGTCTTGTTTCCTTTAATAAGGTAGCTAAGTTCTGAAGCGGCTAAAAGCTGTGTTTGCGGATAGTAGAAGTGAGAGCCTGTACCCGGTTCGCTCAGGGCCAATGTGGTCAGGTGCTCGCCCGCCGCGATCGGCTCCAGGAAATCCTTTTTCTGCTGCTCTGTGGCTTTCGCGGCAATCATGGCAGATCCCACGCAGTGCATCCCAAAGCACAAGGCCGTAGATGCCGAAACCTCTCCTATCATTTCACAGGCACGGGCCAACCCGTAGAGCCCCTGGTTGAGCCCTCCGCTTTCGTAGGGGACAACTAACCCTGCTAAACCAGCCTTTTGTATGGTGCGGATACTTTTTTCCGGCCACTTCGCCTGCTCATCGACCATGTCTGCTTCTTCCTTTACCGTTTTCTGCACGATCGAACTGAGCTTCTCAAGTATCTCCTCTGTGTTCATGTATAAATTGGGGTTATAGAAACTGAAAGCTTCAAATAATTAAAGTCAGCTTTGCTCATTCCTTTCAAAAGTATCAAAAATAAAACTGGAAACCTGACCAATCATGAATTACCTGTCAGAGCCCAGGCATATTACCTTACAGCAGCCGCAGAATGGTAGCACATACTGTGCATTGGTAAAAAGTGTTCTCGGGAGACACCTTGTTTGAAACCAGGATGACCGGATGCCCCCCGCCCGAGCCACCATCCTGCTTCCTGTAACTCGGCACGCAGTTGTTATTTACCTGGTTCAGGGAATTCTGCCTCTTCCACTGTACCGCATTTTTGTTATTTTTGGCTCTTCTCATTTTTGCTTCCGGGCAACAACCCTTATTCCTCTATCACATGCAGTCTTTCTTTGAGCTGAAGAAGCATAACACCACTGTTAAAACTGAAGTTATTGCAGGCCTGTCGTCCTTTTTGGCAACGGCCTATATCATAGTCGTGAACCCAAGCATCCTGAGCCAGGCAGGGATGCCTTTCTCAGGGGTGCTTACGGCTACGGTGCTGGTTTCCTTCTTTAGCAGTCTGATGATGGGCCTCTACGCCCGTAACCCGATTTTGGTGGCACCAGGTATGGGCCTGAACGCTTTCTTTGCTTTTTCTGCCGTACTGGGGATGAACGTGCCCTGGCAGGTGGCGCTGGGTGCCGTGTTCTGGTCCGGCATTGTCTTCCTGATACTCTCTGTCTTCAACGTCCGGACCCTAATCGTTCGGGCAATCCCCAGGCCGCTGCGCTACGCCATTGCGGCAGGTATAGGTTTGTTCATCACCCTGATCGGCTTTGCGAATGCTGACTTTATTGTGGCCAACCCGGCTACGATCATCGGTCTGAACCCGCTTAACCCCACGCTGCTCACCTTTCTGGCCGGCCTGCTGCTAACGGCTGTGCTGATTGCCCGTAATGTAACGGGTGCCATACTCATAGGCATTCTGTTCACAACGCTGGCCTCCTACCCCCTGGGCCGCTGGTGGGGTACAGACGTTGCGCCACTCATCAGCTGGCAGGGACTTTTCGCCGCGCCTGATTTTAGCCTCCTGCTACAGCTGGACCTGGTGAACTCGCTGCAGCTGTCGATCCTGCCGGTTATTTTTGCCTTTGTGTTTACCGATATGTTCGACAGTCTCTCCACTTTCATCGGGCTGGCAGAGGCCGCCAACCTGATGGACGAGCACGGGGAGCCGCAAAACGTAAAGCAGTCGCTGGCAACCGACGCGGTGGCTACAACGCTGGCCGGTCTGGTGGGGTCAAGTCCGGGCACGGCTTATATCGAGTCGGCCGTAGGAATCGAGGCTGGCGGCCGCACGGGCCTGACGGCTGTGGTAGGGGCTTTGCTGTTTCTTCCGTTCCTGTTCTTGGCCCCGCTGCTTTCCATGATACCGGCTATCGCAACAGCGCCGGCACTTGTGCTGGTGGGCGCGTTTATGGTACGGCCCATCGTACGGGTGAACTGGCTGCAAATGGATGAGGCCATCCCGGCCTTCCTGGCCATGGTGCTCATCCCTTTCACTTACTCTATCACACAAGGTATCATCTGGGGCTTTTTAAGCTGGACTGTGCTGAAGCTGCTGACCGGCAAACGATCGGAAATTACACCGGCTTTGTGGGCCATTGATGCCTTTTGCGTGTTGTCACTGTATATGTCCTACAGCGAGGGGCAGCCGGTGTAAATCGCTATGCTCCCGTTAAAGCAAAAGAGCCACCTGCAGTTAAGGTGGCTCTTTTGCTTTAACGGGAGCGGCGGGAGTTATTTTTTCACTAACGCCAGTTGTTCTTTTTCCAGCATTACCAGATCCTCCAGCAAGCCCAGCGTTACAGCCCCCGGTTTACCATTTCCAATGATCGTCTCATCCAGCTGCACAATCGGCACGATGCGCTTAGTGGTGCTGGTCAGGAAAGCTTCCTTGGCCCGGGCAATATCCTCCAGCGTCACGGTCCCTTCCTCCACCTTAAACTTTCTGGCAGCCAAATTCAGCACATTTTTTCTCGTGATGCCAGGCAGTACATTTTTGGCCGGTGTAACGATGGTATTGTCCTGCTTTACGATAAAGAAGTTGCAGCGGGGGAATTCGGAAACCACTCCCTGCTGCTGGTACAGCACGTCGTCGGCCCCTTTCTCTTTGATCTTCTTGATAAGCCGGATGCCGATGGAATAATTGATCGTTTTGGCGTGAGGCACCTCACGCATATACTCATGCGAAATAATTTTAAACCCTCTGTCAAGCTGCTCCTGGGTTGGCATGGAAAGCGGCTGCTGCGTGATGATCAGGTTAGGCTCTTCCGGTTCGTAGCCGGTGGCCGAGTACCCTCCGGTAAGAATCATTTTTATACCTGACACAGGGAGGTTATTCTTCTGCGTCAGCTCCTCAATCACTAACTTCAGGCTCTCCCGCGAGTAGGGAATTGTCAGCTCCATCAGAGCCGCCGAATTATAAAAGCGGTCCAGGTAGTCCTCCAGAAAAAAAGGATGGTCCTGGTGGACCTTACAATACTCAAAAACACCGTAGCCACGCTGAATGGAAAGGTCACTTACATGCAGAAACGCGCGGTCCAGGGGCATCACCTCCTGGTTGATGCTGGCAAAAAGGTTAGGGTTTGAGTGCATTGTGTTTCTTTAAAGTCTTTAACACCTGATTAAGTGGCAGTGCCTCTACCACACGCTGTTCTTTCCCCTCCATCGTTTCAGCTTTGAACAGGGAATTAATGATGGCCTCTTCCGTGGCCTCGATCACCGCCATGAACAAGGGCGACATGTCATCATTTTTAAGCAGGGCAACGGTTTGTGTGCTGTTTTCTGAGCTATACGGTACGCGCAACTGCGGGTCTGTCGAAAAAGCAATGACATAATCCCCGCTGCCGTTGGAGGCGATCCCGCCGGTTCTCGCCAGTCCCATCATGGCCCGTTTCGCCATCCGTTCCAGGTTACGGGCATCCACGGGTGCGTCCGTCGCCACAACGATCATGCAGGAGCCGTCTGCCCTGTCCTTCAGCTGCCTGCTCAGGTAATACTGGTTCAGCTCCTCTCCCACCGGCACGCCATCTACCTGCAGCACACCGCCAAAATTGGACTGCACCAGCACGCCTACGGTATAACCGCCCAGGTTCTGCGGCAACAGGCGTGAGGAGGTTCCAATACCTCCTTTAAAGCCAAAGCATACGGTACCGGTGCCCGCCCCCACATTCCCCTCTGCCACTGCGCCACCGGTTGCTTTTCGGATCGCCTCTGTCACATGCGTTTCTTTTACATGCCGGCCCCGGATGTCGTTCAGAAAGCCATCGTTGGTCTCCCCCACGAGCGCGTTCACCGACTGCACATTTTCATTTCCGGGCTGCTGCAGCACATACTCCACTACCGCGTTCAATCCAGTTCCTACACTTAGCGTGTTGGTGAGGATGATCGGTGTTTCCAGGTTACCCAGCTCCTGTACCTGCGTGCTGCCCGCCAGCTTCCCAAAGCCATTCCCGACATAGATAGCCGCCGGTACTTTCTCTTGAAAAATATTTCCTTCATGCGGCACAATGGCCGTAACGCCGGTTCGGATGTGTTTATCCTGAATGATGGTGCTGTGGCCTACCTTTACCCCGCTTACATCCGTGATCGCATTATGCTGCCCCGGCTGCAGTACCCCGATCCTGACGCCATATTCTCTGGCGCGTTTTCGTTCCTGTCCTTGTGCCTGTGAGATCAGTCCAACCATCAGTAGCAGTAAAAGCGTTTTTTGCATGAGGTATACCTGTAAGGGTGGTTTAAAGATATCAGAAAAAATCAGGTTTTGCTATAGGTGCCATGCCTTAAGAAAACAGCAGCGGGATTTGTTTTACCAGTACATAGCCGCCCATCCAGGCCATCACCAGCACGACCAGTCCACCGAAGATCGTCAGCAGCAAGGGATGCCGGTAATCCTCGCCAATCACTTTCCGGTTGTAGGCCGCAAAAAGCATCGTGCCGAGGGTTACCGGCAGCACCAGACCGTTTAGTGCGCCGGCCAGGATGAGCAGGCGAACAGGTTGCCCGATGGTCACAAAGATCAGCGTAGACACCGTGATAAAGCCAATGATGACCCAGTTCTCGTTCCGTTGGATGACCGGGCTGAAGGACTTGATAAACGACACCGAGGTATAGGCCGAGCCGATCACCGAGGTGATGGCCGCCGAAAGCATCACAACACCGAACAGCTTATACCCTATCTCACCGGCAGCCAGGCGGAAAACCGATGCAGGCGGGTTGGACTGGTCAATTGCCAGGCCTTTACTTACCACACCTAGTGCAGCCAGAAAAAGAAAGATCCTGATAACCGAGGCCACCGTTATACCTGACACGGCACTGGTCGTCACCTCTGGCAAAGCCTCCTTGCCCTTCACGCCGGCATCCAGCAAGCGATGCCCTCCGGCAAAGGTGATGTAGCCGCCCACGGTGCCACCCACCAGGGTGATAATAGCGGTAAAATCTACCTTTTCAGGAAGAAAGGTTCTCACCACAGCCTCCCCTACCGGCGGAGCGGAAGTCAGGGACACATACACGATCAGCAGGATCATCAGCAGGCCCATCACCTGCGCAAAACGGTCCATCACTTTTCCTGCCTCACGCACCAGGAACACCGCTACCGCTACTGCAGCGGCCACCACAGCTCCCAGTTCCGATGAAACTCCGAACAGCACATTCAGCCCGAGTCCTGCGCCCCCTACATTCCCGATGTTGAAGGCCAGTCCCCCCAGCACAATGAGGGCAGAAATAAAAGCTCCCAGGCCGGGCAGCACATCATTGGCAATGTCCTGGGCCCGCTTTTTAGACACGGCAATTACCCGCCACACATTCAGCTGCACCCCGATATCCAGGATAATGGAGGCCAGGATAACAAAGCCAAAGCTAGCAGCCAGGGTCTGGGTAAAAACAGTGGTTTGGGTAAGAAAACCCGGTCCTACGGCAGAGGTGGCCATTAGGAAGGCGGCGCCGAGCAGAACGCTCCAGTTTCTTTTCTGCCTCATGCGCCTGTACCGCCTTTCGCTTTTAACCTGATTCCTGCCTGCTGCAGCCTATCATGGAGGAGTTTTGCAAAAACGAGAGCGTGCGGGCCATCCCCGTGAATACAGACTGTGTCGGCCTGTATGTCTATGTCTTTCCCCTGGCGCGTCATCACCTTCCCCTCCTGCACCATGCGCAGCACCTGCCCAAGCGCCTCCTCCTGGTCCGAGATCAGCGCACCGGCCTGTCTTCTGGACGTCAGGGTGCCATCCTGCTGGTAGGTACGGTCCGCAAACACCTCATGCGCCGTCTTCAGGCCCAGCTTGTTTCCTGCCCTGATCAACTCGCTACCAGCCAGGCTATAGAGCACAGCTTCCGGTTTCACCTTGAACACGGCCTCGGCAATCGCCTCTGCCAGGGGCTGGTTCACCGCGGCCATGTTGTAGAGCGCCCCGTGCGGCTTAACGTGATG
>JAJLKL010000113.1:0-14522 GCA_033838975.1 Hymenobacteraceae bacterium | reverse complement strand
GTTCTGTTGTTAGATGCCTATAAGCAAGGCGCAGCGCACATCGCGCTCGTGTACACTTCCCTCGACCAGGTAGATGGCTCCTCCCGCTGGACAGTAGATGACTTTACTGTAGAAGACGTAGCCAATGCTCTCGTAACAAGTCCGCTCGCTTTTGATTTTGGCGCTGTGGCTGCCGGTCAGGCCTCTGAGGCAAACACCTTTACGCTTAAGGCACTCGGCTTCAGCGACAACCTTACGGTTACTGTACCTGCTAACTTCGAAGTGGCGAAAGAGAATGCAGAAGGTGCGTTTAGCCAGTCTGTTACGTACACTCCGGCTGAGGCTGCTACAGAAAATACAGTATATGTACGCTTTAAGCCTGCTACTACAGCCCTTTCCTTTGCAGGTAAGTTTACATTTGCCTCTGGTGAGACATTTTCTGAAGAGAGAGGTCAGCTGATCGGCTCGTCCATCCCGAAGAGCACTACCCTGGATGTGGTAACCTGGAATGTGGAGTGGTTCGGAGCGGATGTAGACGGCGATGGCAGAACACTCGGCCCATCAGATGATGCGCTGCAGTACGCCAACGTGAAGCAAGCCATTCTCGCACTAGACGCAGATATCTACGCACTGCAGGAAATTGCAAACGATGAGGCAATGGAGGCTTTGGTGAATGACCTGCCTGGTTACTCTTTTGTGAAATCAGACACCTACTCTTACTCGCAGAGAGAAGCCAGCTTCGTTTCTACACCTCAGAAACTGTACGTTGTGTACAAAACTCCTACAGTGCAGGTGAAAGGGGAGAAGGTGCTCCTGCAGAAACTGTACACTGATGTGTTGGCGAATGATGTGGTGCTGCCGAACTATCCGGGTTCAGGAGCTGACGCTTCTAACGATGACAGCTTCTGGGCGAGTGGCCGCTTGCCATACATGGTAATACTGGACGCCACCATTAACGGCATCACACAGCGCCTGCACCTGCTTAATATCCATGCAAGGGCAAACAGTGGCTCAAACATGACCGTTTACAACCAGCGCAACTATGACCTGCAGGTGCTAAAAGACTCGCTGGATGCACAATACCCGAACGTTAACCTGATCATGCTGGGTGACTACAACGACGATGTGGATATGGCAGTTGTAGGAACCAACAACCCATCCACTTACAAGTCTTTTGTAGAGGATGAAGCGTACAATGTACTGACCTATGACCTAAGCTTAACTGGGGCAGGTACTTACAACGCTTCTAGCTTCCTGGACCATATTACAGTTTCTAGGTCGCTGAATGACGACTATATCGAGAATTCTATAAGCATTGAAAACGGGCTCGTAAATCTGATTCCGAGATACTTTACAACCACTTCCGACCACTTACCGGTTTCGGCTCGATTCGATTTATCAGCCACGCCAGCAGTTACCTTCTCGGAGGCGTCGGTTACCAAGGCTGAGGATGCAGTGAAGTTCAACGTAAACCTGACTCTTTCTGCCGCTCCGGCTGCGCCACAGACCGTCTACATCAGCGTGCAGGAGGGTGCTACTGCCAGCGCAGAGGACTACACAACGGCACCAGCTGCAAATGAAGGCGTAATCACCCTGACTGTACCGGTTGGAGCAACTTCTGCTGCTTTCGAAGTACAGCTAGCGGACGATACGCAGAAGGAAGAGGATGAAGCCGTGACCTTCCTGATCTACAGTACCAGCGCTGATCTGGGGGTAGGTGAGCAGCGTACCTTCACCCTGACGATCGAGGATAATGACCAAACCCCGACAGGTATAGCCGATGCTACCAAAGGCCAGTTCAGCGTATTCCCGAACCCGGTGCAGGACTTTGTAAGGCTGTCGCTGCCGGATCGTGTAAGCGCTTTCCCGAACATCAGCCTGGTAGCCTATGGTCTGGACGGCCGCATGTTGTTTTCTGCCAGGGGATCACTGGAGGGCGTGCAGCAGGTGTTGAATGGTGAAGTCGCCAGTCTGAAGCACGGCCTGTACATCCTGAAGATTGAGGCGGGTAAAGAAGTGTTCGTGACCCGAATGCTGAAGAAATAATCTGACTACATACTATCTTAAACAGCAGAAGCCTGTCGCACATGCGGCAGGCTTCTGCTGTTTTATTCCTGTAACTAAAGTATAACCAAGTAAGGCGGTTGGAGGTAAACCATGTATAAAATTTTATCCAGCTATGAACATTGTAGACAGACCCGATATTGCCAACAATACCCATGCCGCCGTGCTTATAGGTGCAGGGTTATCCAGTTACTTCCTGAACGAGAACAGGCCTAAGACGGCCCTCATTCCTCCGCTGGCAGGTGGGGCCTTGCTGCTGCTGAGCCCCGGTATCAAGTCCGGCAACAGAAACGTGGCACACGCGGCCGTAGGAGTAACCTCGCTGCTCGGCATCATGACGGGTATCCTGTTCTCCAAAGCGATAGCCCCTTCCGAGGAGACAAAGCAAAAATTTAAGCCCGAAGTACGACAGCGCAGGGCCAGCGTATTCGGGCTTATGACTCTAACAGGTATCGCCGCAGTGGGCGTGTATGTCGCCGGGTTTATCCAGAAACGAAAGCAGCAGGTATAGTTTAAAAGCCGGCCGCGGCATCGTCGCCTCTTGGGTCAGCGCCTCCTTCCAGTGTGCCGTCCGGCAGTACGAGTATGGCATCCACCCGACCGAAGCGGCCTCGTTCGGTTAGCTTATAGCCTTTGCTCTGAAGAGCAGCTCTGACCTCCGGAGAAATGGCGTCCGGCTCATGCTGTATCTCGTCGGGCAACCACTGGTGGTGGAAACGTGGGGCGGCTACTGCCTGCTGCATGGTCATGTCATGTTCCAGCACGTTCAGGATGGTCTGGTAAACGGAGGTGATGATGGTGGAGCCGCCAGGAGTGCCTACTACCATGTACAGTTTTCCGTCTTTCTCGAGTATAGTGGGCGTCATGGAGCTGAGCATACGTTTGCCAGGGGCAATGGCATTAGCCTTACCGCCTACCAAACCGAACATGTTCGGTACACCGGGCTTGGCGCTAAAGTCGTCCATTTCATTGTTGAGCAGGAAGCCGGCACCTTCTACCACTACTTTGGAACCGTAGCTGCCATTCAGAGTGGTAGTTACCGAAACTGCGTTACCTGCCGGATCCACAATGCTGAAGTGCGTGGTCTCCTCGGACTCGTACACGGGCAGCTGGCCAGCCTTGATATCAGCGGAAGAAGTAGCCTTGGCCAAGTCCACACCGGCCATTCTGTTTTTCAGGTAAGTTTCATCCAGCAGCTCCTCTACAGGTACGCGCACAAAATCCGGGTCGCCCAGGTAAGTGGCGCGGTCGGCGTATACCCTGCGCTCTGCCTCGGTCATCAGCTGTACCGTCTCAGCGCTTTGCCAGCCGTATTTTTTCAGGTCGTACGGTTCTACCATCTGCAGCAGCTGCAACAGGGCCACGCCGCCGCTGGATGGAGGCGACATGGAGATCACCTTGTAATTCTTGTACTCACCTACTAAAGGCTGACGCCACACAGCTTTGTAATTCTGCAGGTCCTGGAGTGAGATGATACCGCCGCCGCGCTGCATTTCCTTTACAATCAGCCCGGCTGTTTCGCCGGCATAAAAGCCCTCGCGGCCTTTGTCGCGGATGCGCTCGAGGGTACGGGCAAGGTCCGGGTGGTATAGCGTGTCGCCTGCCTGCCATGGTTGCTCTCTGGTCAGGTAGGGCTGATGCAGGTTGTTGTCCAGGAACCGCTGGCGGTTGCTGTTCAGGCCACTGGCCTCCTTCTTTGTCAGTACCACCCCATTGCGGGCCAGGTCTATGGCTGGCTGCACCAGTTCTGCCCAAGGCAGTGAGCCTAGCCGCTCGTGTACCTTCACCATGCCGTCTACCGTACCCGGTACGCCTGAGGCCAGATGCCCCTGCGTGCTTAATCCTTCTACCACATTACCCGCCTCATCCTGATACATGGTTTCGGTGGCAGTGGCCGGAGCCGTTTCCCGGTAGTCTATGGCGCCCAGGCTGCCATCGTGGTGGCGGTATACCAGAAAGCCTCCGCCGCCGATGTTACCTGCCGCCGGGTGGGCTACAGCCAGGGCAAACTGGGTGGCGATGGCCGCATCGTAGGCGTTTCCGCCCTTGCGCATGATCTCCAGGCCGATATCAGACGCGGTAGGGTGTGCCGAGACCACCATGGCCTTGCTGGCGATCTCGCCCCGGGCAGTGTCCGGAGCGGTTTGAGTGCTGCCGGCACAGCTGTAGAGGAGCAGGGGAGCTAAGGCTAAGAATAAAGTCCAGGCTCTGGCTACAGTCCAGGCAGAGGCACTGCGGGTGAGAACGTATGGGTGTTGCATAGGGTAACTGTTAGGTTTGAGAGCTTAATATAAAAAAACGCCAGCTATGAAACACAGCTGGCGTTTTTTTATATCAGGTAAGGTGGCTTACTTCAGGTCGTTTTTGATCACTGCTACTGCCTCCTCTACATAAATGTCTTGCTTCAGGCTCTTCAGGAACTCCTTGTTGCGGGCTACTTTCGCGGAGTCTGACCCCAGTGCCTGCAGGTCATCCGGCAGACGGTACACGTTCAGTACAGGAATTTCTTTCTGGGCTTCCTCGTAACGCTTGGCCTCTGCCTCAGCTTTACGCTCTTCGGCTACATACTTTGCCAGTTGCAGCGAGCGGGTTGTATTTTCAGACTGTCGCTTCAGGCGCTCGGCGCTTTCCTTGATCAGTCTGAAGCTCTTATTTTGCTCAATGCGCTGGCGGCTGTTGGCCTGTATCTGTGTAATGTTCAGTTTGCTGTTTGTCCATGGCTTATACTTGGCCGGGGCAATCTCATCGAACGGAAGCGGGAAGTCCTGCTCCTTCTCCCCAAACTCCAGCATGCTGTAGGCATCCGGTAGAAGCACGTCCGGCGTTACCCCGCGCAGCTGTGTCGTGCCTCCGTTTATGCGGTAGAACTTCTGCGTTGTCAGTTTCAGGGCACCGAATGGCTTGAAAGGATCAAACTGCGCTGGCAGCGCCTCATCCAGTTCAAAGAACTGCTGCACAGTACCCTTGCCGAAAGTAGGTGTACCCATGATCACGGCACGCTTGTAGTCCTGCATGGCAGCGGCCAGGATTTCAGAGGCCGAGGCACTGTTTGAGTTCACCAGAATCGTAAGCGGACCATCGTACTGTACCTTCGGGTCGCGGTCATCCAGCACTACCGCTTTGCCGGAGGCTGCTTTTACCTGCACGATCGGCCCCTGCTCAATGAAAAGGCCGGCCATTTCAATGGCATCGCCCAATGAGCCGCCACCGTTGTTACGCAGGTCCAGGATCAGGCCTTTCATACCGGCAGCTTTCAGTTTCTCTACCTCTTTCTTCACATCGGCGCCACTGTTACGGCCTCCGTTACGCTCAAAGTCGGCGTAGAAGCCAGGCAGCTTGATGTAGCCGATCTTCCGGTCATCATCGATCATGGCAGACTGTGCATAGGTTTCCTCAAACACGATCACGTCACGGATGATAGGGATGACTTTGGTGGAGCCGTCCGGCTTCTTCACGGTAAGGCGCACTTCAGTACCTTTCTTGCCACGGATCAGCTGAATCGCATCATCGATGCGCATGCCTTCCACCAGCACCGGGTCACCGCTACCCTGGGCTACTTTGTAAATCACATCGTTTGGCTTCAGGTCCCCCTGCAGGTATGACGGGCTGCCAGGTACAATCTCCATGACTTTGATCTGGCCGTCTTTTTCCTGCAGCGAGGCGCCGATACCCTCTAAACGGCCGGTAAAGTCGATATCGAAATCAGACTTGGCCTTAGGAGGGAAATAGCCTGTATGCGGGTCGTACACATTGGTCACAGCGTTGATATACGTGGCACGACGGTCATCACGGTTAATCTTTGCCAGACGCTTGTACAGCTCCTCGTAGGACTTGCGTACCTTTTCACGCGCCTCCTGCTCTAGTTGTTCAAACGACTTCTTCTCTACCTTGTCGCCTTTCTCGATGGCTTTCTCCTGCTCTTTCTGCATGTCGGCCAGGCGAGTCAGCGTCTGGTACTTTAGCTGCTTGCGCCATTCTTCTTTCAGAGCCGCCTTATCTTTGGCAAAAGAAAGCTTTTCGCCGTCCAGCTCGATGGTCTCGTCTTTCGTGAAGTCGAACGGCTGCGCCAGGATCTCCTTATAAAATTCCTCAGACTCCCTCACGCGCTGCTCGATCAGGTTGGCAGATATGTTAAACAGTTCATAAGACCCCTGACGCAGCTGGTCGTCGATGGCAGTCTCATACTGGCGCAGCTTCTCTACATCAGAGGCTAGCAAGAACTTCTTGTTGTAGTCCAGGCGCTCCAGGTACAGCTTAAACACTTTCTTGGAGAAAGCATCGTCCACTTTCTCTGGTTTATAGTGCCCGCTGTTCAGTCCCTGCATCAGGGCCCTGATCAGGATCTCATTCTTACCCTCCGGCGAATCGCTGTTATTGTTGTAAAGGATAAATGAGCCCGTCAGCAGGACTACTGCAACTACAGACAATAGTATTTTTATTCTAGTCGTCAATGATAGCATCTATTTTATTATGTTGAACTATAAAAACATACGCAAAAGTAGTGCCGCAGATTTGGCGTGGCGGCGTCTTTACCTCATTAGCTTGTAATGTAACATAAAAACTTCTGAATTCATAAAGCTGCTGCACCTGCTATTGCCTGCCAGCACTTTCATGTATGCATACGCGGCAGAACGCTGCTTATTATAACTCTACTGCAGTTTATTTCGTTTCCAGAAATAGAAACAAAACAAAGTAAGCTATGCAAAATAGAAATGAAACAACTGTAAATGTTTTACAAGAACTCAATCAATTTGTTAACGATAGAATAGAAGGTTATAAGCACGCTGCCGAGATCACGAAGAACCCTGCGCACAAGTCCTACTACCAGGACCTGATCAACCAGAGCAGAAACTTCTCGCAGGAGATCAACAGCACGATCAGCAGCATGGGGGGCGACACGCAGACCGGCACGACCGCTAAAGGTAAGCTCTACCGTGGCTGGATGGACGTGAAGAACACAGTGGTAGGCCGTGACGAAGAGTCTGTGATCGAGTCTAACCTGTACGGTGAGGAGTGGGCCCAAAAGGCGTATAACGATGCCCTGGACCACAAGTCAGAGCTGCCTAACGGTGTTGTGCAGATGGTGGAGAAGCAGAAACAGGCCTCGCTGGCTACCTGTGAGCGCCTGCGCCAGATGAAAGAGTCAGTAGACTAGCCATAACCGAAATAAATAGCAAAAAGGGTTGCCGCAGCGGTAACCCTTTTTGTTTCTCAGGGGTATTTTGCTGCATAGCCTTGGCTCACTTAGCTGAGGTTAGAGAGGAGCTGATATGAAGAACATTCTGTTTTTTGGGAATAGCCTGACCGCCGGCTATGGCTTGCCTGCTTTTCAGGCGTACCCGGCGCTTATTCAGGAAAAGCTGCGGGAGGAGGGGTATACGGATTACCATGTGATAAATGCCGGGCTGAGCGGGGATACCACGGCAGGAGGGGTGCACCGGGTAGAGCACTGGCTGCAGGAGCCGGTAGCGATTTTTGTGCTGGCGCTAGGGGCCAACGATGGGCTGCGCGGTATCCCTACCCGCGAGACGACGCAAAACCTGCAGGAGATCATCGACAAAGTGAGGCGCACCCATCCGGAGGCCAGGCTAATCCTGTCCGGTATGGAGATACCGGACATTGTGCCCGGACGCTATGCTGCCGAGTACCGTAAGCTCTTCCGCGAGCTGGCCCTGACCAACAACATCTCCTTTATCCCCTTTCTGCTGGAGGGGGTGGTAGGTATGCGGCACTTGAACCTGCCAGATGGGGTGCATCCGAACACAGAGGGGCAGAAGGTGCTGGCACAGCATACCTGGAAAGTGCTGAAAGACCTCCTGGAAAAATGAAAGAGCGGCATAAAAGCCGCTCTTTCTGTAAGTTTATTCCTACAGCAGAGTTTCTGCTAAATAGCTGGTGCAATGCCGCCTTCTCTGTTCTCCAGCTCCAGTTCGTACTTCTTGGCCTGCTCCATTTGCGCCCGCAGTTCTTTCACCGTGTTGCGGGCCCACAGGCTAAAAGCTGTAGCGTTTGCTTCGTCAACGTCCTTCAGCCCATTATCCAGCCTGTCTATGGCGTCTTTCTGAGCATCCGTAACGGTGTCCCAGTACTCTTCGTCAAACTTGCTGGCTTCGGTGCCTCTGATGTCTTCCAGGTGGCTCCTCTGCTCGTCGTCTAGCTCCTGCGGGAGGGTAACGTTGTACTGCTGCGCCAGCTCCTGTAACTCCTCCTGCTTGGTGGTGTACCAGTTCACAAGGTCCTGCCCATAGGATTTTACGTTGTTTGTCTGCCCTTTCTCCACGGCCATTCTGCCTAACTCTATCTGGAGCATGTTGTTGCGGGCTGTGAAAGCCAGCAGGTCCTGTCTGTCTTGTGTGAGTGCAGTGTCCAGGCCGGCTACAGTGGGATTGCCGGTGGCATCAGTGGTTTGCTGCCCGTTGTTACCTGAGTCGCAGGCCGAGAAGGCTATGGCTCCCAGCATGCAGCAGACAGCTATCATGTAGTTTCTCATAGTGTAATGCTTTAGATACTTTTATGTTTATCTGTTGCATACGAAACTACTGGAAATTGTTTGCAGAAGGGTTACTGGCGCTGCTCTGCCAGTATGTGCTGGAGCGTAGGGACGGAAAGCGGCTTTTTGATGAACCCAACCACCACATCGTATCTCTTTGCGCGCTCCAGGTGCTCCTGCTCCTCGGAGGAGGTAAACATGGACACAAACGTTTTGTACTGCTCCGGGTAACCCATGGCGTAGTAGCGGTCAAGGAAGTCGAAGCCGTCCAGGGTGGGCATGCTGATGTCCAGCAGGATCAGGTCCGGGAAGGGAGTCTCCTGGTGGAGCGAAATGGTGCGCAGGAACTCAACAGCCTCATTCACGCTCTGGCAAACAGAAACCAACTCACAGGCGTCGGCATCCTCCAGGATGATCTGGGAGAACAGATTGTTTATCTGGTCATCATCTATGATGAGGATGTGCTTAAGTTTGTACATGTTATCTCCCTTGGTACTGCTTTTGGGTTAGGTTCAGATACGCGGTGCGGCGGCACTGTTCAGGTGCGCTGCTACCTGTTCCTTACAGGTGCTATACCTGAAAGTATAGCCACAGAAACATATGATGAAAAAGTTAGATGATATTTACTGGCAGCAAGTTTAAGTAAATTTTCTCTAAGAGCATGTTTAAATTTCGTTTTTACAGGCGAAAATGGATCAGAAAGGGTTCTGGCGAAGCGGTATTTGAGCTTCATAGCAGGCAGCGCTATGGGTAAGAAGAGCGTGAAGCAGGTTCCTTTAGGGGCTGTTTGCAGCGTAAAGGATGAATTTTACACATGCTCTAAAGACAAATATATAGAGGAAAGGTAATATCTTTATCTGTAAAGGACTGAGCGTAGCGTGACTTGAGCGGGTGGCCTTTAAAGGGGCAGGAAAGAGAAAAGCCTGGCCTGCCGCAAGGGCAAAACCAGGCTTTTATTTTAGTTGGGAGAGCCGCTCTTAGTAGTAGATGTGCTCACCTCTGTTTTTTTGGAAATGACTCTCAAAATAACGTGCATCCTCGGCAGAATGCGGACGGAAGCCAAGTACGATATTTCCTTCTTTGATACCTGTTTCATACACTTTAGCACGTTCCTCAGGTATACCGGCACCCACCAGTGCACCAATCAGGCCACCTGTCAGACCACCGGCACCTGCACCTGCCAGACCTGCCGCCAGCGGACCGGCTACTACCAGGCCAAGGCCAGGAATCGCTACGGATGTACCAATTGCTGCTACGGCACCTACAATGGCGCCCAATGTACCACCAATTGCCGAACCAGCGCCTGTACCTTCTAATGATTTATTGCCAAGTTCAGTTGTGTCTTCTCTGTCTTCATCACCGAAGTGACGATCACGTGCCTCATCTGACATAACCACGTTTATATCGTCTTTATCATATCCGCGTGCTCTTAACTCATTGTACGCACGTTCTGCGCTTTCTCTGTCACGGAACATGGCGGTCATCATGCCCGCATTTTCTGTTTTGTTTGCCATAGCTTTTATAGTTATTGTTTCGTTTTAAATAAATAAACATTGTGCAAAGCCCGGTAAAGGGAGCACATTGGTTTATAATAACGACATTCTATTATTAGAGTTACAAAATGCCCGCTCATGAGCGCTGGGGCCGGATTGTCAGTATTCAGCTTTTCGCATCATCCTGCAGCAGTATAGCACTACTCCTGCGGCGGCACCAACACCTTGTCGATAACATGCACCACCCCGTTGGAGGCCTCCACGTCTGAGGTGAGCACTGTTGCTCCCCCAACACTTATTGCCTGCCCGTTACGCTTTGCAATGATCTCATCGCCTTGGGCTGTTTTCATCGGCATGTTGTGCTGTATCTCCGATGCTTTTACCCGGTTCGGGAGAATGTGTGCCTGTAACAGTCGCCTTAACTCCATTTGGTTTTCCGGTTGCTTAAGCGCCTCCACTGTACCTGCCGGGAGGGCCGCAAAAGCCTCGTTGGTTGGGGCAAAAACTGTGTAGGGTGCCGGGCTTTCCAGTGTTGTCATCATGTTAGCTGCCCGTATGAGCTCAAAAAGGGTGGATAGGTTAGGCGTTTGCTGCACCAGCGCCACAATACTCATGTTCCGGCCAAGCGTGTTATCGGCAGAAACGGTGGTGCTTCTATTGTCCTCAGCTGTCATGTCTGTGTCAGGATCCATGGGGGCCTGCGGGGCAGTCTCACTTTCTGTGACTTCGGCTTCCATGGCGGTGCCGGTCACGGTGTCTGTGCTGTTGTCGGAGCTGGCGCAGCTATACAGCAGGGTAGAGGTAAAGGCTGCCACAGCCCAATGCTTGATTCTTGTACTCATCTTGTCTTTCTTTTTGTTAAACATGTGCCGGTAAGGGTGAGAGGGATGCGCGGCAGGAATCGGCGGGGGGGTGGAGGGCTTAATACTTCCTCTCCTCAGTAGTGGTCGTGATCACCCCGTCCACAACATGCAGTATGCCGTTAGAGGCTTCTACGTCAGACTTTACCACGTTTGCACCGCCAATGGTTATGGCTCTGGTCGCATCGTTTACGTCAATATACAGGTATTCATTGTCGGCTGTTTCGATTCGCTGGTTTTCCTGAAACTCTGTGGATGCGACTCTGGAAGGCAGCACATGCAGTTGCAGTACCCGGAGTAGCTGAGCCTTGTTTTCCGGCTGCATGAGTGAGTCCAGCTTAGGCTGCGGTAACTGTGCGAAAGCAGCGTTGGTTGGGGCAAATACAGTAAAGGCACCGTCTGCCTCTAAAATCTCTGTTAAGCCTGCCGTCTGTACCAGCGTAACAAAAGTGGTCAGGTTCGGCTCCTGCCGGGCTAACTCCACCAGGTTATACTGCGCGGTGTTCCCAACGTCCTTGAACAAGTCGTCATAATCCAACTCCGGAGCAACGGAGCGTTCAACATCACCCGCCATGGCCTGGGTCTCACTCATAGTAGTGGTTTCTGCTGTGGTAGCTTCGCCCGTTTCGTCACGAGAACCGGCGCACCCGGATAGCATGGCAGAGGCTACTGCCAGTGAAGAGAGTAAGTGTAAGATTTGTGTTTTCATAGCTTGTCATCACTGTTTTGTCAGGTAAAGTTCTCTGGGAAATGTATAGGCACGCCTTTGCGTACTTAGGCGGAGAGAGCGTAAAAAGAAAGCCCTTCCGTGGAGAAGGGCTTTCTTTTTATCATTTAGCGCATTTGGTCATCAACGGCGTCTTCTCTCGGGATAATCACTCTATCCACAATGTGCATAACACCATTAGATGTTTCGATATTAGGCTTCACTATTGTTGCTCCACCTACCACGATTCTATTAGTTGTCGTATTCACATCTACAGGTAAGTGCCTGTTGTCAGCAAGCTCGATCTCACTGGCAGAGGTGAACTGCGTAGAATACACCTCCGATGGCAGCACATGAGCCTGGAGCACTTTCATCAGCAAGGCTTTGTTATTTGGCATCAGCAGCTTTTCCATCTGGTCTTTCGGAACCTGAGCAAAAGCCTCGTTGGTTGGGGCAAAGATTGTAAACTCTCCTACACGCTGTAAGTCCTGCGCCATGTCAGCCCTTTCGATAAGCTTTACAAAAGCTGACAAATTAGGGGTCATTCTCGCCAAGGCTAAGGCGTCATACTGCTCCGTGTTCTCGATATCTTCAAACATCTGATCAACCGGCTGTGGATTGGTAGGGTCAGCAAAAATATCTCTATAAGTATCAGATGGGTCAACCACTACATCACGATCATAAGTCGTCTCAGTGTCACCCGCCATTGTTTCTGTCTCACTCATTGTAGTGGTATCCATGGCGGTGGTATCGCTCATATCGTCGCGTGAACTGGCACAGCTAAACAGCGTTACGGACGCTACTGCCATGGCAGCAATTGGTTTAAAGAATCTCTTTCTCATAGCTTCAATTCAATTTTAGTTGTAATCAGTTATACAGTCTATATAACCGTCTTTCAACTTATATTTAACTGAAAAGAGCTGAAAATGTTGACCTTAGGGCACTGCAAGCACAGCGTCTCGGGGCATCAGAAAGAAACTATACCTGTGGTAAGAAAAGGTTGACACACTAATTGTACACCTTCACCACGAAAACATAGTCCTTGAGCTTTTTTAGCTGTTGTGGGCGGGGATTGCCGGCTAATGTATTATGCCTTGGAAGCGTTAGCGGAAGTACAGAAGCTGTTTTGGGAAACTCCTCGATCATTTGCAGCAGGTAAGCTGATTTGATCGCAAATGCTGCACCTTCCTGGCCGGCCTGCTTGCCGCTGATCACCCCGATCAGGTTGCCCTTATCATCGAGTAGCGGGCCGCCGCTGTTACCCGGGTTAAGCGGGATGGAGATCTGGTAAGCAGTGGTGTCGCCCTCGAAACCGGAAGTAGAGCTAAGGGAGCCTTCGCCAAATACAATGTCCTCCCGCGGGTAGCCAAGGGTATACACCCGCTCGCCGAGGTCAGACTCGGCTGTTTTGAAAGTATAAGGAAGCTTCTCAAAGCCGGTGAAGGCCGGGTCATCTATCTTCAGTATAGAAAGGTCGTGTACCTGGTCGCGGTATACCTCGGCCACTTTGAACTTCTGCCCTGCCTTGTTCTCGATCAGGACAGAGTCGGCGCCCTCTACCACGTGGGAGCTGGTTACCAGGTAGCCGTCGGCACTGATGGCAAAGCCTGTACCGCTAAACGCAGCCGGGCGCGGCGCCGGTTTGGCGGCGTCGTTGATGCCATTGATGATGGCCGTCTGCGTTTTTTTCAGGCGCTCTACCTCCCGGCGTAGCTCCACATAGCGGGCCGTTTGCTGTTGAACAGGGGCCTTTAGTTGCTGCACGCTCCAGAGGGTGCCGAAAACAGACAGAAGAGATACGCTGGCGGCCACAGCTACCGTTTGGGCATGACGGTTCCAGAACACCTTCCAGCCTGCTGGTGTGGCTGGTATAGCCTCTGCCTCCATATCCGCATGGATCAGGTTAAGTTTTTGCTTCAGGGACTGGCGCTGGCCATACTGCTGCATTGCCTGCAGCAGTTGCTTATGCTCCCGCACCTGTTCTGCCAAGCGCGCGTCAGTGTGCAGCAGTGCTTCAAAACCGGCACGCTCCTCTGCCGGCATCTGGCCGTTCAGGTAGCGTTCTATTTGCTCATAAGCGCGGTACTCTAACATCTTCGTCTTCTCCTTGGCCGCTTCGGCCCTGTATTCGGTTAGCCTGGTTAAACCTCAGGCTTATAGGTCGCAAAAAATATCTTCTTCAGTCGTTGCAGGCACTTATACTTCTGGTTCTTGGCTGTATCGGTGTTGGTGTAGCCAAACTTGTCGGTAATGACCTGCATGTTCTGCATCTTTATATAATAGTCCTCCAGTAGAGAACGGCAAGGTTCGCCCAGTTGCTCCAGCGAGGCTGCCATCACGCCAAACTGCTTTTCCTGCTCCTCGTGCCGGGCGGTGTCCTCCTCGACAGGTACAAAAGAGTCGGACTCATCCAGTTTCACAGCATAGCGCCCTTTCTCTGCCAGGCGTTTCAGCCAAAGCCTCCTGCACACAGAGTACAGGTAGGTCTTGATCTGACAACTCAGCTCCAGGCTATTGTCCTTTATCTTTTCGTAGAACACGATAACGCCTTCCTGGTAAATGTCCTTGGCCTCGTCGTCGGTTCCGCTGTTACTCAAAATAAAATGCGAGATCATCGGGAAATGAAGTTTGTACAGGTGGGCCAACGCTCTTTCGTCGTCACGCCGGATGCCCTCCACTATCGCCTCATCCGTCTCATACAAACTCTTCTTCATTCCAGTCAAATTTTAATACAGTAAAGTGCCTTAGGTAACCCAACAAAAAAATAATTTAAAAAATTTTAAAAACCTGGGTTACCTCTTGCTGATTTCGGTATGAAGTGTCAAAATCGAAACCAAAACACTTAATCACAAATACAAAATGAAAAATTTATTCACTTTCGCTATCGTAGCTCTTGCTCTTTCTTTCACAGCTTGCAACAACGAAGAGGC
>JAJLKL010000112.1:0-17733 GCA_033838975.1 Hymenobacteraceae bacterium | reverse complement strand
GCAGAGAATCCGTTTTCCCACATCGACAGCGACAGCAGTGCGCCTGAGGCGGCGTAACCCAGCATGATATCAGCTATGGCGGTCACGATATTGGCCGGGCGCATCAGTCGCAGGTATGCTCCGAATACAGCCATCCTAACGAACGATGTTTGACTCCAACTCTCCTGTAGCGGCAATCTCGCCTACCACGGGTGTCTGGCCACCGCGCAGGATCGAGTTGTCTGAGAATTTTTCGCGCTGATCCACCGTGGCTGGGGTCAGCCAGTCCGACTCGTGCATCTGACCGCTCTTACCAAAAGAGTCCAGCGCATTCTGATAACATACTTTGCGTACATCCTCCAACGCGATGCCGCGCTCCAGCATCAGCGAAGCTGTTTTAGGTACGGACAGCGGGTCAGAAACTCCCCAGTCCGCGGAGCTGTTCACGATGATGCGCTCTGTGCCGTACTTCTCCACGATCTCCACCATGCGCTCGTTGCCCATTTTGGAGTTCGGGTAAATGGTGAAGGCAGCCCAGAAGCCGCGGTCCAGCACATCCTTTACCGTCTCTTCATTATTATGGTCAATGATGACCATGTCCGGTGCGATCCCGTGCTCCAGGCACACTTCCATGCTCTTGATGGTGCCCGCTTTCTTGTCGCGGTGCGGCGTGTGTACCTGTACCGGCAGGTTTACCTCCTTGGCCAGGTCCAGCTGTGCCCGGAAGTACTTGTCCTCTACCGGGGTCTGGTCGTCGTAGCCGATCTCGCCTACGCCCACCACGCCTTCTTTGCAGACAAACAGGGGGAGAAGCTCCATCACCTGCTCTGCCAGCGCCTCATTGTTCGCCTCCTTGGAGTTAAGGCCGATGGTGCAGTAGTGCTTGATGCCGAACTGGCTTTCCCGGAAACGCTCCCAACCAACCAGGCTGCTGAAATAGTCTTTAAAGGAACCTACTTCTGTTCGGGGTTGCCCCAGCCAGAAAGCCGGTTCTATGATAGCCACAATGCCCGCCTTGCGCATGCGCTCATAATCGTCCGTGGTGCGGGAGGTCATGTGGATGTGCGGGTCTATCAGCATGAGGTTGTGCGTATTCATAAGCTCAGAATTATAAGGGATATGATTGTTTCTTTAGGTTAGTTCAGTTGCAGGTTTTTGTTGCCGATCAGGCTCCAGGTGATCTCCCCGTTCTCCACCCGTGCCTTTAGCTGTGGGTGGGAGTCAAGCAGGGTTTTGGCGGTGTGGCACTTGCTGTGGTAGCAGGCCAGGGCCGCGGCTTCTTTTTCCAGCTCGTTCGGCTGCGAGAAAAGTTTCTTGATGTCCTCTGCCAAGGTATCATCCAGGAAAGGGCCGATCGGGCGCCATAGCTCTGGAGAAACAGCACGACCGGCTGCCCAGCGTTCGTGCGCGTAGTCAGACAGCATGCGCGCCAGCCTGGCGTTACTTCGTTTTTCTATGCCGTAAATGCGGTAGAGGGGCTTGCCGACAAACAGCGTCTTGAGTACCAGCTGGTTCCAGGCATCCTCTTCCATGTAATCGGCAGGGTAGGGGTTATCCAGCGTAATCGCCTCGAACACATCCCCCATGTTTGTGCGTACCCCTTCGGCTGCTCTTTTAACAAACAGCTCGGGGTGCGGTAGCAAGGGCAGTGCCGCATACAGCGCCACCAGCTCTCCCATGTCTGCTGTATTGAACAGGGCTTCGATCTGCTGCCGGTACTGTGCCGCATCTTTGCAAGACAGGGATAGCAGCAGGAGCGTACGTGCAGTCTGTGTTGCGGTCCAGCGGCTTGGGTTAAAGCCAGGCCGGATCACATCTGCCAGCGCTTTTTCCGTTTCCGTGAGTTGGAGCTGTTCCTTGCCAATAAACCTTGGGGCTGCGCTGAAGGCCAGAAACAGATCCTTTGCCTGCGCGGCTTCAGTGCCCAGCAGCTCCAGTTTTTGGTTAAGCCAAGTAAAGCCCTGGGGGGGAGTGCTGCGCTCGAGCAGCTCCTTTAAGTATGCCTTGGTTGCGTAAATGTCTGCCTGATACACGTAGAAAATATTTTAAGTACCTGATAAACCTCTGTAAATACGTCTGCTCTTACCCGTGCCGTGTAAGCTGAAATTGTACTACGCTGGTAGTGTTTTCATGCAGGAAGGTTGCCGCTGCAAGGAGTGTTGCCGGAAACGCTGTGGCCAAAAGTATGAGCTATGTATATAGCATGGGCTATATATCCAGTTATGGCTTTACGTTAGGAGAAGAAGAAGGTTCAAGGGAAATTGACCTTAATTTTGGATGCCCTATACCCGAAGCTGACAGGGAAAGGAGTGTATACAGAAACGTGAGGCCGGCAGTTGAAACAAAAATGCACAGCCAGGTTCCCCAGGTCAGGCTACAGAAATGAGCCGATCAGGGAAGTAGGTAGCATGTGAACTGCCCGGGACCAGGTGCTGCTATACCTGCGATGCAGACTGCTCCTCCACCAATGTCTGTACCTCTTTGGGAATAGGCCGGTCTTTCACGGTAAAGCTCAGCGTTAAGTCTACAGGTGCCGTCTGCATCTCCAGGTACTCAAGCAGAGCGCTGATGAAATAGATGATGCCGAACATCTCAAATGTTTCCTCTATGGCCACAAAAAGTTTGAAGTAGATATTTCCATAGACGTTCTCTTCTCCTACAAGGTCTGCCGTGTACCCCTCCACCATTTCCATGCCGATGGCCCCGCCTACAAAGAAGCCCCCTGCAACGATGAAGCTGATGGCAGTTTTTTTGGGAAGGGCAACGACAAACTTCATAAAGTAGATACCCAGAAAGAGAACGATCATCAGATAGGGGACGACCCAGGCATAGTACAGAACACCCAACTGCTCACGCTGCAATGCGCTTCTCAGGAAATTGCTAAAAGGGGTGCCGATCGCTTCATGAATCATGAACAATTCATCCAGGGCTAAAAAGGCAAAGATGCAGCCAAGGTAAAACCATTGCTTATAGTAGCCTGACCGGTCAAAGCTCTTCTTTCTTTTAGAGATGTAAAGCAGGATGAGAGAACTGAAAAACAAGACTAGGGTGTTGAAGTAAGTGGGCACATTCCGCTCGGCGTTGAAGTCAAACATTCGCACCACGTAAGTCTTCAGCGTGTAGCTCTGCTGAAAAGTTGCCTCATTGATGGTGATCAGGTAATAGTCAACGGCAATAGAAACAAAATTGAGTACAATCAGAGTGCCTAAGATCTTCAGCAAGAAGTAGAAAACAGGTTGAGGTTTTAGTAGTAGATTTATTTTCATGCGCTAAAGTAGGGAACAAAGTAATATTGTATTATTTAAGTGTATTGATGTTATAATGCAATTTATTGGTACAACGTGAACGCATAACATTTTGTTAACATACCAGCCAGGACAAAGCTTCGTAGTGGCGTATGAATGAAGGCGCGGCAGCAGAAGAAAGAGGTGTTCCCAACAGTACAGTGCCACGACCTGCATGCGCAGCGGCTTTAGGTATGTCAAAGCGTTTTCAAGCTAAAATATTGATGTACAGGTTGTTGATAAGATAACTTCTTTCTGATCAGTGAGCCCATACCCGCTTTGGTGATTATCAGCCCAGGCTACCTCTGTACACAATTACTTAATTTATTCTGTTTACCCTTAAAATGGTGCTGTTTACTTAGAAGTGTTCTTAATTATGAATTATGCTTTATAGTTTTGAACTATAAAAGGCATTGAAACGTGTAGTGATTACACCTGTAGTACTTATGAAAGAATTAGATAGAATACAAGAAGGATTGGCTAAGAGCAACCTGTTGGTTTACAAGAATGAAGAGGCTGGCCTGAAGTGCTCTTTTGTAAAGGAGGGCCTGGTGGTGGACTCATTTGTTATCAAGGATGAAGTTTTAGCGGAGGCGATCAGCGCGAAAGGAATGAACGGCATCGTGGAAGGAAGCAACCTGCAGATGCTGCGTAATAACTATGGCTGGTTCTCTCTTTCTGTTAAAACCAGGAAGCTCTACAAGGAACTACAGTAACCCCCGGCGCTGCTACCTGAAGCGTAGCAGCACCGGAGGGTACTTCCGGTTTTATTCGTTCCCTATAGAAGGAAGCAGTCTCCGGCATTCATTTGACATTGTACTGCAAGGCCGTTCCTGGGCAGTGCTTTTCTAAACGTGCTGTGTCCTCAGTACTTGAGCTTCTATTTGTCAGGGGCTTACTTTACCACTTCCTGTGTGCTGCATTAAGCCGGACTCTGCTATAGAAGTCATTGCTACTTTTCGGCTCTTCTGGCTAAACTAAATATTAGTAGCCTCATGTGCTAGCCCAGAGCTAATTTAATTCTCAAAAGTTTGCACTGTAAGTACAGCCTAAAGTACGATGGCTTTGTTCAGCTAAATTCCTTTATCTTCCCAAGTTAAGATTCACCACTCTTTTCTGTACCTGATCATTTGGTTTACTTACCCTTTTCAGGGAGCTGTTGTGCATAACCGGAATAGCCTTCTGTACCCCTTGTGGCAACGAAGAGTGCCTGTTCAGACTTCTATTAAGTGCAGTAAGCAAGACAGGCGGGTGGCGAGTAAATCAATAGCAGGGCGATCTGCGGTGCTAGCCGGCACTGTTCAGCTCACGTGGCGTGCTCCAGCGCCGATTTGTGCTCTGCCTTGGGCAAGCCTGCGGGGTCGTCTCATTCAGGCAAACTGCCAGCGTAAGGCGCCGCCGTTCTGGCTGGTGAACGGCTGCCGTTTGGGTATCTTGCTCTCTGGCCCACTAGTGGTTACAAATCCAAAATCATAATGAAACACGAGGTATAAACCTTATCCTGTCCCCTATCTTTTCTAGAATTGATCCTGCTATACCAGAATTGTCCCCTTGAGGACAAGTGAGAACGGGAGTTCGAAACTTGCGAGGGGACCTCATAGGGGTGTTCACACCCGAGAAAACAACTAATCTTATTGAGCTAAAGCAACTTGCTTCGTAGCTTTACACCCCTTTAGAGCGTTGCTCGCAACTCTAAAGCTCCCGCTTTAGGTTGTCCCCAAGGGGACAATTTCTCACAGAAAGAGGCATTCCAGAAAAGTTATGGGACAGGATAAGGGTATAAACCCGCACCGGCAAAAGTACCTTGTATCCTGTAAAGGTATCTCGCAACTGGCGTTATTTGGTGAACGGCCTTTCCGGCTAACTTAGAATCCCGATATTTGCCTTCAACTTTTAACCATCTTCACTAAATATTCGTTGCTGACGATTGTTGGATTCCGTTGTTTGTATTAATGAAAGCATCGATTGGAACGATCTTTGGATTTTTTTTCTGAGGTAACCAAAGTAGGGGAGAGCAAGTTTGAAACAGAAAAATACGCTTTTATGACGGATTACACACGGTGGTCACACCCTCACGATATTGACAACAGGTACACCAGGAAGGTAGCCTATTTCAGTATGGAGTTTGCCATACACCAGGCCCTGAAAACATACTCCGGCGGCCTTGGCTTTCTGGCCGGCTCGCACATGCGCAGCGCCTTTGAGCTACGGCAGGACATGATCGGCATCGGTATACTCTGGAAGTACGGGTACTACGACCAGGAACGCAACGAGGACCAGACGATGCGGGTGCAATTCCAGAAAAAGTACTACAGCTTTCTGGAGTACAGCGGCATTACGGTGCGCGTTGATGTGAACAACCACTCGGTTGTTGTGAAGGCGATGGTCCTGAAGCCGGAAATATTCGGCACGGTGCCCATGTACTTCCTGACGACAGATGTGCCGGAGAACGACCACCTGGCCCGGACCATTACCAGAATGCTGTACGACCCGGAGCCAATGGCCCGTATTGCACAGAGCATTGTGCTGGGTGTAGGCGGCGCGAAGGTGGTGGATGCACTGGGTGGGGCGGATATTTACCACATGAACGAGGCGCATGCCCTGCCCCTGGCCTTCCACCTTTATGACCGTTTCCGGGGAAACGTGAATGAAGTGCGCAAGCATATCGCCTTCACTACCCATACCCCGGAAAAGGCAGGCAACGAGGAGCACGACATTCACCTGCTCGACAGAATGGGCTTTTTCAACAACACCCGACTGGAGGAGGTAAGGGAAATCACCGGGATGCATGCGCTGATGTTCAACCACACACTGGCTGCGCTGCGCCTGTCCAAGGTCGCTAACGGTGTGTCGCAGTTGCACGGTGAGGTGGCCCGCACCATGTGGTACGATAATGAAGGGGTGTGCGAGATCAAGGCGATCACCAATGCGCAGAACATTCCTTTCTGGATGGATAAATCTCTGCGGAACGCCCTTGAGAAGGACGACGACGGAGCCCTGCTGCGCCGCAAAGGCGAGATGAAGCAGCGCCTGTTTGAAATCGTAGCGAACCAGACGGGGAAGCTGTTTAGACCGGAGGTGCTCACGTTGGTGTGGGCAAGGCGCTTTGCCGCCTACAAGCGTGCCGATTTACTCCTGCGCGATATCAACCGTTTCTTCCGCATGGTGAACAGTGCGGAGCAGCCTGTGCAGGTCATCTGGGCCGGTAAGCCCTACCCGTTCGACCACGGAGCGGTTAGCGTGTTCAATAAGTTGGTGAAGGCTGCCTATAAGCAGAGCAATGTGGCGGTGCTGACAGGCTATGAGCTGGACTTATCCCGGCACCTGAAGCATGGCGCGGACATTTGGCTGAACACCCCACGACGCCCCCGAGAGGCCTCCGGTACCAGCGGTATGACGGCCTCCATGAACGGTGCGGTTAACTTCTCTATTCAGGATGGCTGGATTCCGGAGTTTGCCCGGCACGGTGAGAACTGTTACGTGATTCCGGTGGTGGACACCACGCTGCCAGACCATGTGCAGGACGATCAGGACTATGATAACATGATGAGCATCCTCGAAAATGAGATCATCCCTACCTATTACCATAACAAGGAGAAGTGGACGAAGCTCATGAAGCAGAGTATGCGGGACGTAACGCCGTACTTCAACTCCGACCGGATGGCTCATGAGTACTACGAGAAGATGTATAACTACTAAGGTTAACTTCCTCCAATAAAGACAAAAGCCGCTGCTCTTGAACAAGGGCAACGGCTTTTTTTATGCTCGTATAGCTGTCTACGCCTTCTCCGGAATACGGGTCAGGGTATCGAGCAGGAAGTCCCAGTACTTTTGCACGGAGCTGATCTGCACTTTCTCGTCAGGGGAGTGGGCGCCGCGGATGTTCGGGCCGAAGGAGATCATCTCCATGCCCGGGTAGTTGGATCCCAGTATACCGCACTCCAATCCGGCGTGGCAGGCGTTCACATCCGGCTCCTCTTTATACTTGCTGCGGTACAGGTCGCTCATCAGCTTGACGATGGTGGCGTCTGGTCTTGGCGTCCAGCCCGGATAGGAGCCGCTGAACTTCACTGCTGCACCTGCCAGCTCAAAGGCGCTTCTGATGGCAAGGGCCAGGTCCATTTTCTCAGAATCCACGGAGCTGCGGGTCAGGCAAAGTACGGTATACTCGCCGTCTTTCATCAGCACACGGGCTACGTTGTTGGAGGTCTGCACGAGACTTTCTATGTCCGGGCTCATGCGGTAAATGCCATTCGGGCAAGTGTACAGCGCGCGCAGCAGGGTTCCTGTAAACTCCTGTGCCGCTACTTTAGCTGGTGCCTCTATAGTCTCCAGGATCACCTGCAGGTTCGGGTCTGTAGTCTTGTACTCGTCCTGCAGGATGGCCTTTTGCTCCTCCACAAAGCTTTTGAACTCTTGCTCTTCCGCCTCTGGTACGGCGACCTCTGCAAAGGATTCTCTTGGGATGGCATTGCGAAGGCCTCCTCCGTCTATCGTGCCGATGCGCAGCCCGAACTGCTCTACAGCCTGCAGCAGGAGGCGGTTCATCAGCTTGTTTGCGTTACCGCGCCCCCGGTGTATGTCCATACCGGAGTGTCCGCCGGTCAGGCCCTTTACCGTCAGCTTAAAGCCTTTCGTGCCGGATGACGCATCCTCCTGCGCATAACTGCCGGTGGCGGTAATGTCCACACCTCCGGCGCAGCCAATCGTTAATTCGTGGTCATCCTCCGTATCCAGGTTCAGCATGATGCTGGCATCCAGCAAACCGCCTTTCAGCCCCATGGCACCTGTCATACCGGTTTCTTCGTCTACGGTGAAAAGGGCCTCAATAGGAGGGTGGGGAATGTCCTGAGAGGCCAGCAGCGTCATGATGGAGGCTACGCCCATCCCGTTGTCGGCACCCAGTGTGGTACCTTTGGCCTTCACCCAGTCCCCGTCCACATACATGTCTATGCCCTGTGTGTCGAAATCAAAGTTGGTGTCGGCGTTTTTCTGGTGCACCATGTCCAGGTGGCTTTGGATCGCCACCGTCTGGCGACTCTCCATACCCTTGCTGGCAGGCTTCTTGACGATCACGTTGCCCGTCTCATCCTCAATCGTCTCCAGGCCCAGCTTCTGGCCAAACTCCTTGATGAACTTGATCACACGCTCCTCCTTTTTGGAAGGGCGCGGCACCGCATTCAGATCCGCAAAGTTATTCCACAGGGCCTTCGGCTCCAGGTTTCTTACTTCTTGACTCATAGTTTGTATCATTGTGCCTGCCCCGTGCTATGCCGCAGGCGATCCTTGTATAGTTTGGTTAAAGATAATAGGTATGGCGCGATATTCCAGTTCCGGGCACAAATTAGGCCTGCACCTTTTTGGCGGAGCCTTTCCCGCTCAGGTACTCGCGCAGCCTTACAAAGTGCTTCAGGGTAAACTGGAAGATCGGGCTCAGCAGGAAGGTGTAGAAAAAGGAGACGATGAATACCGGGCCTCCCAGCAGATAACCGATGAACAGCACCACGCACTCTACTGCGATGCGGGCTTTGCTGATGGAGAGGCCGGTCCTGTCGGAGACGGAGAGCATGAAGCCGTCCCGGGGGCCAGCCCCAATGCCGCCAGCCACGTACAGTCCTCCGGCTATACCTGCGATCACGATGGCTACGGCAAGTGCGGCGTAATCCTGCCAGCTATGCGTGGCTTCAGGTAGTACGTTGAGCCACAGGAACAGATCCATGAAAGGGCCGACGAGCAGCGCGTTCAGAAAGGTGCCGATGTTAATGTATTTGCGGTTCATGAACCAGGAGACCCCGATCAGCAGCACCCCCACCAGAATGCTCCAGGTGCCGATGCTAAGGCCAAACTTCTCATACAGCGCCACGTTCAGCACCTCCCAGGGGTGCAGCCCCAGGTACTTCACCTTCACGGCCAGGGCATTGCCCAGACCAAAGAGGAGCAAGCCCAGAAAGAAAAAAGTATAGCGTATGATCCAGTCTCTCATGTTTCCTGTTCTAAGAGCTCTGCAACCCATAGTGCCTGTGAGCTCACAAAAACTATACTATACGGAAACAGAGACTGACATTGTTTGGAGAGACTGTGAAGCAGTGCCGCCAACTGAAGCGTTATTGTTTGCCCTTGTAGTGTCTTCTGACCATAGCCGTCAGGTTAAGCGCCTGTTGTCTGCTCTGGCTGCTCTTTCTGACCTCCAGGTCCGGAAGCTTTCTGTCGGGGACTTCCGAGTCCCCACAAATTAGCCTTCCGATTACGCGGACTCGGAAGTCCGCAGCAGATGAAGTTCCGGACAAGGGTGTCCAAAACAGCAAGAGAAACAGCAATAGACTTTGCATAACTCCTTAGCCTGACGTCTATGGTCTTCTGACCAACAAATGCTGGGGAAAACACACTGCAAGGGCGACAGCTATTGCGCCAGTGGCCTCACCTTTCTTAAGTCGGCAGCACTGGACTGTAAAGGTAAAGTGTAGCCCAAACGCACAGGCCTATCCATAGATCCGCTTATACCTGCTCATGGAGTAGCGAAAGGCCTCTTTGCCCTTTTCCGGGATGTTACCAAAGCTGAAAGCCGAGAACATCGCGTCAAAAGGCAGTGGTATCACCAGGTCCTGTATGTAGTCGATCTCTGATTTGCGAAGGGGAATGTTATTCGGATAGCTGTACATGCAGGAGATCGTTTGGCGGTCCGGGTTTACGTAGATGGAGTCGCCGGTCAGGAGGATGCCCTGTGCCTCGGGGATGAGCAGGATGGTGCTGCCGTCAAAATGGCCGCGTGTGTTGTAGAGCCTGAGCTCGTTTAAGAGGTTTTGCTCCCGCCCCTCCCAAAGTACATACTCCACATTGGGGTCCTGCCGGCAGATCCACTGCTGGTCATCGCGGTGCAGGTATAGGGGGCAGTTGAAGGTTTTGGCCCACTCGTTCATGGAGCTGTAGTAATGGGGGTGGGAGATGGCGATGGCAGCCAGGCCGCCTTTGCTCCGGATGAACTCCTCCGTTTCCCTGTTGAGCAGGGGCAGGCAGTCCCACAGCACGTTTCCTTTGTCGGACAGGTATAAAAGGGCGCGCTGGCCAATGGCAAACGGAGGCTTTAGCGTCAGCTCATGCAGCTTATCGTTCAGCGGCTTGATCTCTACTTCATGCGTTTGCTCCAGCGCCTCCATCGTGGTCCACTCCTGGCCGTTCATACCGACATACTGGCGTTCATCCTCACATATCTTGCAGGCATCGGGTGGCCTGTTGCTCGGCGTGTACTGCGTGCCGCAGGCTTTGCACATGTAACTTTTCATAGCTGATCTCTGGATTGGGGTAGGAGTATAGTATACGCGATATGATATTGATAAAGTGCCGAAACAGCAGGTGTTATGAAAATAAACCGGATAAAACAGAAATAGCCAGCGGAGGGCTGGCTATAACACTATCAATAGTCAGATTCCTTTAGAAGGTAATCACACTGTACAGTTCCGGCTCCAGGAAGGGACCACCGGGATAGGCGGCGGTGTAGTCAAAGTTGATCCAGAGGTCTCCGCCCGTCTCATGGAAGTGTATCTTACCGCCGGCCACCTCATCGGGGAACAGGGTCCTGACAGCGTAGCTGATCTTATCCAGGTCTTCCACTGTGCCTACCTTCACTTCGGTATACATGTGACTGGGCGAGATCACCACGCGCGCCTCCCCTCCGATAGACATGATGGAAGAAGCCATCAGGATAGCGTAGTCATCGCAGTCGCCGGCCATCAGGCCCATGCTCTCGGTGGGTGGCGAGTAGTAGTCCATGCCCAGCGGGTCATTCACATACTTCCAGTTCAGGCGGATGTGCTTAAAAAGGGAGAAGTAGCGCGTCACCTTACCGAACTTACGATAGTACTCGTCATGGAAGTAGCGGGTAGAGTTCTCCACGGCATAGGCCCTTACCTTGGGGTGCGTAGGCTGCATTGCGCTCTTTACCCGTTGGTTCTGGAAGAAAGTACCCCGTACCGGCTTAAAGTAGGAGACCTTGTGCGGATTGCTGGTCATGTTCACCAGCATGGCGTTGTAGTCGTCGTAGATCCCCTCGAAGGTCTGGTTCTTAAAGGTGCTGTTAAAGCCAAACATGCCCAGTATGGCAAAGAACATCAGCACGATCAGCTTACGGCTCACTTTGGTGATGATCACCGAAAGGCTGGTGGCAAGTATCAGGCACAGTAAGAAGTGCAGCTCATAGTTCATAGAGCCATAGGGCGGGATGTAAAAGCTGAACAGCACGGCCATCGGAAACACAATAATGATCTGTATGAACCGCACCGCGAAGTTCAGGTAGGTGGAGGGTCGTAAAAGCTGCGTCATATGCTTCCTGCTTTAGAGGTTTCTGGCGCTTCTGTTAAAGGTGGTATGAAAGCCAAAGGCTATATATAGGAACGCTCTTTGTTTTATTAACGCAAAATCCAGGCCTTTTTGCTCCGTACCACTGCATGTTTTTTTAATTTTTTTTGATGCTGCTACATTGGCCTGCAGCAGCAGAATCTTTACCTTGTAAGGTACTATAAAGATACGACCCATAACAGTCTGTTCAAAGCTATGAAAAATACATTTTCCCAAAACTACGCTCCCCTTTACTCACGCATGGTGGAAGACCGGTTCTCCGTGCCAATCCCACAGGACACCTCGCACATCAACCATTCCTTCTGCACCTCCTTCTACAGCGAGCGGGTTTGCCAGGGCTACTCCCTCAAGTATGTTGTCTCGGGGCGGGAGCGCTACGAGGTAAACGGACGTATGCACACTGTAACAGCTGGTAACTTTTTGGTAGTGAGCAACGGCAGTATGTGCAAGTTTCAGGTAGAGGAGAAGCAGACGGTAGAAGGCCTTTGCCTGTACCTGGACTCCGGCCTGGTAAATCAGGTGTGGCAGTCGCTGCAGCAAGGGGGGGAGCATCTGCTGGACCGGCAGGAGGCGGATTCTGCTTCAGTTGTGCCGGACTTTTATGAAAATGTTTTCAAGGCAGCACATACCCCCGGGCTCAACAGCGTGCTGACTGCCGTGCAGCACACTCTTCAGGCGAGTGATTTTTCAGAGGCGGAAGTGAACGAGGAGCTTTTCTATGGCATTGCCGAAGAGCTTTGCCAGCTGCAGCAGGAAAGTCAGGCACAGTTGCACCGCCTGCCCGCCCTCAAAATGGCGACCCGCGAAGAACTGTACCGCCGGCTGCTCCTGGCCCGCGATTACCTGCACGATAACCTAACCGAGCCTGTGAGCCTGGCAGTGCTGGCGGACGTGGCCAGTGTGTCTGAGTACCACTTCCTGCGTCAGTTTAAGCTGGCTTTCGGGCAGTCGCCTTACCAGTACCTGTTGCAGCGCCGCCTGCACCTGGCAAAGCAGCTGCTGCAGGCAGGGGGGCTTACGGTGGGGGAGGCGGCGCTGGCCTGCGGCTTTAAAGAAGTGCAGGCCTTCAGCAAGCTCTTTCGCAAGGCAACAGGTGTGGCTCCCACCGTTTTTCAGCGGCTACAGAAAATTTAACTTTTCATTCACAATATTATACCAATTGCAGCCGTATCTTGTACATATAAAACTATGAAATGTATGAGAATAACAACTGCGTTGGTTCTACTACTGTGTGTAGGCCTGAGCGTCAGCGCCTTTGCCCAAAACCTGAAACGCCGTCCATTCCTGGGCGTGCAGGTGGCCCCCGTTCCCGACTCGCTTGCAGTGGTGCATCAGCTACCAGCTGCCGCTGGTGCCTGGGTAGCCCGTGTGGTCCCCAACAGTACCGCCGCCGCCCTTAAGCTACAGCCAAACGACATCATCCTACAGGTAAACGGTAAAGCCATGAGCAGCCCCAGCGATGTGGTGGCGGAGGCCCGTTCCTTTACCACAGGCGAGCCGGTTTCGGTGACGGTGCTGCGCAATGGGAAGAAGGTGGCCGCTAAGGGCAAGGTACAGCCGCAGCCCTACGAAACAGTGGCCAACGGCGAAGTGATCTATGATGAGGTGGCCCTGGGCAGTAACGGCTACGCCCGCTCCATTATCAAGAAGCCAAAGGGCAAAGGAAGATTCCCGGCAGTTTACTATATACAGGGGTACAGCTGCGGCAGCATAGACAATCTGCCGGAAACGGACCCTACCCGGAGGCTGGTGGATGAACTGGTCGCCAGGGGCTATGCCGTGTTCCGGATGGAAAAGCCCGGAGCGGGTGACAGCCAGGGGACCAAGCCCTGCTCAGAGGTTGGCTTCCATGAGGAGGTAGCCGCTTTCTCCGCCGGGTTGAGGGAACTGAAGGAGTACGACTTTGTGGATACGAGCAATGTTTTTCTCTTCGGCCACTCCTTAGGGGCGAACGTGGCGCCTCTTGTCGCGGCCCGGGATAACGTGAAAGGGATCATCGGCTATGGCGTGAACGGCAAGCCCTGGTTTGAGTACCTGATCGAGGTGTTCCGGGAGCAGCGGCCCATGACGGGGGCAGACTACGTGCAGGTAGACGAGGACATGCGCCATGTGATCCCGATGCTTTATGCGCTGATGATCGAGAAGAAGCCGGTGGATGAGCTGGCCCAAAACCCGCGGTACCGTGCTTTTCTGGAGAACACCCTGGACTACGACGGGCAGGGGCACATGTACGGCCGCACGTACAAAGTACTGCAGGAACTGCAGGAGGTAGAGGTAAACAAGGCCTGGAGAGACGCCAACACACATACGCTGATGATCTACGGCGGCGCTGACTTTGCGGCCATAGACCCGGACGGGGCCAATATTATTGTGGATGTGGTGAACTCCTACCATCCGGGCAAGGGCACCTACAAGTTCCTGCCCGGCACCGACCACGGGTTTGTTGAGGTAGGCTCCAAGGAAGAGCTGCTGAAGCTGCAACAGAATCAGCAGTATGCGGCGCATGCCCAGACGCATTTTAACCAGAAGCTGGTAGAGATGATCCATGAGTGGATGAGGGAGAAGATGAGCAGAACCTGATCTGGCGGTGCTGTACCCTGTGTAGCAGCCAACAAAAAAGACTCCTCGAGGGGAGTCTTTTTTACTTATTCAGCTTTTTTCTTCTTCTGTTTCTTAGCCGGCTTACACTCTTTGCAGAACTCGTTCAGTTCGGCCATTTCATTGAGGATCTGACGGTGGTAAGCTTCCATTTCCTCGTCATCAAGGTAGGTAGTGGCGTATATCTCCGATTGCCTCTTTACCATGTCAGCGTGCACTTCCTCCTGTGCCTGCTGGTAAAAATTGTAGTTCGAGAAGGCTCCTTTGGCATCATAGATTCGTTTTCTCAGCTTACGGGCATAAAGCTCCATCAGGTCGAAGTCCATCTGGGCGTATTTGAGCAGTTGCGCTGTGTTCTCGCCGTCCTGTATCCAGGAGATAGCAGGGTTGTAGTACACCGAGACGTTCCTGTTAAAGTTCTTCGTCAGCATGAACTCGGCGTTGGTCATGGCATAGGCAAAGTCCAGCGTTGCCGCCAGATAGTAATTCTGCGATGCGCCTGCCGCGGGTGCCTGCCCCTGAAAATCATCAAGGCTCAGTTTTGTACCTTCTTTCCACTCAACCTTAGACTGACCAAAGGAGTGGAGAGAGATAAAGAGAAACAATAGGGTGGTAAATTTTTTGATCATATAGTGATACCGTAAAAGCAGCCGTAAAGCTAGCGGCAGCCTTACGCTAAAGCAACTATATAGTGATAAATCAATGCTGTTTTTGCGGGATAACAGGTATAATAAGAGAAGGTATAACCTGCTACCGTTTTCACGGTCATTGATTACACCTCCCCCTTACAACTAAACTGTTTTATTCTACTGATACTGAATATACAGCGGCTTAGGCGTCAGCGCGAGTATCTCTTCCGGGGTCATCAGGCGTGGCCCTTTGCGCAGGTCATTTTTGTAGAAGATCTTGAAGCCCGTGAACTGCACCGGCTCTTTCTGTATGTAGCGGCGGTAGGTGTCTTTTTTAAGGGCAGGTGAGCCCCAGCCATCCATGTGCATCACCACCTGTACCTCCGGGCGCAGCACAATATTCTCGGTGTTGGTGATCATGCGTTGCGTAAAGCGGTGCACGATCAGAAGCTTGGGCGGTACGCTGTGCTCTTTTACCAGGTCGGCCAGAAACTGCGTGGCGTAATTAATATCCTCGGCATCGTAGGTACCTATCTTCTTGCCAGGCACGCCTCCATTTTTCATGGAGAACTCCGCATCTATACCCAAGTGCACGTGTGGCAGCTTCAGGTACTTGCCCAGGCGAGGCAACTCCTCCTGCAGGGTGCTTTGCCCCACCTGCACATCCAGAAACACAATGGCATCACGCTGTTCTGCCATCTCCAGCACGTCGTCTATCATCTTGTCTGCCATGCGCAGGCGGTATTTGCCCCCGGCGCTCGGGTGGCCCTGGGCCGTAACCACAATGGCGTGCAGGGCAGGCTGCACGGGAGTAAGCGAGTCTGCTTTACTCCAGTTGGCTACCTCCTCATCCAGTTTCTGCAGCATTTGCTCCGGCGGAAGCTCTCCCAGAATACCCATCCGCTTCGAGAGCGGGTTTCCGTAGTAGGCTATGATGCGCTTGTGGGGCAGGATAGCCCCCGCCAGCGGACGAGGCCCGGGGTAATCCCAGCTTTCATCCGTAGCAGGCAGTTCAGGAACCTTAGTGGGGGCCGCAGCAAGAGAATCTGCCTCTGGGGTTGCTGTAGCTGCTGCCGTGTCCTTAGCGGGCACGGTAGCAGCGGGCACGGTGTCAGCGTGGGCGGCGGCTATGGTGCCTTTCTGGGCGTCCCCATCCTGGGAGCAGGCTGTGGTGAGCAGCAGTCCGCAAAGCAGGGCAGCGGCTCTGGAGGTATGTTTTTGGCGGAAGCTGTTTCCGGTAGTCTCTTTTGTATCTAATATGTGCAGAAGGGTGTTCTCACGTAGCAATCGGCGCAGGTTCATCAAACAGTAAGTGTAAATTATAAGCGATGCTGAATATAGGTAATTTTATAGAAAATCAGCCCTAATCAGCTTATTATTTAGTGAAAGATCAGGAATGGGTATAGTGCCGCTTCAGCCACTCGCTCAAACCGGAGAGCCCGGGGAAGAGCACCCGTTCCGTGATATTGGCCTGATCCAGCTTGTCGCGCACTTCCCATTTAAGCGAAGCGGGTATGATAACCCGGAAGTACAGCTCCGGGTGCTGCTGCAGCCACTGGCTCAGCTCTGCCTTCACATCCGACATCATCGAGAACAGGGCATACTGGTGCACAATGCGGGCATCCAGCGATGGCGGCTCCAGAAACAGCACATAGTCCTTCTCCTGAAAGCTTTTTAACGACTTTAAGGCTGGGGCCACCGGTTCCAGCATCTCAGGGGTGAACACATTGGAACCCTCTTCGTCCAGGGCCTTCTTGAGCGGCACCGGAAGGTACTCGCTGGACTTAACATAATTAAAGCACCAGACACAGCCATCCTCTTCATACCTGGAAAGGTCGTTGGTGGCAAAATGGAGGGCAACGTAGGGGGAGTAGGTCCAGTCCAGCAGGCGGGTTGGCAGGCCATGGTGCTGGGCCACCGCCAGCCAGTTCCAGACCGAGTCGCCGGGGGAGGCGTTGCTGTGGGCGTACTTTCTGAAGTTGCGCAGCAGGTGTGGCTCCAGTCTGTCATACTTGCTGCCGATGCGCATGATGCTCGTGCTCAGGTCGTAAGACTGGTTCCAGGTGCCACGGTAAACATAAGAGGAACGAAAGCGGTTTATCGACTCATCCCAGCTGTGTTCGAAGAGGGCCTCCTGTAGCTCTAACCAGCTGCTTACCACTTTGTCTCTGTCTCTGTTCATGAATGCTGCTGTGTCGTGTTAAGGTTCCTGTTGCTGTTAATCGTATACTTAACCCTGCCCGTATGGTTTTAAGGGGAGTTGCTCTCCGCAGAGATTTTTCAGCAAAAAGCCGCTTTTCGTGCTCCTGTCTAGTTGAATGCATGGAATCCTATAAATGAATATAGTGATTTGTGTTGGATTTAATCGTTGGTTAATATGAGTAAATTTATAACCAGCACCTGTGCCTATCGTAAGTTTTAGGTATGTATAACCTACTAAAAACAAACTTATGTTTTATCATGATAACAAACTCCAGTACAAAGTAAGGGTAGACAAGCCGAACCCCACGTTCGCACGCATGCTGCAACAGGCTATTGGCGGCATTGAGGGTGAGATGAGGGTGTGTATGCAGTACCTGTTTCAGGCCTGGAACATGAGAGGGAACGACAGGTACCGCCAGATGCTCCTGGAGACAGGAACGGAAGAGATAGCGCATATCGAAATGCTCGCAACAGCCGTGGCGCTGAACCTGGAAGGGGCTCCACTGTCTCTGAAAGAGGAAATGGCCAAAGACAAGATGGTCGGAGCCGTAATGGGCGGTATGGATGCGCGTCATATCCTTTCCTCCGGCTTGGGTGCCATTGCGGCAGACAGTAACGGGGTGCCATTTAACGGCTCCTGGATCGTGGGCAGCGGTAACATCGCCGCCGACATGTACGCCAACGTGATG
>JAJLKL010000111.1:0-8494 GCA_033838975.1 Hymenobacteraceae bacterium | reverse complement strand
AGAACGGCCCGTTCGTCTAGGGGTTAGGACGCCAGATTTTCATTCTGGTAACAGGGGTTCGATTCCCCTACGGGCTACACGAAAGGCCTTCAGTTAACGCTGAAGGCCTTTTTTATGTTCTTCGAACACCATTCACACGCTTAAGCAGCTTACCTCCTACCGCTTAGCTTAGGTAAAACAAGGTTGTTATGGATATCTCTATTTCCTATTACTTATTTCTGTATTCGTAGGGTCACTTTCTTTGTAGTAGAAGATAAGATGTGGTAGAGCAGGAGACTTTGGGTGATACACTACCGTCATATAATTAAGTTTATGAGCTACTACATAATACTTACTTAACACGTTTATCATAAAGTATAAATGCAAACTCCTGCTAAGGGAGCAAGCCTGTACAGTTATATTATCTGCTAATATTTTGATGGGCCTCCGCATACACCGGCAGCGACACCACAAAGGTACTGCCAGCCCCTAACTCACTCTCTACCCAAATATTGCCGCCCTGCGACTGAATAAACTCCTGCGAGATGGAAAGCCCCAGGCCAGAGCCGCCCTTGTACTGCTCTTTGCCTGGTATCTGTACAAACTTCTGGAAAATCTTATCGTGGTGGGAGGGATCAATGCCCGGGCCGTTGTCATGCACCTTTATCAGCACCTCACGCTCCCTGTCCTCCGTGGAGATGGTGATAACATCTCCCTCCGGAGAGTAGCGCACAGCGTTACTGAGCAGGTTGATGAGCACCCACGTGGTTTTTTCCACGTCTGCCATTACGTCTGTCAGCTGGTTCTCGATGTTTACCTGCAGGCGCAGGTGCTTTGGCAGCAACTGCAGGCTGATCACCTCCTCTGCATAATGAATGATGTTCGCTACATTTGCCTGCTGCGCGTTCAACTGTATGTTTCCCGACTCCAGTCGTGATACATCAATGAGCTCTCCCACCATTTTCTGGAGCCGTGTAGTTTCCTGCTTCAGCGTCTGAATGATATTGCGTTGCTCCTGGTTGGTCTCTCCTATTCTTTCGTCCTGCAGTAGTTTCAGACTGTAGCCAATAGAAGCCAGCGGTGTCTTCAGCTCGTGCGATACGGTGGCCAGGAAGTTAGATTTCGCCTGGTCCAGTCGCTTGAACTCGCTTACGTTGCGCAGCGAGATCACGTAGCCGGTCAGCTCACTCTGCTCTTTCAGCTCGTTATAGGCCACGATCTCCAGTATGTTCTTGTGGTAATAGGCTTCCTCGTTTCCTTCCGTAACTGTCAGGATATGGTCATCATTCGTGCTGCCAATCATGATGTCCTTCACCAACTCACGGTACAGGTCGTTTTTGTTTTCCAGCTCCTGCGATTGCCGCCCTACCAGGTCCTTCCGCTCCATGCCCAGAAGCAGGCAGGCTACAGGATTCGCCTCAATTACCAGCAGGTTCTGGTTCAGCACCAGTATCCCCTCGTCCAGGTTCTGCAGGATCAGTTCCATCCGCTTCTTCTCGGTCATCAGCACGTTCAGGTTCGAGAACTCATACTCCTTTAGCTTCTTGAGCATGCTGTTGTATACCTTGGCCACACGGCTAAATTCATCCCGCCCCCTTACAGGCAGTTGGTGCCCAAAATCCTTCGTCGATACGGCCTGTATCGAATCGATCAGCCTGTTGATAGGCTTGGTGATAGCGGCCGGCACAGTAAGCAGAAACCCGAGCGTGAGCAGCAGCGCGACTGTTAGTGCGATCAACGTGTAAATTCTTGTCTGCTGTGCGATCTGCTGCGCCCGGTCGCTCTTGGAGATCATGGCGTCCATGTTCATGCTGAGCATTTGGTCCAGTTGGTCCCGAAGCAGGCGGTAGCGCGGCAACAATTCCACATAGTAAGCGCTCTCGCCCACAGCATCATTCACCAGCATGGTGCTGTAGTTCTGGAATCCCTCTGCCATGTCTTCCACCAGTTCCCCCTCGCCCGGTTCGGTAATGTTGCCCTGCTCTTTGCGCAGGTTATCTTTGAATACTGCGATGTTCTCACGGATGATCGAAGTGTTTACCTCTGGCGCTACATTGGAAAAAAGCAGCTGCTGCTTGGCGGCCTGCATTTTATCGAGCGAGGAAATCATGCGCTTGCCCAGCTGCAGGGTATAGAGGTTGTCCTTCAGGATGTTGCTGGCGGCTTTATCCAGCCGGTTCACGTTTACCACCGAGTAAACCCCAATGGACAGTAGCACCACCAGTATAGTCAGGTAGCCGAGGGTAATTTTTGTTTTAAGTTTCATGCCTCTAAATCGTAATGGTCAGCCGAAGCTGCTATGTTTTTCACCTATGCCTATACACTTACCAGGAAAATATCCAGGTCCAGGTCCGAGTCCGATATGGTCCGGATGATGCGCCGGGTCTGGCTCACCTTGAACCAGTCGCCGAAGGTTTTGCGCCCCGTCACACCGCAGATGAGCAGGGTCGCCTGCTTCTCCCGGGCCACTTGCAGTATTTCCTCAGCCACATTCTTTCCTTTCAGCCGGATGATCTGCGCCCCGAGTTGCGTAGCCATCTGCAGGTTGTTGATCAGGTGCCGCTGCTTGGCCAGGCCAATCGTGTCGGTGTTTTCTTCCGGCGTCTGCACATACACCACATACCACCTGGCCCGGAACCGATCGGCCAGGCGGGAGGTTTTTCGGATGATCTCCTTGGCCGCCTTTTCGTTCGTGTTGATGCAGGCTACGAGCTTGTCCAGGTTTTTGCGCGAGGCTGTTTCCACCTCCGAATCAATCCGCTGCATCAGGTGGTTAGACACTTCCCGCAGGGCCATCTCACGCAACTGCAGGAGGTTATCCTTCTGAAAGAAGTTCTTCAGGGCCGCCTCTACCTTTATCTTGTCGTAGATCTTGCCTTCCTTTAGCCTGTCGAGCAGCTCCTGTATCGTCAGGTCGATGTTTACGATCTCGTCGGCGGCTTTCACCACCTTGTCCGGCACCCGCTCTGTCACCTCCACCCCCGTGATCTTCTCGATCTGGTAATTCAGGCTTTCGATGTGCTGAATGTTCATGGCGCTGATGACGCTGATGCCGGCATTGATCAGCTGCTCCACGTCCTGCCAGCGTTTCTCGTTGACTGAGCCCGGCACATTGGTATGGGCCAGCTCATCCACGATCACCACCTCGGGCCGGCGCTGCAGCACGGCCTGCAGATCCAGTTCCTCCAGCATCCGCCCTTTATAGAAAATGGACTTGCGCCTGATCACGGGCAGGCCTTCCAGCTGTGCCTCCGTTTCTAGTCTTCCATGCGTCTCCACGTAGCCAATGACCACGTCTACCCCATGCGCGAGCAGCTCCCGGACCTCCTGCAGCATGCGGTAGGTTTTTCCCACACCTGCCGCCAAGCCAATGTATAGCTTAAAGCGCCCCTTCTTCGACTCCTGCAGGAGACGGAGGAAGCGCTCAGCTGATCTGCTGCTCCCAAGTTCTTCGCTACTCATGTGCAATTTACCATGCTTTCACTATAAAAGTACAGGCAGGTAGTGTATACCTGCCTGTTTACAAGACTTAGAACTTTAGAGCGAAGGAGGTAACCAACAATAAATTATTATCCCTGATGCCTTCTTCTCCCACAAATATCCTGTCCTTGGAGTCATACCCACGGGCCTCGAAGCGCCATAGGAAGTTAGGTGCCGGAATATAGTCAAAGTTGAGCGAGGCGCTGGAGGTCTGGAAGCCATTTGGTGTATCGGTGGCGATGATGATCTGGTCCTCATCGTTGTAATGCTCTACGCGGCCCGCCACGGCAAACCTGTCGCTCAGGCGGTAGCGCGCCAGCAGCATGCCTGTGTACCAGTTGCCCTTCTCGCTGCTGTCCCACAGCTCCTGGCGGCCGTAGTCCACGCTGCCGGCTATGTTGAACCTGTCGGAGAAGGTATACCCGGCGTAGAAGTTATGGAAATAGCGGCGCTTGGCATCCTGCTCCAGTACCTCATCTACTTTCGGTGCCTCGTTGCCGTAATAGTTGTTATAACTCAGCGTCAGCTTATCCGTCGGGGTATAGCTGATGCCGAAGCCCAGCGATTTGGCGTCGTTTGTTTCCCGGATGTTCTGCCAGCCGTTGAGCACCAGGAATTTCATCGTCACCTTGTCCGACACCTCGGCCGTTAGTTGAGCGCCTGTTTCAAAGTAGGGAGAGTTCTCGGCCATCAGGGCGCGGGTATAGACTTCGTTATTGATGGAAAAGGTGCTTTCGTAGCCGATGTGCGAGGGCAGGATGCCTGCGTCCAGCCACACGCCTTCGGCCAGTTTTACCCCGGCGTTGGCCTGGGCAATGAGCTGCGTCAGCTCGTTGGGCTCAGCGGCGTAATTGGCCTGTACGTAGGTACCGGTGTGCAGCGCCAGCGTGGCCCGTACCTTATCGGTGGCGTAGTCGGCCTGCAGGAAGCCCCAATTCAGGTTAAACTCGTTGTTGCGGAAAGCCTGCGTGGTGTAAAGGCGGTCTTTGCCAAAGGGTTCGCTGCGATCATAGGCATAGTACACGTCCACGCCGCCGCTTATCTTAAAGGGCTTGTTCACTTTTTCCATGCCAAGCGAATCAACTGTCTGCGCATTTGCAGCAAAGGTTACCAAGAGGTAAAGGGCTAAAAGTATTCCGAATAGGTATTTCATCTGATGTATGATCTTATTTTATGCCGCATAGTCACGGCGATATGCTCTATGTACTTCCTTTAAAATTGTATTATCTATCGCTGCGCGTCCAGCTGGTCCAGCGCCAGGTTAAGCTTGAGCACGTTGACTTTTTCCGGCCCGAGCACACCCAGAAACGGTGCCTCCACCTGCTCCTGTACCAATGCTCTTACCTGCTCCAACGGCAGGTTGCGCACGCTAGCCACGCGTTCCACCTGCACCAGCGCGCCCTGTGGCGAGAGGTGCGGGTCCAGGCCGCTGCCGGATGCTGTCACCAGCTCTGCCGGCACCTCTTCCCGCTTCACCGTCGGGTTCTTCTCCAGAAAGGCATCTATTCTGGCCTGTACCTCTGCCAGGTGCTCTGGGTTCGACGGGCCGTGATTCGAGCCACCGGAGCCACCGCCATCATAGTCCACGGCTGAGGGACGGCTGTAAAAATAACGATCTTCGGTGAAGGACTGGCCCACGTTCTCGAATCCGACCACGCGGCCGTTTGCTTCTACCACTTTGCCCTCGCCACCGTTCGGAGCCGCCACTTTGGCAATGGCCCAGATGCTGAGCGGGTACAGGAACACGAAGAAGCCGATGCAGAGTACTGTCAGGATCAGGCTTTGCTTCAGGATGCCTCCGGTTCCCTTTCTTTCGGGGGCAGGGCGGTGGACTGTTCTTTCCGGCACGCGCTTGTCTTTTACTTTAGTTTCCATACTGGATGTTTTTCAGATATTTTATACTTCTCGATTATTATACTAGGGAGCCGGTTAACGAGCTCCGGCTCCACTTATAAATGTTATTATTCAATTAGCTCAGGCCAAGCATCACCAGCAGCATATCGATGGCTTTGATGCCCACGAACGGCACGAGCACACCACCGAGCCCGTAGATGAGCAGGTTGCGGCGCAACAGGGCGCTGGCCCCGATCGGCTTATAGGCCACCCCGCGCAGCGCCAGCGGAATCAGGATCGGGATGATAATGGCGTTAAAGATCACCGCCGAAAGGATGGCCGACTGCGGACTACCCAGGTTCATGATGTTAAGCCCCTGCAAGGCAGGTATAAAGGCGATGAACAGGGCCGGCACGATAGCAAAGTACTTGGCCACGTCGTTGGCGATGGAGAAGGTGGTAAGCGTGCCACGGGTGATGAGCAGCTGCTTGCCGATCTCCACGACCTCGATCAGCTTGGTCGGGTCGTTGTCCAGGTCCACCATGTTGCCGGCTTCCTTGGCCGCCTGCGTACCCGAGTTCATGGCCACCCCCACGTCTGCCTGCGCCAGGGCCGGTGCGTCGTTTGTACCGTCGCCCATCATGGCCACTAGCTTACCGCTGGCCTGCTCCTTGCGGATGTAGTTGAGCTTGTCCTCCGGCGTAGCCTCGGCGATGAAGTCATCCACGCCGGCTTGCTCAGCGATAAACTTAGCCGTCAGCGGGTTATCACCTGTCACCATCACCGTCTTCACGCCCATCTTGCGCAGGCGCTCAAAACGCTCCTGTATGCCTGGCTTGATGATGTCCTCCAGCTGGATCACGCCCTGTACTTCCTCGTTCTCGGCTACCACCAGCGGCGTGCCCCCGTTGGCGGCGATCTTTTCGATCGTCTCCTTCACGGAAGGGTGCAAGAAGTACCCAGCATTCTCAGTCATCTTCCGGATGGCGTCGAAGGCTCCTTTGCGGATACGGGTACCGTTTGGCAGATCAATGCCGCTGGAGCGGGTCTCTGCGGTAAACTTGATGAAGCTTACCTGGCGCATGTCGGGCTGCGGCACGTTCACTTTCAGTTCCTGCGCCAGCTCCACGATTGACTTGCCCTCAGGCGTCTCGTCAGCCAGCGAGCTCAGCACCGCCTTCTGGATAAAAGCTTCTTTGTCCACGCCCGGTGCGGGATGAAACTTGGTGGCCCGGCGGTTACCGATCGTGATGGTGCCGGTCTTGTCGAGCAGCAGCACGTCGATGTCGCCGGCGGTCTCCACGGCCTTACCGGATTTGGTGATCACGTTGGCGCGAAGGGCCCGATCCATCCCCGCTATACCGATAGCCGACAGCAAGCCTCCGATCGTAGTCGGGATAAGGCACACAAACAGCGCTATAAGGGCGGCAATCGTAAGCGGTGCGTTCGCGTAGTCCGCAAATGGCTTCAGCGTCACGCATACCAGCAGGAAAGTCATGGTAAAACCTGCCAGCAGGATAGTAAGGGCAATCTCGTTGGGTGTTTTCTGTCGGCTGGCGCCCTCCACCAGGGCGATCATCTTGTCCAGGAAAGACTCGCCTGGGGCAGTCGTCACCAGCACCTTGATCTGGTCCGAGAGCACCTTGGTACCACCCGTCACGGAAGAGCGGTCACCGCCTGCCTCACGGATCACCGGGGCCGACTCGCCTGTGATGGCAGATTCGTCAATAGAGGCCAGGCCGTCAATGATCTCCCCGTCCGTCGGAATCACTTCCCCGGCCGAAACCAGGAACACATCCCCTTTCTTGAGCTGGGAGGAGCTTATCTGCTTCACGTTGCCTTTCGCGTCGATCACGTTGGCGGGTGTTTCCTCACGCGTCTTGCGCAGCGAGTCGGCCTGCGCCTTGCCGCGTGCCTCGGCAATGGCCTCGGCGAAGTTGGCGAAAAGCAGGGTCACGAGCAGGATCAGGAAAATGGTGATGTTGTAGCCTAGGCCACCCTGCGAGGTATCCCCCGAAAAGAGCAGGTAGAGCGTTACCAGCAGCATCACGAAGGTGCCCAGCTCCACGGTGAACATCACCGGGTTTTTGATCATCTGTCTTGGATCGAGTTTCACGAAGGACTCCGCCAGCGCCTGTTTTACCAGCGGCCCCTCAAACAATCCGGTTTCTTTATTTTTAGTTGTCATTTCTTTAGTATTTAAGACGCAGACACAAAAGGTATTGCCATACACTAGCCGAGGAGGAGCTCCAGTAAGAAGCTGTATCTACTCCGTTTAAATGCCGTGTCATCTCTTTCATCAGTCGTGTTTTAGTAGATGGTAAAGTATTCCGCTATAGGGCCCAGCACCAGCGATGGGAAGAAAGCCAGGGCCGCCACGATCCAGATCACGAAGAAGACCATCAGGCCGAAGGTGGCTGTATCGGTTTTCAAAGTACCCGCAGACTCCGGAATAAAGCGCTTACGGGCCATGATACCGGCAATGGCCACCGGTCCAATGATCGGCAGGTAACGGCTCAGGATAAGCACGAAACCGGTGGTGATGTTCCAGAAAGGCGTGTTGTCGCCGAGGCCTTCGAAGCCGGAACCGTTGTTAGCCGCCGAGGAGGTATACTCGTAGAGCATCTCGGAGAAGCCGTGGAAGCCGGGGTTGTTTAGCCAGCCTACCGACGGGTCCTGCACATAGACGTAAGCAGCCAGCGCGGTACCGGAAAGTATAAGCAAAGGGTGCAGCAGGGCAATCATGATTGCGATCTTTACCTCCCGGGCCTCCACCTTCTTACCCAGGAACTCCGGTGTGCGCCCCACCATCAGCCCAGAGATGAACACGGCGATGATGATAAAGACAAAGAAGTTCAGGAAACCCACGCCCACGCCGCCGTAGAAGGAGTTGATCATCATGCCGAGCAGGGTGTTCATGCCCGAAAGCGGTGTGAGCGAGTCGTGCATGGCGTTGACCGAGCCGTTGGAGGTAACCGTGGTGCTGGTGGCCCACATACCCGAGGCAGCGGCGCCTAAGCGCATTTCCTTACCTTCCAATGAGCCTAAGCTCTGGTCGATGCCCATGTTAGAGATGGCAGGGTTGCCGTTCATCTCGAAGTGTACCGTTGCCATCAGCAGCATCAGGAAGCCGGCCGTCATCGCGCCGAAGACCATCCAGCCCAGGCGCCTGCGCTGCAGGTAAAAACCGAGGGCAAAAGCC
>JAJLKL010000110.1:0-16299 GCA_033838975.1 Hymenobacteraceae bacterium | reverse complement strand
GCCGTGCCGTTTACCGATGGCAAGCGCCAACTGGCTGCCGTGGCGAACCTGACCAAGGCCTACGAGTCGCAGGGGATGGAGCTGATCCGTGCGATGGAGAAGATCATCACGCTGGGCACCATTGACCAGGCCTGGACAGAGCACCTGCGCCACATGGACGACCTGAAGCAGAGCGTGCAGAATGCGGTGTACGAGCAGAAGGACCCGCTGTTGATCTATAAGTTTGAGTCGTTTGAGCTGTTCAAGCGCATGATCGGCAAGGTGAACGAGCAGACGATCCAGTTCCTGTTCCACGCCTACATACCGGTGCAGGCTCCAGAGCAGGTACAGCAGCCGGTAAGGCCGCCAATGGCCCCGAAACCTCCTGTACTGAAAGAGCAGAAGCAGGAAGTACACTCTTCGCTGGAAGACCAGACAGGCCATACCACAGCGCCTGCCGCTGAGCCGGAGAAGATCATGCCTGCCCACTCGCAGAAGGTAGCCGGACGAAACGACCGCGTAAGCGTGCAGTACAACGACGGCCGCGTGTTGAAGGACGTGAAGTTCAAGACCGTGGAGGATGACCTGATGCACAACCGTTGTGTGCTGATCGAAGAAGAGTAATAGTACAGGAGCCTCCGCCGCGTCCGGTTGGAGGCTGCCTTTTATAAGATTTAACTATGAGGAGAAGGATATAGGAGAAAGAAAACTTTCATCTTATGTCCTTTATCTTTTAACGAACAGTATGGCAGGAGAAGAACTTGCGGCCTACATAGACCACACCCAGCTGAAACCGGATGCCACGGCGGAGCAGGTGTTGCAGCTGTGCGACGAGGCCCGCGGCTATGGTTTCGCCGCTGTGTGTATTGCCCCGTGCTATGTGCAGCTGGCCAAAGATCGCCTGGGGCCGGGCTCACAGGTAAAGCTTGCGACGGTAGTCGGCTTTCCGTTAGGGTATCAGCACCCGAAGGTCAAGTTCCTGGAGACGCACCAGGCGATAGAGGATGGTGCCACCGAAATAGATGTGGTGATGAACATATCCCTCTTCAAGTCAGGCAAATACGCAGAGGTAGAGAATGAACTGGGCGACCTGGCAAAGTTCTGCCACCTGAAGGAGGCAGAGCTGAAGGTGATCATCGAGACGGCCCTGCTCACAGAGGAGGAGATTGTAAGAGCCTGCGAGCTGTGTGCGAAAGCAGGTGCAGATTACGTTAAGACCTCTACTGGCTTTGCTGCTAAGGGGGCAACCGTAGAGCATGTAAGGCTGATGCGCCGGGTGCTACCCAGGAACATCAAAATAAAAGCAGCTGGCGGCATCAGAACATTTGCCGATGCGGAGGCGTTAATCAAAGCTGGCGCAGACAGGTTAGGCTGTTCAGCCAGCATTCAAATAGTATCTCATGAATAGAATTATCAGTCTTTTCCTTTCGCTGATTCTTGTGTTTACAACGGCCTGTGCCTCTTCGGCGGGCAGAGGAGCAGAAGGAACCACCCGTACGGCAGGCACGGTAAAAGCCGCCGGCAAAGACAAAGTGGCGGAAGACCTGAGCTTGTACCGCCCGAAGTACCCTGTTGCGGAGGACGCCGCTGCCCCGGTTGCCCGGGTAGCACCCACCAATCACGTAAATGACCGTGTGGCCGAGCTGATGGACACGGTGGCCAGTGTGAATAAAAGTATAAAGTATGCCCAGGGCTACCGGATACTGGCCTACAACGGCTCAGAGCGGCAGACGGTGATGAACCTGCGCAAGGCCATCATTGGGCGTGTGCCGGAGGAGAAGGACTACCTGACATACCAGCAGCCCAACTTCCGCCTGAAGATCGGCGACTTCTTTAGCCGGGTAGAGGCGCAGCAGGTACTCAATCAGCTTCGTGACCTAATCCCGAACGCGCAGATCGTACAGGATCAGATCAATATCAACAAGACGTACTGACCTGTTCTTGCATGAAGAGGTAAAGCATAGAAGGCGTTGCAGTTAGATAGAGCTGCAACGTTTTTTATTTTAGTGCCGTGTGCGTACCTTCAATAGTAGAATACCGTTACCTATACTTATCCAATGCAACCACTAGTACAAAAGATAAAGCAACTAGCCAGCGCCTATGCCCCGGACACGGTGCAGGTGCGCCGGCATATCCACGCCAACCCGGAGCTTTCTTTCGAGGAATACAACACCGCCGCCTACGTAAAGCAGGTGCTGGAAAGCTATGGCCTGCAAGCGGAGCCCATGGCTGAAACGGGCTTGGTGGCTATGATCCAGGGAAAGAACCCGGAGAAGAAAACCATCGCCCTGCGTGCTGACCTGGACGCCCTGCCAATCGTGGAGGCAAACCAGGTGGAGTACAAGTCGAAGAACGAGGGGGTAATGCATGCCTGCGGACACGACGTGCACACGGCCTCGCTGCTGGGGGCGGCCCGCATCCTGCAAGAGCTTCGGGAGGAATTTGAAGGTACCGTAAAGCTAATTTTTCAACCTGGCGAGGAGAAGTTTCCGGGGGGAGCCTCCATTATGATCAAGGAGGGCGTGCTGCAGCATCCGGCTCCGGAGGGCATTGTGGGGCAACACGTGTTCCCGCTGCTGCCTGCCGGTAAGGTGGGTTTCAGGGCTGGGATGTACATGGCCAGCGCCGATGAAATTTATATTACAGTGAAAGGCAAAGGGGGGCATGCCGCCATACCGGAGATGAACGTGGACCCGGTGTTGATCTCGGCGCACCTGCTTGTGGCGCTGCAGCAGATCGTGAGCCGCCATGCCAGCCCCAAAGTACCGACGGTGCTGTCATTTGGCAAAGTGGAGGCCAAAGGCGCGACGAACGTGATCCCGAATGAGGTAAAGATAGAGGGCACCTTCCGGACGATGAATGAGGAGTGGCGCACAGAGGCGCACAAGCGCATCAAAAAGCTAGCGGAGGGCCTGTGCGAGAGCATGGGAGGCAGCTGTGAAATAGACATCAAGAAAGGCTATCCGTACCTGAAGAACGATCCGGACCTGACAGGCCGTGCACGCGCTGCCGCTGAGGCCTATCTGGGGGAGGATAACGTGGTAGACCTTGACCTATGGATGGGAGCAGAGGACTTTGCGTACTATTCGCAGGAGGTGCCGGCTTGCTTCTATCGCCTCGGTACCCGGAACGAGGAGCGTGGCATCACCTCGGGGGTGCACACCCCTACCTTCGACATTGACGAGGCCGCACTGGAAACAGGTATAGGCCTGATGGCTTTTGTGGCACTGCAGGAGCTGACGAACTAGTACTGGCATGATCACTGGATGGGAGTAGCCGAAGCCATAGCGTACAGATTATCCGGAGGATTGTTTGACCGGAAGCGAAGGCTGCGCCTTAACCCTGATTACCTGGAGTACGAGAGTGAGTACCTGAGGCCAAACCATTTCACGCGGGTTTACAAGGAAGACATTGTAGACATCAGGCATGATATGGAATGGATCTACTGGTACAGGTTCCTGGTGGGCTGCGAGTTTAGGGTTGAGGTGAAGACGAAGGCAAGTGCTGTTCTCAGCATAAAGTTCGTCAGCTATTTCAACAGGAATGCAGCGTACCAGGAGGCTTATGAGACCATCGTGGACCGCCTGTGGGAGTTTTACCTGAATGATATCGTGGACGCTTATCTTGATACTTTTTCTGCAACGCACACTATAGCGTTAAGGGGTGTGCGGCTGACAGATGAGGGGATTTACTTTGTGGACAAAGACCAGCTCATTATCTGGGAAAACGTGGCGGTAAAGGAGTATGAGGACTATTATGCGCTGTACGACCGAAAGAACCCTGAACTTAACCGAAGAATAGAGTATGACGAGTGGGAAAGCGAAATACTGTTCGGCATCATAGAATCCTTAAAAGAGGTTTACTGACACCATTACCAAATGAGAAAACTATACCTTCTGTTGCTGCTTGCCTCCCTTCCGCTGCTAGCCCGGGCCCAGCGCAAAGTAACCGCTCCAACAGCCATTTGGCCGGAACTGCAGGTTAACTATGGAGTGGGAGAAGACGGACTGCTGTTTCTCCGGAATGGCTACCGCATCAACACCGATGAGCGCTACAACGACCTCAGAGACCGGGGGGCGCTGAGCAGCTTTGAGCGGGTAGAGCTAAGTCTGGGGTATGAGCATGCCCTGACGGAGCACTGGCGCGGTGGGGCACTGCTTCGTTATGCCGCAGAGGATTTTCCGACGACACTTTTCTATACGTTGTTCCTGCGCCACAGCGGCAACATCCACAGCCTCTACTTTAACAAACAGCTCATGTTCGAGTTTGTGGACCAGGAGGAGCAGGACACCTTTGGCCGTTTCAGGTTAATGGCCGAACTAGGCCGGCGGCTGCCGCTTAAGAGCAGGTTCATTACGCCCAGCATCAGCTACGAAGCCATGCTGCTCTCTAACCTGGGCAGAGAGTATGACGGAAGCCCGGCGGAGCGGAACATAGACCGTACCCGGCTGCGTTTGAGCCTGAACTATGAGTTAACCGAGAAGCTCCGCATAAACCCCTACTACATGCGGCAGACAGACTATTACTATGTGCTTGTTCCGCCGAAGTACGATGACAACGGTCAGCTGCTGGAGGATGGCTACACAACCAAGCGTAACCGCATCACCCCCATTCTGGGCCTGGAGATAAAGTACAGCATCAACAGGCCCGCAAATACTGCCAGTATTTCCTATTAGGAAGAGACTAACTGTAAAAGCGTCAGGTGTTTATACCTTTTTAGATTCGATTAAATGACATTAATTCATGAATGAAAGGGATTATCCGATTGGTATAGTTTTTACTGAAGGATGGTTGTAAGTCTTTTTGAACAAACTTAAAAGAGGTACAACTATGGCACTAAGCAGATACAATGGCATGCAGGAAACCATGCCGAACTCATTTAGCTCTATGCTGGACAGGTTCTTCAATGAGTCTGTTAACTCGCGTAACTTCTCAGGCTTTACGCCGCATGTAGATGCCTGCGAAACCGAGAAAGGATTTGAGGTTCAGCTCGCCCTGCCAGGGGTTAAGCGAGACGACATCAGCATTGATTTTCAGGAGGGTAAGCTGACGGTGGCTGGAGAGCGCCGACTGGAGAAGAAGGAAGACGGCCGCCGCTACCATATGCTGGAGACGCAGTACGGCTCCTTTAGCAGAACCTTCTACATACCTGACAATGTAAACCCAGATAAAATAACGGCTCGGTTCGAAGACGGCATTCTGTTGGTGGAGATCCCGAAAGACGAACAGAAGACAATGAAACGGCAGATCAAAATAGAGGCTCCTGCGGATGAGAAAAAGGCGGAGGCCTCAGGGAACGGGAAAGCTAAAAAAGCCTGATTCGGGATGATTTTGTAAAAAGAGGCCAGCAAATTTGGCCTCTTTTTTGTTATTTAACATATATGTTACACGTTATAATCAGGTAAGTGCATACTATCGTATACATACGTAACGTTATCTCTTTATAATATAGATAATACTTAATATTTACGATAAAGTATAAGACTAAAACTAACTACATGAAAACTAAACAGTTTATTGTTGGCTTAACGCTTTCTGCCATGCTTGGTGGCGGTGTTGCCGTTGGTAGCTATAAGCTGCTGGAGGAGGATGCACCTGCTAATACGAACGCTGAACAATACCCCACTGTACGCTACACCAGCGACATGCGCAGTAGCAATGTGGTAGTGCCGGAAGGGCTGAACTTTATCAAAGCCGCGCAGGTAACCACGCCAGCGGTGGTACACGTGATGACAGAGTACAGCGTTCGCTCCTCGGACCGCTACAGCAGCCCGATGGACCCGTTCCTGCGTGAGTTCTTCGGCGATGGCTTTGGGCAGCGTGTACCGCGCAGCCCGCAGATGGGGTCGGGCTCAGGCGTTATCGTTGCCTCCAATGGCTATATCGTGACAAATAACCACGTGATCGACAAGGCAGATAAGATTGAGGTAGTACTGGACGATAAGCGTAAGTTTGAGGCGACGCTGGTAGGTACAGACCCAACCACCGATATCGCCCTGTTAAAGATCAATGCAGATAAGCTGCCGACCGTTCGCTACGGTAACTCCGATGAGCTGCAGGTAGGCGAGTGGGTACTGGCCGTGGGTAACCCGATGAACCTGACCTCGACGGTGACAGCCGGTATTGTGAGTGCCAAAGGCCGAAACATCAACATTTTGCGCACCAGCCAGAACAGAGACATGAGCATTGAGTCGTTTATCCAGACGGATGCGGCCGTGAACCCTGGCAACTCGGGTGGTGCCCTGGTAAACCTGAACGGTGACCTGGTGGGAATCAACACGGCCATTGCCTCACAGACGGGCTCTTTTGCCGGTTACTCTTTTGCCGTGCCGTCTGCCATTGTGAGTAAGGTGGTAGACGACCTGCTGAAGTATGGGGAGGTGCAGCGTGCTTTGCTGGGTGCTACCATCCAGGAGATCGACGCGTCCTTTGCGAAAGAGAACAATATCAAAACGCTTAGCGGTGTTTACATTGCCGGTGTAGAGGAAAACAGCGGTGCCCAGGAAGCAGGCTTGAAGCAAGGCGATGTGATCACGGCTGTGAACGGTGTGACTGTAGGTAAATCTTCGCAGTTACTGGAGCAGATTGCCCGTTACCGTCCTGGCGACAAAGTGAAAGTGACGTACCTGCGCGATAACAAGGAAAGAACGGCTAACGTGACGCTGAAAAACCTGAACAACAGCACCGAGCTGGTGAAGCGCAGCAACGCCAAAGCCATTACCTTCGACGGAGCTACCTTTGAGCCGGTAAGCAGACAGGAGATGAGCAAACTGGGGATCAACGGGGGCGCTAAGATCACCGATGTGCGCAGCAGCAAGTTCCGTGATACAGGTATGAAAGACGGCTTCATCATCACCAGAATTGATAAATACCCGGTAAATGAGCCTGCCGATGTAGAGAAGCACCTGAAGAACTTTGACGGTGGCGTGGTCTACATCGAGGGGGTTTATCCTGATGGCCTGAAAGCTTATTACCCGATTGGCAAGGGTTAATAAGCCGGAAAGAATAGAACAGAAAGCTTCTGCAGCCTTGCAGAAGCTTTTTTATTTTTTAGATTTGTAAAAGAGCTGTTTTTCAACCATAAAGAAATAAAACCATGAAACAAACGATAGACGAACTTCCGCTGACGAAGGAGCTGACTGGCGTGCTGCAGCAGTTAGGTATAAAAGAGCTTAACCCCGCCTACAGCACCGGCCTTGCCTGGGGCGGACAGAGTGATCGGGCAACCCGGCAGATCCACTCGCCTGCCGATGGCAACCTGATCGCAACGGTGAATATGGCCACGCCTGAAGATTATGAGCAGGTGGTACAGACTGCTCAGGAAGCTTTTAAGGTATGGCGTAAGGTAACGGCCCCGAAGCGCGGTGAGATTGTGCGCCAGATTGGCGATAAGCTACGGGAGCACAAAGAAGCACTGGGCAAACTGGTGAGTTATGAGATGGGTAAGATCTACCAGGAGGGGCTCGGCGAGGTACAGGAGATGATCGACATCTGTGATTTCGCTGTAGGCCTTTCGCGCCAGCTACACGGCTTCACCATGCACTCTGAGCGTCCGCAGCACCGCATGTACGAGCAGTACCACCCGCTGGGCATTGTGGGCGTGATCTCCGCCTTCAACTTTCCGGTAGCTGTCTGGAGCTGGAACACCATGCTGGCTGCCGTTTGTGGGGATGTGGTGATCTGGAAGCCGTCTGAGAAAACCCCGCTCACTGCGATTGCCTGTCAGCATATCATCCGTGATGGGCTCGCGGATAACGAACTGCCGGAGGGTATCTTCAACGTGATCGTCGGAGATGCCGAGGTCGGGAGCCTGATGAGCCACGACAGACGCATCCCGCTGGTATCAGCCACAGGCTCTACGCGTATGGGTAAGAAAGTAGGGGAGGCTGTGGGAGCCCGCCTGGGTAAGTCATTGCTGGAGCTGGGCGGTAACAATGCCATCATCCTGACAGAGAACGCGGACATTGAGATGGCGCTGCGGGCCATCGTGTTCGGAGCGGTAGGTACCTGCGGCCAGCGCTGTACTTCTACCCGCCGCCTGATCATCCATGAGAATAAGTACGAAGAGGTGAAGGAGCGCCTGCTGAAGGTATACCCGAACCTGCCGATCGGGCATCCACTGGATAGCACCACGTTGGTTGGCCCCTTGATTGATAAAGATGCCGTGGAGGCCTTCAGCAATGCGCTGGAGCAGGTGCAGCAGGAGGGCGGCAAGCTGTTGACAGGTGGCGAGGTGCTGAGCGGAGAAGGTTTTGAGAGCGGCACCTATGTGAAGCCGGCCATTGTGGAGGCTGAGAACCACTACGGTATGGTGCAGGAGGAAACATTTGCCCCAATCCTGTACCTGATCAAGTACAGCGGCGATATTGAGAATGCCATCGAGATACAGAACGGTGTGCGCCAGGGTCTGTCCTCGGCGATCTTCTCTACCAACCTGCTGGAGACAGAGGCCTTCCTGAGCCACTGGGGCTCTGACTGCGGCATCGCCAACGTGAACATTGGTACATCCGGTGCTGAGATCGGGGGTGCCTTTGGAGGTGAGAAAGAGACAGGCGGTGGCCGTGAATCCGGTTCCGATGCCTGGAAGGTATACATGCGCCGGCAGACCAACACCATCAACTACAGCCGTGAGCTGCCGTTGGCGCAGGGTATCAAGTTTGACATCATGGATTAAGTATAGCTGACCGCACAGTCAGGTATGGTCAGTTTCAGAAGGCGCGGGTAAGCATCCGCGCCTTTTTTGCGTTTTGCCTTTCTTTTACTGCTGCTCCATTGGCAGCTAGTTGCCATTTCACCTGCTCCTTAAAAGGAACGGACACAGGTACAGTTCGAAGCTCTCTGTGGATAAGGGGCAGAATGTGTAAGTGTTACTGTAGTGGAGGTTATTACGCGTTAACTCTTCAGGTTTTACTCAATATACACAGGTAATACACACCTGCAATACGGTGCTATCCTTGTTTGTGCAACAGCTGTGCACGCATTGATTCCGTCGATACTTCTGAAGTATCTGACCAGGGTATCCAATGCCCTACTTATCCACAATTGTTGATAAAACGCATGTGGATATGTGGATAAGTGAAGTCCGTCTCTCTAAAGCAATCTTAGGGAGCTTGTTTTCACCAGCCGTTTTGCCGCCTGGGCACCCTGAAATATTCGTAAGACCAAGAAGATGAAGCTTCTAGCTCATGCCTGCGTTTTCCACAGGAGGATGTGGATAGTGTGGATAAGCCGACAACGAACAAGATCTGAAAAAATTTTGCAACTTAATGCAACCTCACGCATTTGCCCTTGTCTTTAGTGTAGAATATGGATGAAGGGAGGAACACAGGAGCAAACCAGGAGAATATAGGATAAACGTTAAACGATAAAACTTTGCAGAAGCTCAGCTATCAGGATGTTAATCACGAGGTGATCGAACGGTGCAAGGGGGGCGATAACCGTGCACAGTACGAGTTATACAAGCTGTACGCCAAGGCTATGTTTAACGTGAGCATGCGCATCACCAACGACTATTCGGAGGCGGAGGACGTGCTGCAGGAGGCTTTTGTGAGCGCCTTCAAAAACCTCCATGCTTACAAAGCCGAGGCTTCCTTTGGCAGCTGGCTTAAGAAAATAGTGATCAACGCTGCCATCAACGCGATCCGGAAAAGAAGGTCTGAGCTGGTGCCCATGGATGAGCGGACGATGATGGATGTGCCGGATGAGGAGTATGACGACGACACGGAGTGGCAGGTAGAAACTGTTCGCCGCGCCATACAGAAACTTCCGGATGGTTACCGTGTTGTATTGTCGCTGTACCTGCTGGAGGGCTTTGACCATGGCGAGATAGGCGAGATACTGGGCATAACAGAATCTACCTCTAAATCGCAGTACAGCCGGGCCAGGAAGAAGTTGTTAGAAATTATGAAAGAACCACAGTTTACTGTCTGAAACCAGTGCAAATGATAGAGTTTTACCATGAAAGATAGATTAGAAAAGTTTGTGAGTGAGCACCGGGATGAATTCGACGTGTACGAGCCCCGGACGGAGCTGTGGCAGGAGATCTGCCACGAGTTGCCTGTTCCTCCGAAAGAAGAGAAGGAGGGCAAGGTGATCAACATCAAGTTCGGTGACAGGGCCAGCTTTAGCGCAGACTATTTCTTTATGCGTGTTGCGGCGGCTATAGTGCTGCTGCTGGGTTGCGGCCTCACCCTGTTCCTGATGAAACAGCAAACGCCTGAGGCTACCAGCGCCATTGCTGTAACGCAACCAAGAGCCATCGAACGCATTGCACCGGAACTGGTGGAGGTGGAGGCTTACTATGTAAGCCAGATAAAGGAGAAGAAAAGCCAGCTGAGCGAATACGACCTGAAGCTGCTCGGTTTGGACGAGGACCAGGAGATTGACCGTGAACTGGCCCGCCTGGACAGCAGTTACCTGCAGCTTAAGAAGCAATTGATTACTACTCCAAATACAGAAGAAATAGTTGGCGCCATGATCCAGAACCTGCAGATACGGATCGAGGTGCTCAACCGACAACTGGAGATCCTTCAGAATTTGGAGAAACTAGAACAGAACCTTAACAATGAGCTAAAAGAAAATGAGACCACGAATGTTTAAATCTATACGCTGCCTGCTTGTACTTATTGTAATGGCACCCGCTATGGCGCTTGCTCAGCCACGTGCTCAGGCCCCATGCCCTTCCACAACCCTCGACCTGTCTGAGTTAGCCTCCCTTCCTGAGGTTTCTTCGCTGGCAGAGCTTTCCGATCTGAAACACCTGGTGCTTTTGGGGCAGGAAATGGCACAGACAGGCCACCCGGAGGATGCCGCCATGTATGATGCCGAGAAGCAGAAGACTTTTGATAAGACCTATAAGGTGAGTAAGTCGGATGTGCTTAACATTGAGAATAAGTTTGGCAAAGTACATGTAAACACCTGGAACAGGAATGAGATAAAGGTGAATGTGGTTATGATCGCCCGCGCTGGTACTGACAGTAAAGCGCAGGAGATACTGGACAAGATCAATGTGGTGGAGAGTCGCTCCGGCAACACCATCGCCCTGAAAACCAACATGGCCTCCATGAATGTGTCCGGTAACTCCAACAGAAGCTTTGAGATCAACTACACCATCTCTATGCCAGAGGAGAATGCGATAGCCGTAAAGAACAGCTTCGGGGATGTGTACCTGGCCGCGCTCAAGGGCAAAGCAGACATCTCAGTAAAATACGGCTCCTTGAAAGCAGACCGGTTGGCAAACACAGGCAATATCGTGAGGCTTGCCTACGGGTCGGGTAGCTGCGGTTACGTAAACGGAGGGAACGTAGATGTAGCTTACTCTAACTTGAATGTGGAAGGTACAAACGGTCTGAAAGGGCAGTCAAAGTTCAGCGACTTTAAAATTGGCAGCCTGGGCGAGGAGTTGAACATGGATGTGAAGTATGGCTCCTTCAAGATCGACAATGTGAGCAAAAACATCCGGCAGATATCCCTTCAGAGCGGCTTTACGCCTATCAGCCTGAACTTTGAGGATAATACAGCCTTCAATTTCGATGTTAGTGTAAAGTTCGGAAACTTCAATGTCGATAAGTCGTTGGTTAATATAACGCACCTTGAGAAAGGTTATACCTCATCCGAGTATAAGGGGAAGTTTGGAGGAGAGTCCCCGAAAGGCTGGATCAACATTACCTCCACGTATGGCGATGTGAAGTTTACAAAGTAAAGTGTTTGTGATATTTGTTTAAGGTGAGAAAGAGCCGGCCTACAGCCGGCTCTTTTCCTTTGCCGTAAAGCAGACATTGGTAATAAGTCTTATATTTGAGTATGGCGAAAGACAAAGAACTTCTGAACTCCTCGAAGGCACCCGAGCCGGTTGGCCTGTACCCGCATGCGCGTCGTGTGGGTAACCTGTTGTTTCTGTCGGGGGTAGGGCCTCGTGAGCGCGGCTCCAAAAAGATACCAGGGGTGGAGCTGGATGAACACGGAAACATTGTTTCTTATGATATAGAGCAGCAGTGCCATTCTGTGTTCCGGAACGTTCGCTACATTTTGGAGGATGCCGGATCAAGCTGGGAGAACCTGGTGGATGTAACTGTCTTCCTGACAAACATGAAGGACGATTTTGCGACCTACAACCGCATCTACGCAGAGTACTTTAAGGATAACCAGCCTTGCCGTACGACTATAGAAATCAGTAAACTACCTACTCCCATTGCCATAGAGCTGAAGTGTATCGCTACCATCGGCGAATCGGAGCAGGGCTAGCATAAGAGCGTCAAAACGTGAGCGAGAGCAGAGAACAGTTATACAGGAAGCGGGCAGAGGCGTTTGCCGTAGAGGAGTCGGCGGCATCTAAAAAATCGCAGTGGGTATCCTGGCTGCGAGTGGTCGTGTTTTTAGCGGGCGCCGCGTTGGCATATCACTTTTTTTCGACTGATAACGAGACAGCAGGCGCAATCACCGTTGTGGTTTTTTACCTGCTGTTTGTGGTGGTGCTTCGGTGGCATAGTCGTCTCAATTTTAAGTATCAACAGCTGCTCTTGCTGCGCCAGGTCAACGAAGCGGAGGTAGACAGGCTGTCCGGCCGGTTAAAGAAGTTTGATGGGGGAGAAGAATTTATCGATGATCACCATCCTTATACCTCTGATCTGGATATTTTCGGACAGAATTCCCTGTTTCAGCTCTTAAATCGTGCTGTTACAAGTATAGGCAAAAGCCGGCTGGCCTCCTGGTTGCGTGTGCCTGCCTCTCCAGAGGAAATACAGAGGAGGCAGGAAGCCGTAGCCGAGCTGGCAGACCCGACACAACTGGAATGGCTGCAGGAGTCTCTGGCACTGCCCATGCACTTTAAGCACGAGGAGGCCTCGGCAAAGGGATTTCTGCAGTGGTTCGCCTCCCGCTCCTTCTACAGGCATCACCCTGTGCTTAAGGTCTTCATCTTTATCCTGCCAGTATTGACGCTGGCAGCCATTGCAGCTTGGCTGTATGGGGCCAGTGGCTGGGTGCCTACGGCTTTTCTGGCGGTTCAGTTCCTGCTGGCGTACCGCTTCCGGAAGGAGCGGGATGAGTACTATGACAACAGCATGGGCATTTATGATGCCATGCGCAGTTATACCAAACAGTTGCAGCACATCGAAGAGCATCATTTTGAGGCGCCCAAGCTAAAAGAGCTGCATGCGCAGCTGGTAAGCTCTGGCAGCAAGGCCTCTGGAGTGCTGAGCAAGCTGGCCACCATCATTGACTTTTTCTCTTGGCGCCTGAGCACGCTCATGGCTTTTTTCCTGAACACAGTGCTGATGTGGGACTTCGTGTGGATGTACCGGCTGGAGCAGTGGAAGCACAAGTACCTGCCGCAACTGGAAAAGACGCTGGATGTATTGGCCGAGGTGGAAGCTTTGACAAGTATAGCCGCCTTTCAGCATGCGCATCCAATGTATGCCATTCCGCAACTGAGTGCTGTTCCCTTCGAACTCAAAGCTGCACGTTTGGCGCACCCGCTTATTTTCTCTGTTAAGCCTGTGGCAAATGACTTTGAGATGGCCGGTGCAGGCAAGACCATGGTGGTGACCGGTTCCAATATGTCCGGTAAAACTACTTTTCTGCGTACCATTGGCATCAACATGGTGCTGGGCCTGATGGGAGCGCCTGTCTGTGCGGAGCGGCTCATGCTTGCCCCTGCGCAGGTGTACACGGCCATGCGCACGGCGGACAACCTGGCGGAGAATACCTCTTCGTTTTATGCCGAACTGAAGCGCCTGCGCATGCTGCTGGAGCTGACGGAGCAGGGGCAGCCAGTATTCTACCTGCTTGATGAGATCCTGAAAGGTACCAACTCCCGTGACCGTCACTTGGGGGCTATGTCGCTGATCCGGCAGCTGCACAAGCGAAACGCTTCCGGGCTTATTTCTACTCATGATCTGGAGTTAGGGGCCATGGAGCAGGAACTGCCGGGGAGCGTGGAGAACTACAGTTTTAACAGTGTGATAGAGGGGGATGAGATTATTTTTGACTATAAACTGCATAAAGGCATTTGCCGTAGCTTTAATGCCAGCAAGCTCATGCAGCTGATGGGCATTGAGATAGAGGAGAATGCTTGACACTAAGGTGCTCGTAGAAAACTAATTTTAAGCTAATCCCTCTGCTTTAGCACATTATCTATAACTAATTAGCATACTAAAACCATGAGAATAGTAGCCGACATACCAAACCCGAACATGAAAGTAACGCTCCTGAGCTGGAACGGGAAGTACCTGATCAAACTGGAGAAGGGTGATTTTGAGCAGACCTATAAGATAGGGGAGATGGATGTGATGGGGGATGCCGGAGCCAAAGAACTGCTGGACGATGATTTTTTAGAAGCCGCTCTAAACCGCTTCAATGACATGCGTGATGCCTTTGTTTCTACTGTACGCAGAAACAGTTAAACAGAGTGCTATTTAATAAAAAAGCCCACCGATAAAGGTGGGCTTTTCTGTTATGCTTCTTTTGGGATTAACCAATAGCAACACGCTTGAACTCAGAAATAGTTAAGCCTTTGCTTGTTTTGTCCAGCAGTTGAGAGATAGTGATAGATGAGTCTTTCACGAACTCCTGGTTCAACAGAGTGTTCTCTTTGTAGAACTTGTTCAGCTTGCCCATGGCAATCTTCTCCAGCATTTGCTCTGGCTTACCTTCAGCACGAGCCTGCTCTTTGCCTACCTCGATCTCACGCTCAATTGTAGCTGAGTCAACACCGTCTTTATCAAGAGCGATTGGCTTCATGGCTGCAATCTGCATGGCGATGTCCTTACCAACTTCAGTTACGTCAGTACCGTTTGTGTTGTTAAGGCCTACCAGTACACCCAGTTTACCGTTTGAGTGGTTGTAAGCTACAACTTTCTCAGCAGATACTGTCTCGTAAGCTACAACGTCGATTTTCTCACCGATTTTACCCATCAGGTCAGTGATGTGCTCCTGAAGTGAGCGGCCGTCGGCCTGAGGAGCAGCAAGAAGCTCCTCTTTGGTGCTTGCGTTTGTAGAAACAGCTGTCTCGATAGCAGCTTTAGCCAGGTTCTGGAAATCTTCTACTTTAGATACAGGCTCAGTTTCGCAGGCTAACGCAACTACTTTACCGTTATTGCCTTCCTCGTTTACGTGAGTAAGAACAAGACCTTCAGAAGTTTCGTTTTCAGCGCGCTTGCTTGCAATTTTCTGACCTTGCTTACGCAGAATATCTTTAGCTGCTTCGAAGTCGCCGTTAGCTTCCGTAAGCGCCTTCTTGCAGTCCATCATACCAGCTCCGGTTTCCTGGCGGAGTTTGTTAACGTCTTGTGCTGTGATAGCCATCTTTCTATAATTAAGAATATGAATTAAGAATTACGATTTTTATTCCGGGGTTTGCTTTAAAGATCACCTTATCATTATCAGAGCGTTTATTGTCTAACGTCTAATATCCTATGTCTTTAAAATGCCCTAAAACAAACTGAACATTGAAGCAATTTGCCCAATGTTCAGTTTGTTGTTATTGCAATATGAACAATTGATTATTGCTCGTCTGCTTCTTGTTTAGCCTTGATGCCTTCTTCCTCGGCACGCTTACGCTCAGTCTCCTCTTTGTCAACTTTGCGCTCAGACAGACCTTCCTCGATAGCCTTACCGATCAGAGATACGATAAGCGCTACAGACTTAGATGCGTCGTCGTTTGCAGGGATTGGGTAGTCCACTAGCTCTGGGTTAGAGTTGGTATCGCAAATAGCGAATACCGGCAGGTTCAGTTTCTGAGCCTCTTTAACCGCGATGTGCTCACGCTTTACGTCAACAATGAAAAGAGCTGCTGGCAGTCTGGAAAGATCAGCGATACCGCCCAGTACTTTCTCCAGTTTCTCACGCTCACGTGTCAGCATCAGTCTTTCACGCTTTGCGATAGCCGCATAGGCAGTGTTGTCTTTCACCATCTTGTCGATAGTGGACATTTTCTTAAGAGACTTACGCACTGTGGCGAAGTTTGTAAGCATACCACCCAGCCAACGCTCTGTAACGTAAGGCATTTTAAGGCGACGAGCCTCTTCCGCTACGATATCCTGCGCCTGCTTCTTAGTAGCAACGAAAAGGATCTTACGGCCAGACTTAGCGATGTTCTTGATAGCGGCAGAAGCCTCGTCAAGAGCAACCAGTGTCTTATTTAAGTCAATGATGTGGATACCGTTTTTCTCCATGAAAATGTATGGAGCCATTTTCGGATCCCACTTGCGGGTAAGGTGGCCAAAGTGAACACCAGCCTCAAGTAATTCTTTATAATTAGTACTTGCCATGTTGTTGATACACCTAAAATATTAACGTTTACTGAACTGGAATGAACGACGA
>JAJLKL010000109.1:0-3756 GCA_033838975.1 Hymenobacteraceae bacterium | reverse complement strand
CACAACTCCCTGGACTCACGCTACTGGGGCTTTGTACCGGAGGACCACATTGTGGGCAAGGCCGTCATGATCTGGATGTCGACAGACCCGAACGCCGGTTTCTTCGATAAGATCCGCTGGAGCCGCCTGTTCAACATGATCGACTAAATTTAGAACCTATAACTCCACAACTGCAGCCAGACCCCACCGGTCTGGCTGCTTGCTTTTCAGGGGAGGCGGTTACCACCGGTAGTGCTGCCTGTGCGGCAATCAGTAGTGCCGGTTTTGAAAGTATATTCGTATATACAATCAGGTAACACAACTCATTACCAGGCTGTTATAAGCCGGTGCATTGCACTGAGAATGCGAATGCGTGATGCTGCAACGTATATCATTTATAGACCCCTAACCCATGCCCCGTAAGAAAGTAATTTATCAGCAGGCGGCCGTTTTGCTGACGGGTGCTGTTCTGATAGGCCTGCTCCTCTACAGGCACTTCCACACGGACACCAGCCTGAAGGGATACTACACCGTTGGGGTCATCCTGAACAAGATAGAGCTCACGCCCCACGACCTCGAGGTTGTCCAGTTCATCATCAAGCGAAAAGTAGACCAGATCAACAAACAGGGGGGCATCAACGGCCGGGAACTGCGCGTCAAGTACCTGGATGATAAAGGCAGCGCCGCCCTTGCCAGGCAGGTAGTGCAGGAAACGATGAGTGACGAGCACCTGATTGGCTATGTTGGCTGCTGGAGCTCAACCAGGTCCAAAGCGATCTCGGAGCTGGTAGGCCCCGCCCGGATCCCTTTTATTGGCGGCTATACCCTGACCACGCTCTTTGAGGACTACCCCAGCATGTTTTCCGCCGAACAGAGTATAAAGGATGTGGCGGCAAGGTTTGACCTGCTGATCCGCTCAGGCTTCCGGCGCCCCTCTTTTATTGGGAAAAAAGATGACCTGTATTCCATTGCCCTGTTGCAGCGGCTGTATGAATTGGAAAAGGCTGACCCTTCGGTGAAGGTGGTACTGGAGCAATGGTACCCTTCGGAGTACACGTTCCCCCCTACCGAGCTGAGAAACTTGGCCGCGCTGCTGAATGATAAATCAGACTTTCTGCTGCTCTCCTTCGAAAGCGGCATTACCTCCACTTTCATCAAGCACCTCCGGGCTGCAGGTATAGACATCCCCATTTTTACAGCCCTCGGCGACCTTGGCTTTGTGGTGTTCCAGTCCGGCGGGCAGAAAGCCGGGGAGCTCTTTGACCTGAACGTGGTAGGCATACCCGGCACCTTTAACCTGCGGCTGCAGGAGCAGATCCCGACCTTTATGGAAGAGATAAGACACGGGGAGACCCTGGAGCTGCAGCTGAGTTTCGGCGCCCGGCTGGCCGACAGCATCGGCATACTGGCCGAGGCCGCCAAGACCGGGCCGGGTACAGCCGGCATGGACATCCGGGAAACCATTACCCAGGGGCTGCAAAGGTTCATAGGAGGCGCGCACATCTACCGGGGCTGGTTCGAGGACTGGTACTTTACCCCGGACAGGGCTATTGCCGGCGATGTGCTGCTGGCCTGGAAACCGCCTGCGCTGTCCCGCCACATCCTGGCTCCTGAACAGTACATGCGGGTAAATGACCAACTGCAGCAGGTGCCGGTGTTTTACACCCACCTGGACATGGTGCAGATCAACAGGGTAAGCGACATTGACGGAAGCTTCTACGCGACTTTTTACCTGGAGCTTACATCTACCAGTGAGACGTCTATACAGCAGATAGACTTTACCAACGCCGCCCGAAGCGAAACGAGCCATGAGTACCTGCTCGACATCAAGCCCATCAGGGCCTCGAGGCTGGCCGGAGAACTGCCACTGTACAACTATATGTATAAGATATCAGGCAAGTTCCTGTTTGAGCCGGACCTCAAGAGCTATCCCTTTGACAAGCAGAAGTTCCCTATCCAGTTTCAGCCGGCCAGTGCCCTGCAGCCCTTCCTGATCCAGCCCTCCACCAAGGCTCTGACCGACTCCGTGTTTGACGTGAGGGGCTGGGACTACAGCGGTCAGTACGTGGGCTACGACCATGACATCATCAGCTTCGTGAACACCTTCAACGACCAGCAGCAGACGCTGCCGTTCTATAAATTCAGCTATACATATGTGCTGGAGAGGGCGCGGGTAGACTTCTTCCTGAAAGTGCTCACCCCCCTGCTGGTTATTCTGGTCGTGACGTATTTTTCGGTGTTTATCCCTTTGCACAGGTTCGAGACGCTGGAGGCGATACAGGTAACTTCCCTCCTCGCCTCCATCGCCCTGTACTTTTCGGCCTACAAACCGGTGATGGAGTACGCCACCATCTCAGACAAGATCTTCATCATCACCTACATTATGATCACCTCACTCATAGGCACCTCTGTTCTGCAGTTCGTAAAACGGAAAAAGTATAACACAGAGAGCAAGGTGGCCAAGGTATACCAGCGCTATATCTTCCCTGTCATCATCGCAGTGTTCACCTTAGCTGTAGTACACTGAAGGCTGCCGCTACAGGATCGTCAGCACATTCTCCGGTGGCCGGCCTACTACCGCCTGCTCGTCCTTCACCACGATGGGGCGCTCTATGAGCACAGGGTTCGCTACCATCGCCTGTATCCACTCCTCATCCGTCAGCTCTTTGCCTTTGTACTGCTCTTTGTATACAGCCTCGCCCTTGCGCAGGAGCTGTTCCGGCTTCATGTTCAGCTTGCGCAGCACCTGTCTGAGCTCATCGGCAGTGGGCGGCGTTTTCAGGTATTCCACCACCTCTACTTCCTGGCCTGCATTATTAATCAGCTCCAGCGCCTGACGGCTTTTGCTGCACCGGGTGTTGTGATATATCTTCAGCATCTTTTTGGTTTAGGTTTATGCTCTAAATTACAAAAACCACAAGAGAGCTGCGCAAGAAAGTATAGCCTGCCTAGCAGAAAATTTATTACCTTTCGGCGAAAACATACCCATAAAACTATGAAAATGCAACATTATCCGCACAGGGCTGTGCTCCTGGCATGCCTCATGGCTCTCTCTTTCCTGCAGCTCGCCTCTGCCGGCACAGGTATACCGCGAAAGCCAAAATCCGGTGCCGACATCATCCAGGCCATGTACAGCCGCTGGGACAAAAAGTGGTATCCCAATTTCAAGTTCGAGCAGCGGGCCATCTTCTACGAAAACGGTGCCGTAACCAAAGAGGAGGTGTGGCAGGAGATCTACAGCCAGCCCGGCAACCTGCACATTCGCTTCAACGGTTTTGAGAGCGGAAGCGGGGCCGTTTTCGCGGCCGACACCGTTTACAGCTTTAAAGAGCACCAGCTGCAGGCAAAAACTTTCCAGATCCACCCGCTTGTGCTGCTCGCCTTTGACGTGTACTTCTACAAACCGGAAGTAACCGTGGCGAAACTGCAGCAACTGGGCTTTGATCTGAATAAAGTAACCCAAGCGAAATGGCAGGGCCGCGACGCCTACGTGATCGGCACTACCAACCCCGCCGACGGCAAGACAAGCCAGTTCTGGGTAGATAAAGAGCGTCTGTACATTTTGCGTGTGCTCACCAACAGAAACGGCGTGGCCCGGGATGTAGAGATGAACAACTACCAACTGATAGACAATATGTGGGTAGCGACCGAGATCCTGTTCAAGACGGATGGGAAACTGACCCTGCGGGAGGAGTACTTCAATATGAGCTTCCCTGAAACGGCGGACAAATCCTGGTTTGACCCGGCGAAGTTTAGCAGCACCCGGTGGTAAGCACG
>JAJLKL010000108.1:0-8483 GCA_033838975.1 Hymenobacteraceae bacterium | reverse complement strand
GGGTTTAAACTCCAGCGCCTGCTGTATCAGCAGGTCGGCGTTGCTGTGGGCGGTGATCACCTCCAGCTCAAAACTCTCCGGGTTGGCTTTGATCACGTCCAGGGCCTGTGTGCCGATGGAGCCTGTAGAGCCAAGTATGGCGATTCTCTTCATTTTATGTTTTTAGCATGGAGCAGCTTTAGCAGATGCTCGCTTTGTACTTTGCTTCTTTGGTTGTTCTGTTGCGTTTATAAGCAGCCCATTTTACTGGCGCAAGCGTCCGCTTTTGCATTTATACTTTTACTTTAGCCGCTGCTTTATGCATCTGGACACAAGCTTTCCTTTCTAGCTGCCGTTCATCCTCAGTCTTACAAGCGGCTCTTTCCATTTCTAGCTTTGGTGCTCTCAAGGCCGAGAGGCCTCGCCTTCGGGCATCGCGCTGGGAGCTTTTCCTTTGCTCCTGCGTCGCAATGCCCTCCGGGCACCGGAATAACTCTCATAGGCGCTCAACCCAAAGGCTGGGATCAATTTCGATAGCCTTGCCTTCTCGCATAGTCCCCCTTCGAAGAGGTAGAGGATAACACTGAGTGGCCGTAGCCACCACGAAGCTTAAACTTCTGAAGTGGCAGCTACAGAATTCCCCTCCTTAGCCAAGGAGGGGCAGGGGTGGTTGGACCCGGTTGTGCAAAACTCCCTCCTGTACTTTAGATGTTTACCCTTGCTTGCTTACCTCCAGCAGGCCATTTGCCAGTTTACGGTCATTGCTCAGTCTTGGTACCTTGTTCTGGCCGCCGAGCTTGCCCTGCGACTTCATGTAGCGCTGGAACGTGCCCACCGGCAGCGGTGTGATCTTCAGCTGCTGCAGGATGTTACCAGAGATCAGGTCTTTATAGTAGCTGTTCAGCTTCTGCAGCTCCTCATCCAGTTCTTTGGAGAAGCTGTTGAAATCGCCTGGCTTGCGCGAGAACTCCACCAGCCACTCATGGTACGACTGCCCCTTGTCCTGACTCACGTAGGGCGCCACCGTAAACTCGATCAGCTCCACACTCGGGAACTTGGCCATGGTGCGCTGCATCGCCTTCTCCACCTCCTCGCCGATCACGTGCTCCCCGAAAGCCGAGATGAAGTGCTTAATGCGGCCACTCACAATCACCTTGTAAGGCTTAACCGAAGTAAATTTAACCGTGTCGCCGATAGAGTAGCTCCAGAGACCGGCATTGCTGCTGATCACCAGCGCATAGTTCACCCCCGGCTCCACCTTATCAATTGTCAGGCGGGTTGGGTTGTCGCTAAAGTACTCTTCTGTGGGTATGAACTCGTAGAATATACCTGCATTGAGTAATAAAAGGAGTCCATTATCATCCTGCCTGTTCTGGTAAGCGAAAAAACCCTCCGAAGCGGGAAAGGTCTCGATGGAATCGATCTCTTTTCCGATAGACTCGAACAGCTTCTTGCGGTAAGGCTGAAAGTTGACACCTCCGTACACAAACAGCGAGAAGTTGGGGAAGATGTCTTTGATCGGCTTCCCCGTCTGCCGGATCAGCTTGTCGAAGTACATCTGCACCCAAGGCGGTATACCGGAGATCAGGGTCATGTCCTGGTCGATCGTCTCCTCAATTACCTGGTCCAGCTTTGTCTCCCAATCCTCAATGCAGTTGGTCTGGTAGCTTGGCAGCTGGTTGGTGCGCAGGTAGCCCGGTACGTGGTGGTTCACAATGCCTGACAAGCGCCCGGTCTTGATGCCGCCCACTTCTTCCAATACCGGGCTTCCGGAAAGAAAGATTAGCTTTCCGTCCAGGAACTGTGACTTGCCGGTTTCATAGATGTAGGCCAACAAGGCGTCTCGAGCGCCATTGATGTGGTTGGAGATGGAGTCGCGGGTGATAGGAATGTACTTTGTGCCGGAGGTAGTGCCGGAGGTCTTGGCCAAATAAATAGGCTTACCGGGCCACAGCACGTTCTGATGTCCCTCCTTTACCTGGTTAAAGTAACCGGCCAGCCCCTCGTAATCGCGTACAGGTACGGCCTTTACAAAGTCCTCATGCGACTTGATAGCAGAAAACCCGTGGTCGCGGCCAAAGGTGGTTTCCTGCGCCTTATTCAGGATGTTCTTAAATATAGCCTGCTGCGCTTCCGCCGGATTCTCGATCCATTTCTGATGCTTTTTGTGCACATAGGCAGCAAAAGGTTTACTCAACAACGCTTTTATCCCCATACAATCCTATTTATGGGAGGTAAAGATAACTAGTTAAAGCCGCAATGCCATACCAATGCGCTAGAAGTATAGGGTATAAAAGTCCGCTGATTGTAAAACTTCCCCTAACATTTTACACAATGATAACCGTACCATGCTATAAACTGTTTTACATCTAGTACTAACCGAAAAAAACTATGAAACAAAGTACCGCAAAAGCCAAGTGGGACAAAGGCTTGAAAGACGGCTCCGGAAAACTTACCACAGGCAACGGAACCGTAGAGGCAAACTATAGCTACGCTACCCGCTTTGGCAGCAGCACCAGTGGCACCAACCCAGAGGAGTTAATCGGGGCGGCGCACTCAGGCTGCTACTCTATGTTCCTGGCAGGCCTGCTGGGCAAGGAAAACTTTACCCCGGAGTATGTACAGACAACCGCCAAGGTACACCTGGGCGAAAAGGACGGGGCACCGCTTATCCAGAAGATAGAGCTTTACACGGAGGCCAAGGCCGAGAACCTGACCGATGACGACCTGCAGCGGCTGGCAAAGCAGGCCAAAGAGGGCTGCCCGGTATCAAAAGCGCTGGCTGCAGTCCCTGAGATCGTGCTGGAAGCGAAACTTATAGAATAAATGAGTATATTGCGAAGAAGCCATATTTTGGCCGCTATCGTTTCATTATAACTTCACCTCTATGGCAGCATCTGGCAGTAATGCAAGATCAACCTTAATGGTGCAGCTTAGCCCCACACGCAGCGCTAAGCTTTCTTTTACCGTACAGCTGATCCTTACGCTTTTCTGGCTGGTATGGGCTGGTATGCTATTGGTCAGCGACAGTGCGACGGCAGACCAGAACTACCTGTACTATGTCTTTTTTGGACTGGCGCTGGTTTTCTTTGTGTATGTCGTGCTTCAGAACACGTCTGTGTTCGGGGTGCAGTCCTACATTGAGGTCACCCCCCAGTACATTGTGCAGAAATACGGGGTGTTCCGTACAAAGCACATCATTTCCTTATCCGAGGTAGCAGCAGTACATATTTCGCCCCTGGCGCTGCGGATCACCATGCAGGATAGTGCCAAGCTATACCTCGACCTGAAGCAGGTGCGCAAAAAGCGGGACCTGGAGAAGGTAAAGAACAAGGTACGTGAGCTGGCCTCCGTGCACGGCTATACCATTACCGAATCCGCGAACAATCGCTCCCAATAAGCGAAATCCATAAAAAAAGCGGCGGATATACCTATCAAGTATAGCCGCCGCTTTTTTTATACCTATACAACAGGCCTGTTAACCAGCCTTGGATTTAAACTTCTTCTGTAGCTCCTGTATGCTGGCCTTGAACTTCTTGTCCGTATCGATCAGGTCTGACACCGTCTGCACGGAGTGGATCACCGTGCTGTGATCGCGGCCGCCGAAATGGTAACCAATAGACTTAAGCGAGTGGCTGGTGAACTCTTTGGCAAAGTACATGGCTACCTGGCGCGCCGTCACGATCTCTTTCTTGCGCGTCTTGGCCTTCAGCGAGTCCAGGCTCACCTGGAAGTACTCTGCCACGGTTTTCTGGATGAAGTCGAGGTTCACCTCCGTCTCTACATCCTCAATGATATGCTTCAGGGCCTGCTTGGCAAGCTCCAGGTCAATCTCCTTACGGTTCAGCGACGACTGTGCGATCAGCGAGATAAGCACGCCTTCCAGCTCGCGCACGTTGGTGTCCACGCTGTAGGCCAGGTACTCCACCACGTTATCCGGAATATCGATGCCATCGCTTTGCATCTTCTTCTGGATGATGGCCATACGCGTTTCAAAGTCCGGGCTCTGCAGATCGGCGGTCAGGCCCCACTTAAAGCGGGACAACAGGCGCTCCTCCAGGCCTTTCAAGTCGCGCGGCGGACAGTCGGAGGTCATCACGATCTGCTTGCCGGACTGGTGCAGGTGGTTGAAGATGTGGAAGAACATCTCCTGCGTTTTGTCCTTGCCGCTCAGGAACTGCACGTCGTCCAGAATCAGGATGTCCACCAGCAGGTAAAAGTTGGCGAAGTCCTGCACGTTGTTCGTTCTTACCGACTCGATGAACTGGTTCACGAACTTCTCTGAAGACACGTACAGCACGAACTTTTCCGGGTCGCTGTTTTTGATGTGTTTACCGATGGCCTGCACCAGGTGCGTCTTGCCCAGACCTACCCCACCGTACACCATTAAGGGGTTGAAGGAGGTAGTACCCGGTTTGTTGGCTACGGCATAACCGGCTGAGCGGGCCAGGCGGTTACAGTCACCTTCAATATAATTCTCGAATGTGTAGGCCGGGTTCAGCTGCGAGTTCAGGAAGTTACGGTCTATCGTCTTCGACTCAAACGGGCTTTTGATAAAGCTCTGCTCCGGCTTGTAAGAGTTAACTACTGCGGCAGGTATTTTCTTGGTCGGGATGTTGACGGTCTGAGGCTTGTTCACCTCATTGCCACGGTCCACGATGATAGAATACTCCAGACGCCCCTCGCTGCCGAGCTCCTGGTAAATGACCTTCTTTAACAGACCAACGTAATGCTCCTCCAGCCACTCATAAAAGAACTGGCTGGGCACTTGTATGGTAAGTACACTGTCGCGCAGGGATACAGGCTTAATTGGCTCGAACCAAGTTTTGAAGCTTTGCTCGCCAATATTTTCCTTGATAACCTGCAGGCAGTTACTCCATACAGTTGAACAGTCTTTGATCATCCAATTTTCCAAAACACACAAGATTCGTTTGGTGTAACAAACCTCTCCTTATTCGGCAGGGGGTTACAAATTTGGACAAATATATGTAAACAAAAAATTATTTTTTCACGAAGTTGTTACAGGTATGTTTACCGGTAAAACGGCGGTTCTCATATCTGTCCTTTTCTTCGTTTTCCGGTTGAAGGAGAAGTCGATACGCCCCAGGAAAATTCCGGACCAGCCCACCTGATTGATCAGCGTTTCGTGGCCGCTTTCATGCAAAATTGCCTCCGGACTGTCCAAAAATGTATGGGTGTGCCCGCCCAGAATCAGGTCAATTCCGGACACCTGTTTTGCCAGGGTCACATCGTCTATTTTTCCGTCGCTGTACTGGAAGCCCAAGTGCGAAAGGCAGACCACCAGGTCGCACCTCTGGTTACCCCGCAGCTCCTGCACCATTTCGCTGGCCACGGCCACCGGATCAAGGTAGATCGTATCGCCGTAATTGTTCTTGCTCACCAGCCCCTGCAGCTCGATGCCCAAGCCGAAGACGCCTACCCGCACCCCCTGCTTTTCGAAGAGCTTGTAAGGGGCAAACTGGTTTTTCAGGATGGTCTTGCTGAAGTCGTAGTTGGCAGTGAGGAACGGGAATTGCGCATGCGGCAGCTGGCGCTCCAGGCCTTTCAGGCCATTATCGAAGTCGTGGTTGCCCAGCGTGGCGGCATCGTACTTCATCTGGCTCATGAGCTTGAACTCCAGCTCTCCGCTGAAGAAGTTAAAGTACGGCGTTCCCTGCCAGATGTCCCCCGAGTCCAGCAGCAGCACGTTTGGCTCCTGCTTCCGGATCTGCTCAATTAGAGTAGCGCGACGGGCCATCCCGCCCATGCCGCCGTACTTGCGGCCGTCATCCGGAAAGGGATCGATGCGCGAGTGCTGGTCATTGGTGTGCAGAATGGTCAGGTTTATGGTTTGGGCAGCCTCTGCCGAGAACGGCACCCCCAGCAAACTGATACCAGCCGCCCCTACTGCTGTGGTTTTAAGAAAATCTCTTCTGTTCATGATTAGCTATACTTAAGGGAGGATGGTTACCCGGTTAGTGGTATCGGCACCGATTGGCAGCCCTTTGGCTGTCAGTTCCTGGATATGCTGCATGATCGCATCGCGCATCAGGATACCCACTTTCTCTGTTTTAACAGCCTTCTTGAACACACCAAGGTTATCGCCGCCACCTGCCAGGTAATCGGAAGTAACAATGGTGTAATTCTGCTGCGGGTCGAACGGTTTGCCGTCTATCCTGATGTTGGTGGCTTTTCCATGCTGTACGGTATAGGTGGCGTTGGCAATGGGTGCGTACTTAGCCTCAGCGGCTATGTCAAAAAACTCCTGCACGGCTTGCCCGTTCAGCGTCAGCACCACCAGTTCGTTCTCGAAGGGCATCAGCTCAAAAATATTGCCTACTTTCACGGCCCCCATCGGGATGGGTACGCGCAGGCCACCGTTGGTGGTAGTGGCCATGTCTATCTGCCCCTTGTACAGCTCCCGCGACTCCTCCAGCATCAGGTCTACGACAAAATTACCCAGCGGCGACTGGTAGTCGGCCTTCCCTAGTTCCACGGGGGCGTTACCGATGATCTCTTCCATTTTGGCGGTTACCTGCTGTCGGTATGGGGCGATCTGCGCCTCCAGCTGCGGATCGGCAACCAAGGTTTTATCTACCGGCACATCGGTCGTGGCCAGGCTGGGCGAGGCCACCCAGGTGCGCTGGCAGGAGACAAAGCTCAGCATCAGCAGCAGCCCACTGATACCCTTGGCGAGGTTTCGTTTCATATATCTGTGTAAAATCTGGCGACAAAGTTACAGCCTCTGCAACAGCAACCAAACACAGTAGGTTCTACCGGTATACCTCCACCACTGCACTTTACAGCATAGATTATAAAATTTCTTATATTAGTTCAGCGTTATACAGCTAAGATCAGTATACTCATCAAAACCTGCCTGAACTATGAAGACCAGACCTCTACTTCCTCTCCTCTTCCTGCTTTTTATGCCGCTTCTGGTAAGTGCCACACACATTAACGGAGGTTACATTAGCTACACAGTAAACCCCCAAAACCCGCTCAGGTACAACTTTCGGTTTACCATGTTCCACAACGACAGGTCAACTGCGGATGACCCTGTTGTACAGGTTTCGATGGGAGACGGCACCACAGCCAGTGTAGTGCGGAAAGAACAGTTGGATTACGGCAACTACGCCAGCATCGGTATCTATGAGTGGGAGCATAGCTATGCCCAGCAGGGCACCTATACCGTATCCTGGAGTGGCTCCAACAGAAACCCTGGCATTGTAAACATACCCGGCAACTCGGATCAGAAATCCTATCATGTGCACACGCAGGTACAGGCCCGCTGGACCAACGTAAACAGCCACAGCGTCAGAACCATTGTACCGGCACCCGTAGAGGCGCTTGTTGGGGAGCCCTTCAGCATGAACCTGATCGCCTACGATGGAGACGGTGACCGCTTGACGTATGAGCTGCTCCCTACAGCCTACACAAACCCCGAAGGTGTACCGGGGCCTATACCTGGCTACCAGTTTCCGGCAGGTTTAACCATTTCGAAATTCGGGGAACTAAGGTGGCAGAACCCCACAGTGAAAGGTCCTTATGCCATTTCGGTAAAGATCACGGAGCACAGAGGGGAACAGCCTGTCGGCTATACCATTGTAGACCTGCAGCTGGATGTGGTGGAAAGGACCGACCAGCCTCAGCTGACCCTTGTCAACAGCAACCGCCTGACGGTTAACTATGACGGTTCCACTCTGGCCCGGCCCGGAGTTCCGCTGAAACTGGAGTATTACCTGGAGCAGCCCGCCGGGAACAGCAGCCCTCTGCAGGCAGTACCGTTCAGCGACCTGGATACACTTGGCCTGGCCTCGCCTGCCCTTGCTGTAAGAGACACCACCAACGGTTTAGCCGTTACCCTCACCTTTACCCCCGGCCCAGACCTGATTCGGGAAGAGGCTTATATCATGGGGCTTCGGGGTATGGTATTGAAATCGCAGGGTCCTTCAACGACCCAATTCTCCTACGACTGGGACTTTGCCTATGTAGTGGTAGGGGAGCAGCAGCCTACCTCCGTTCCGGATGAAAAGGGTAACCTACGTCTCCTGGCTTACCCCAACCCTGTTACAGACTGGTTTACACTGGAGGCCCCTGCGCTGCCCGACCTACAGCTGCAGCTATACAGCATCAATGGACAGCAGGTGACCAGTTTCAAACTCTCCGCCGGCAAGAACACCATCAAAAGACCAACTGGTTTAGCCGCGGGGGTATACACCTACCGCCTCTTTAGCAAGAAGGATGTCATAAAAACTGTCAGGCTGGTCCTGCAATAGCAACTAAAAAGGCAGCCTTACCAGCTGCCTTTTTAGTTGTGGAAAACAATTACTTCTTCCCTTTTCCCTCCATGTAGTTCAGCGTCAGGATTGTAAGCGTCTTCACACCCAGTTTCATGCCGCTTTCATCCACGTAGAAGTCAGGCGTGTGGTGCGCGGGTGCTTTGGCAGGGTCCTGGCCTTTGGGCATACCGCCTACAAACACGAACAGCCCCGGAATCTTTTGCT
>JAJLKL010000107.1:0-25253 GCA_033838975.1 Hymenobacteraceae bacterium | reverse complement strand
CCCGGGTAAAAGCGCACGTCTACCTGCGAGTCGAAGTCGAGGCCGAGCAGCTCGGCGGCGTGGCCCTTGTTGATGCCGATGCAGAGTTGGTTCAGGCTGTTGTAGATGCAGCAGCAGTCGCCGGAGTCCACCTGGTTGTAGTTGGGATAAATGCGGCTCATCGTTTCGCGGGCAAAGTGAATGGTGTAGCTGCGGCCATGGGCAATGGTGTCAATACAGTCGCGGGTAATGTTGGTGATCAGGTTGCCGTAGCGGTCCACGTGGATGACGTGACCGGTGATGGAGTGGTCGTTGAGGCGGGGCTGCCTGTTGAAGAGTTGCTTATAGCTTGTGGTCTTGTCGCCGAGGATGTTCATATCGCCTCCTTTGGCCAGAAACACGGCGGCCGAGGCCAGGATATCTTTGGCGGGGAAGGGCAGCTGGTTGCTTTCTGTCTTCAGCTCTACGACCTCTACCGGTGCCCCGTCTGCCAGCAGGTGGATGAGCCCGTTGTCAGCTATCAGGAAATAATGTCCGTTTAATTTTGCTGCATGATATTTGCCTTGTTTATTGCAGTGGGTGTCTACGGCGATCAAATGGACGGTGCCTTCCGGGAAATCCCGGTATACGGCGCCGACAACATACTCGGCGTGGGCAATGTTGTACGGGTCAATGGCATGCGAAATGTCGATGACAGTGACCTGCGGATCCTGCAGGAGGATTTTAGCCTTCACTGCTGCCACATAGTGGTCGGTGTACCCAAAATCAGACGTAAACGTAATTACAGCCATATATCACGAACTATAATTTGAGTAGATTTGTATTTATATCAAATATAATTAAATTATAGGAAATATTCCCAACTAACTATATAGAGGATAAGCATTTGGTAGAGAAAGTAATAACCTTAGAGAACATTTCTCTAATTGATTTTCTGGGGACAGAAAATCAGAACATCAAGCAACTTGCAGCTGCTTTCCCAAGCAGTAAAATCATATCCAGAGGTAACGAGATCAAGATACAGGGGCAAACACCTGAAATCACTAAAATACACGAAATCCTTTCTTCCCTGATCGATCATTACCACAAGTTCGGAAAGATTACGCATAACAGTGTAAATAGATACCTTTCTGCCGATTCTTTTACAGAAGAGGAAGTGATCATTACTTCTCCTGATGTGATCGTGTATGGCAGCAAGGGCGGTATCATCAAGGCTAAAACCCCTAACCAGCAGAAGCTGGTAGATGCGGTGGAGAAGAATGACCTTGTGTTCGCCCTGGGACCGGCCGGTACGGGTAAAACCTATGTGTCGGTTGCCATGGCGGTGCGCGCCCTTAAAAACAAGGAGGTGAAAAAGATCATCATCTCCAGGCCTGTGGTGGAAGCCGGCGAGAGTTTGGGTTTCCTGCCGGGTGACATGAAGGAGAAGGTAGACCCGTACCTGCGCCCGATCTACGATGCGCTGGAGGACATGATCCCGATCGAGAAGCTGAAGTTCTACCAGGAGAACAAGATCATCGAGATCGCTCCGCTGGCCTACATGCGTGGCCGTACCCTGAACAATGCCTTCGTGCTGCTGGATGAGGCCCAGAACACCACACCGGCACAGATGAAGATGTTCCTGACCCGTATGGGCCCGAACGCCAAACTGATGGTGAACGGCGACTGGTCGCAGATTGACCTGCCGCGCAACCAGCGCTCCGGCCTGATGGAGGCGCTGAACATCCTGCGCGGGGTGAAGGGCATCGGCTTTGTGGAGATGACCGCAGACGACGTGGTGCGTCACCGCCTGGTGAAGGACATCGTGAACGCCTACAGCAAGCTGGAGGAAGAGCGCCGTGCTGCCCGTGAGGAGGCCAAAGCCGCCGAAGAGGGCGTTACAGCAAAAGTGAATGGCCGTCATAGGAAGGCTACTGTATAGTTTCCTACTTTTGCAGCATGATAGAACTGATCAGAATAGCGCGTGAGCAGGACCTGAAATCAGCTTACGCCATACGCGAAAAAGTTTTTGTGCTGGAGCAGCAGGTGCCGCGCGAGGAGGAGTATGATGCCTTTGAGGCTTCTTCGAAGCATTACCTGGCAACCTACGGTGGAGTGCCCTGTGGGGCAGCCCGCTGGCGCACTACCGAGCAGGGGGTAAAGCTGGAGCGCTTTGCCGTGCTGCCCGAGTACCGCAACAAGCATGTGGGGGGCAAGGTACTGGAGGGGGTGCTGGAAGATGTGTTGGCAGACCACCCCGACAAGAAAATATACCTGCATGCCCAACTACCGGCCGTTAACTTCTACAAGCGCCATGGGTTTATAACCGAAGGCGAGAAGTTCAGCGAGTGCGATATTGAACACTACAAGATGGTTTACAAAGGCTGATGCTGCGGTGGGCACCATACCCATTCGTTCGCATTACGCTTAGTTTTATAGCAGGCATCCTGCTGTACCTTATCATGGGCAGAGATCTCGGTTACACAACCGAGGTCTCTGCTTTTTTTGTTTCTGCTTTTCTGGTGGCCACTTTTCTATCCTGGCGGTATAAAACTTCCTTTGCCACAGATTTAGCCGGTTTGTTGGGTCTGCTCAGTTTTGTAGCCCTGGGACTTTCCATCACACAGCAGCGTACCGAAACCCATCATCCGCATCACCTGAGCAAGCTGGCTGCCACACCCACGCACTATGTTGGCAAAGTGGAGGACTATGTGCTGCAGAAGCCCGGCTACCAGAGCACCGTGCTGCGGGTGGAGCAGGTGAAGGTAGGGGAGGAGTGGCAACAGGTATCGGGCAGGGTACAACTCTCGGTGCCCCATGACTCGGAGCAGGCCTATGAGCTGAATTACGGAGACGTGCTGCTGGTTAAAGGAGCTCCACAACAGGTAGCGGCACCGGCTAACCCGAACCAGTTTGATTACCGGCAGTACCTGGCAAACAAGAATATTTACCATCAGCACTACCTGCAGCTGCATCAGTATCAGGTGATTGGCTCTGATCCATCTTTCAGCCTTTTACACTTCAGCATACAGGTGCGTCGGTACCTGGATGAGGTGCTGCGGGAACGGATTGCGGAACGGCGGGAGTATGCCATCGCCTCGGCGCTTATACTGGGGGTGAAGGATGAACTGGATAACAGCATCCGGCAAGCCTATGCCGACACGGGTACCATGCACGTACTGGCCGTATCGGGGCTGCACGTGGGGCTGATTTATAGTGTGCTGATGCTACTGCTGGCCTACTTTAACAAAACCACGAGGCAACGTGTCCTGTCTGCTGTGCTTGTGCTCGCTGTTCTCTGGCTCTATGCGTTTGTAACAGGACTCTCTCCCTCGGTGCTGCGGGCGGTGCTCATGTTTAGCCTTGTCACCATCGGCCTGGCCCTGCGGCGGCGTACGGTCATCTACAATACTGTAGCCATTGCAGCCCTGGTCCTGCTGCTGACCAACCCCTACAATTTGCTGGAGGTGGGTTTTCAGTTATCTTTCCTGGCGGTATTGGGCATTGTATACCTGCAGCCGCGCTTTTACAACCTGCTGCAGTTTGACAACCGTGGGCTGGATTTTATATGGGCTTACTTTACCGTGGCGCTGGCCGCGCAGCTAGCCACCTTTCCGCTGGGGCTCTTTTACTTCCACCAGTTCCCGGTGTACTTCTGGCTGGCCAATGTGGTGGTGGTGCCGCTGGCTACGCTCGTGCTGTACTCCGGTATGGCAGCGCTGACGCTGAGCTGGGTGCCGTGGCTAAGTATGCTGCTGTTTCAGCTGCACTTTGGGTTTATCTGGGGGATGAATGAGTTTAACCTGCTGGTGCAGCGCATGCCGCAGGCGCTCATCAACGGGATTGACATTACCCTGGGGCAGACGGTGCTGCTATATGCGCTGCTGCTCTTGCTGATACTTTTCCTGGCGATGAAAAGGCTACGTTTCCTGGCGTTCGCCGTGCTGGTGGTAGCCCTTCTGTCCGGGCAGGAGGTAGTGGAGGCGATGCAGCAGAAAGAGCAGAAGCTGCTGGCGGTGTACAATGTAAGAGGCGCTACGGGCATGGCGCTGGTGGAAGGGCAGGAGGCTGTGCTGTTGACAGACTCGGCGCTGCTGCGCGACGAGAACAAGTATACTTTTAATGTGCGGCCGCACCTCTGGCAGCTAGGCGTGCAGCAGCCTGTATTTGCTTCCCTCGCGGAAGAGCAGCCCCTGAAGGCCGCCCATACCTTGCTGCCCGACAGCAACCAACTGCTGGTGTGGCAGGGGCAGCGCTGGCTGCTGCTGTCCAACCCACCAAAACTGCAGCCCACGGATACAATTGCCATTGACTATATCCTGCTCCGGAACAATGTGCGCCTGAAGCCGGAGGAACTGCAAGGCTATACCTTCCGGCAGGTGGTGCTGGACGCCTCCAACAGCACCTGGTACCGGCAGCGGATGCACCAGCAGCTGGACACGCTGTGGGTAAACTACCATGACGTAGCGGAAGGTGGTGCCTTTGTGCTGCAGCTGCAGTAACGCACTGGCTGGGTGGGTGCAAAGCTTGCTTCCTATCTCATCACTATATTTACTACCTTTGTACTTCCAAAACAGAAATAACCATGAGCGAATATACCCCCTTAAGTGAAGTAGGAGAGTTTGGCCTGATCAAGCTGATCAAGGAAAAGTTTGAGTTACAGCAGGAGTCATCGGTGCTGGGCATCGGTGATGATGCCGCCATACTGGAGCCCCAGGAAAAGCAGATCGTTGTCTCGACGGACATGCTGCTGGAAGGCGTGCATTTCGACCTCACCTTCTGCCCGTTGAAGCACCTTGGGTATAAAGCCATCGCGGTGAATGTGTCGGACATTGCGGCCATGTATGCCAAGCCTACACAGGTAACGGTAAACATTGCGCTGGGCGCACGCTACACGGTTGAGGCGGTGGAGGAGCTGTACGAAGGCATCCGCCTGGCCTGCGAAAACTACAAGGTAGACCTGGTGGGCGGTGACACCACCTCCTCCAGAGCCGGCCTTGTTATCAGCGTGACCGCTATTGGCGAGGTAGCCAAAGGAGAGGCTGTGGTCAGAAGCGGAGCGCAGGTAAACGACCTGATCTGCGTAACAGGAGACCTTGGCGCGGCCTATCTGGGGCTGCAGGTGCTGGAGCGCGAAAAGCAGGCTTTCATGGCGAACCCGGAGATGCAGCCGCAGCTGGAGGAGAAGCAGTACATTGTGGGCCGCCAGCTACGCCCGGAGGCGCGTATGGATGTGGTCCATGACCTGAAGGAGCGCGGGGTAAAGCCAACCTCCATGATCGATGTATCGGACGGGCTGGCCTCGGAGCTGTTCCATATCTGCAAGCAGTCGGGCGTGGGGGCTACGGTATACAAAGACAACCTGCCGGCCGACGAGCAAATGCTGGAAACGGCGCTGGAGTTCAACATTGACCCGATCACCTGCATCATGAACGGGGGAGAGGACTACGAGCTGCTTTTCACGGTGCCGCTTTCCGATTACGACAAGGTGAAGAACGACCCGAACATCAGCATCATCGGCAAGATCACAGAAGCTAGCGAAGGTATAAACCTGGCGAACAAGCACGGGCAGGCCTTCCCGCTACAGGCACAGGGCTGGCAGCATTTTTAGACGCCTTGGCGCCTTAGACACAAGTATCAAGACATAAGACACAGGACTTTTTGTGAGTCTGCAGCAACAAGAAAAGGGAGGCAATTCGCCTCCCTTTTCTTGTTGTCTTGAATCTTGTGTCTTACGTCCTGTGTCCTAAAATCAATCCTCCGGGTAAGGAATGAACACGAAGCTCTGGAAGTCGCCGTCTACCACAAACAGGCAGCAGAACTCATCCGGGTCTTTGTAGGCAGCCTTAAACTCCTCTACTTTATCTTCCACCACCAACTGGCGGTTTACAAAGTCCTCCAGGTAGGAGGCGTTGATGTGCCAGTCCAGCGCAACCTCTTCCTTGGCCAGGAAGACAGAGCCCACCGGCACCTGCGTGCGGCTGAAAACAAAGATCGGGTAATCGGAAATGTTGCGCTTGCGCACCTGGTAAGATGCCTCTTTCAGTGTTTCGGCCACCACCACAAAGTCTTTGGAGATGCTGCCGAGGTACTTGCCGTTTAATTCTGGATCGTTTTCCATATTTTTTGGGCTACTCAGGTATCACGTATAAAGACACACGACTTTCGTATACTCTTGTCGTGATACTTGATACGTGCGACCTGATACGTTTTTCTATCTAGCGGTTAACAATACGATATTCTCTACGTGGTGCGTCTGCGGGAACATGTCCACGGGCTGCACGCGTGTTACGTCATACTTAGCCGAAAGCAACTCCACGTCACGTGCCTGGGTAGCCGGGTTACAGCTCACGTACACAATCCGGTTCGAGTGTACCTGCAGCAGTTTCTCCACCACATCCTGGTGCATGCCGGCACGGGGCGGGTCCGTGATCACCACGTCCGGTCTGCCGTGGCGCTCGATCAGCTCATCCGACAGGATGTCCTTCATATCGCCGGCATAGAAGGTGGTGTTGGTGATGTTGTTGATCTGCGAGTTGATCTTGGCGTCCTCGATGGCGCTCGGCACATACTCAATACCGATCACCTCACGGCATTGCCTGGCCACAAAGTTGGCAATGGTGCCGGCACCGGTGTACAGGTCGTATACCAGTTCGTCGCCGGTCAGCGCGGCCAGCTCACGGGTCTTTTTGTAAAGCTCGTAGGCCTGGTCGGCATTGGTCTGGTAGAAAGACTTTGGCCCTACCCGGAACTGTATCCCCTCCATCTCTTCGTGGATGTACGGCAGGCCTTTGAAGCACACTACCTCCAGGTCGTGGAAGGTCTCGTTGCCTTTCGGGTTGACTACATACTGCAGCGAACTGATTTCGGGGAACGTAGCCGCGAGGTGCTCGAGCAGGGCCGTCATCACCTCCGGCCTATCCTCATATCCCTGCACGATCACCATCAGCTCGCCGGTGTTGGCCGTGCGGATGATGAGGTTGCGCAGGTAACCTTCCTGCTTCACGATGTCGAAGAAGGGCAGGTTATGCTCTTTGGCATACCTGCGTACCTCCAGGCGAATCGCGTTGGACGGGTCGGGTTGCAGATAGCAGTGCCTGATGTCGAGGATCTTATCGAAGCGGCCCGGAATGTGGAAGCCCAGGGCATCGCGGTCAAACTCCTGCCCGGACTGTATCTGCTCGTTGGTCAGCCAGCTGGTGTTGGAGAAGGTATACTCCAGTTTGTTGCGGTAGTAGCGCGTTTTCTCAGAGCCCAGGATCGGGTCAAACTCCGGCAGCGGCACTTTTCCGATGCGCTCCAGGTTATCCTTCACCTGCTTTTGCTTGTAGTGCAGCTGCGTGTCGTAGCCGATGTGCTGCCATTTGCAGCCGCCGCACACGCCAAAGTGCTCACAGAAGGGCTTTACGCGCAGCTCCGAGTACTCCCGGAAAGCAACGGGTACAGCTTCCATAAAGCTTTTCTTTTTGCGGGTAATGCGCAGGTCTACCACGTCGCCGGGGGCCACGCCGCCCACAAAAATGACCATGTTCTCGTGGCGCGCCAGGCACTTGCCCTCGGCCACCATTTCCTCGATCCTGATATTCTCGAGTATAGGGTATTTCTTCTTACTCTTATTTCTCACAATGCTGCAAAATTACGGAAAATTGAGGAGACCGCAGAGAGAAGTTGAGATTGGTTGCCAGCAGCTCGCCGTTCAGGGGAGGCGTGACTGCTGTGGGCTTCAGGGGGAGTAATCCGTAATTAAAACTATCTTTGCGGCAGCATTAACCTCAGCATATAGTTCAGATGAAAAATAAAGTTGTTTTAATAACCGGGGGGACATCAGGGATAGGCAAGGCGCTCGCCTTTTCTTTTGGCAGGGCAGGAGCCAGGGTGGCCTTCTCGGGGCGCAACGTGCAAGGGCTGGAGCAGACGGCTCAGGAGTTAACGGCGGCAGGTATAGATAACCTGGCAGTGCAGGCCGATGTGAGCATAGAGGAGCACTGTGAGCGGATGGTGCAGGAAACGGTGGCCAGGTATGGCGGTGTGGATGTGCTGATCAACAATGCCGGTATCTCGATGCGCGCCCTGTTCGAGGACCTGGACCTGGAGGTGATCCGCAAGGTGATGGACATCAATTTCTGGGGTACCGTTTACAGCACAAAGTACGCGCTGCCGTACATCAAGCAAAGCAAGGGCTCCATTATCGGTATCTCGTCCATAGCCGGTTACAGAGGTCTGCCGGCCCGCACAGGCTACTCGGCCTCCAAGTTTGCCATGCACGGTTTTCTGGAGACCTTGCGCACCGAACTGCTGCACTCCGGTGTACACGTGCTGATCGCCTGTCCGGGCTTTACGGCTTCCAACATACGGAACACAGCTTTAGCCGCCAACGGGCAGCAGCAGGGCGAAACGCCGCGCGATGAGCAGAAGATGATGAGTGCCGAAGAGGTAGCGGACAGGATCCTGAAAGCCACGATCAAGCGCAAGCGCGACCTGGTGATGACCACACAGGGGAAGATGGCCGTGTGGGTAAATAAGCTCTTCCCGAGCCTGGCCGATAAGCTGGTGTACAATGTGATGGCGAAGGAGAAAGATTCGCCGTTGAAGAAATGATTAAGGGGCTTAGATAACATACCTGTAAAATAAAGAAGGGAGGCAGAATAGCCTCCCTTCTTTATTTTACAGGTATGTCCTTGCTGTGAAAAATCGTAATACGTGTGTCGTGCTACGTGCTACATGTGTCGTGATACCTCCCCTAAGGCAGTTCCAGTAAATTGCTTTTCCGGATAAAGGCTTTCTCGCCTTTCCAGCGGATCTCGTACCAGATATCCTGCTCACCTGTAATGGGCACCTTGTGCCCCTGCGACACGGTGGCCAGCCAGGAGGCACCCGCCGAAGGAGCCGACATGATGGCTACGTTGTTGTTGCGGATGATGCCTGCATCACCCAGGTTCAGGAAATTGATGTAGTAAAGTATAAACAGCAGGTACAGGACAAAGCCCGCCTTGAAGGTAGCCGTAAACTTATGGCCCTTTCGCCAGCTGAAGAACATAATGGTGACCGTGACGACGGCAGCCAGCAGCATCAGCTCCAGGATCCGCATGTAATGTTTATTGAACTGTGTTTTGAAGAACTGCAGGTCGTTGTACTCATACCCGGTGAGCCGGTGCGCCAGGGCCAGTTCCTCCATCTTTTTCAGTGTAGACCGGCTGGGCTCCTTGGTATAGAAGAGGTGCAGGTAATACATGGCACCGGTATAGTCGCGCAGTCCCTCTTTTATATAGGCCATCTTCAGGAGCATTTGCGGGGAATAATGCTCCTGCTCCTCCAGAATTGTTGTATAGATTTCGAAGGCTTCTGTGTAACGCTGTTTTTGAAACAAAGAATCTGCTTTAGCTAGTGTTATTTTATCTTCCTGACTATAAGCTGGTTTTGCCAAAACAGTCAAAAAAATAACTAAAAAGGCAGATATTTTGAACCAAAGGTTTTGCATTTAAAAAGATAGCTGTTACTTTTGCATCGCAATTAAGGGAAACGCCCTTAGGAATGCAAGTTACTAATAAGATTCCGTAGCTCAGCTGGTAGAGCAATACACTTTTAATGTATGGGTCCTGGGTTCGAATCCCAGCGGGATCACACGCGAAAGCGAGGCCTTTTCTAGTAGAGAAGGCTTTTTCTTTCCACTCTTTGTAACGAGAAGCAATAACTTGAAATTTTATTTTGAACTTTAAAATAAAGCTTCTAATTTTGCCCTCCCAAACAAAGGACATACAGTACCGATTCCGTAGCTCAGCTGGTAGAGCAATACACTTTTAATGTATGGGTCCTGGGTTCGAATCCCAGCGGGATCACACCACTCGAAACGAGTAAAATGCAAAAAGCCTGTTTACACAACGTAGACAGGCTTTCTTGTTTTATGGCTTCAGGCCTTCTTCAAATAAGGTTTGAGGGAGTGGCGTATTATACTTTCTGTGGCAGTAGGGGAGGAGGAACTATCCTGCTGTGGACTTCTCCAACAACTTCTGCCCGGGTATAACAGTACCATACTCATAAATCTGTCAGGCTTTTTAAGGAACACTAGCCAGCTAAGGACAAGGTGCTAGATAAAATCATGTATACCGACAACTCCAAGACTACCATCCTCATTCGCCTGATGGTGGGCCTGGTGTTCCTTTCGGAAGGTATACAGAAATTCCTGTTTCCTGCCATACGTGGTGCAGGACGCTTTGAGAAGATCGGGCTGCCCGCTCCGGAGTTCCTGGGCTATTTCGTGGGCTCTTTCGAGGTGATGTGCGGGGCGCTGGTGCTGCTGGGCCTGCTGACAAGGCTGGCAAGCATTCCTTTGATCATCATAATGCTCGTTGCCATGGGCACTACTAAGGCAGAGATGTTGGCCAGTGAGGGCTTCTGGTCCATGATGCACGGCAGCAGGACCGACTGGTCGATGCTGCTGGGCAGTATATTCCTGCTGATCAGGGGAGGGGGCAGGTACTCGGCAGACTACACGCTGCAGAGGAGCAGACCAAATTAAGCTATGGAAAAAACGACAAAGCAGCATGAGTTACTGCGGGTGCTCACCCTGAAAGACGCAGTAGGCGTTGGGCTGGGAGCCATTATCGGTGCCGGTGTCTTTGTGGTGACGGGTGTGGCGGCTGGCGTGGCAGGCCCTGCCTTCCTCGTCGGGCTTCTTTTTGCAGGCTGTATCGCTGCGTTCAACGGCTTGTCTTCGGCGCAGCTTGCGGCCGTTTACCCGCACTCAGGAGGCACTTACGAGTATGGGTACAGGTTGCTGAGCCCTGGGCTGGGGTTCTCGGCAGGCTGGATGTTTCTGATCAGTAAGCTCTCGGCGGCAGGTGTCGTGGCCATTGGCTTTGGAAGTTACTTCTACCAGCTCGTGCCCGTTCTTTCGCCAGTGGCCTTGTCCCTCATCGCGGTGGTCTTGCTTGTGATCGCGAATTACTTTGGCATTAAAAAGGCCGGTACGCTTAACCTGATCATCGTTTCCGTGACGGTTCTTTCATTGCTGTACCTGGTGTTTAGCGGAGCGCCTGCCGTGGATGCCACTAATTTCAAGCCTTTTGCTCCCTTTGGCTTAGCTGGTGTTGCCGAGGCAGCGGCGCTGCTGTTCTTTGCCTTCACCGGCTATGCCCGTATTGCTACGCTTGCCGAGGAAGTGAGGGAGCCGGAGAAGACCATTCCCAGGGCAGTTATCATCACTATTGTTTCTGCTGTTATCCTGTACGCGGCAGTGTCCTTTGTGGCGGTTGGCGTGCTAGGGGCAGAGGGGATGGCTGGCAGTAAGTCCCCTTTGCAGGAGGTGGCAGCGGCGCTCAGTACCCCAGCCGTTAAAACAGTGGTCACCATCGGAGGTTCCACGGCCATGCTGGGGGTGCTGCTCAGCCAGATCTTAGGCATCAGCAGGATGATGCTGGCTATGGGCCGCAGACACGACCTGCCGCCTTTTTTTGAGAAAGTGCACCAGTATCACCGGGTGCCGCACCTGGGCATTCTGGTGACAGGCTTCATTATACTGTTGCTCACCGTGGCAGGGGCCTTCGAGTTTATCGTGCGGGCTGCCACCTTTACCATACTTCTCTACTACGGCATTACCAACGTTGCCGCACTGAAGCAGCCGCGGACTCAGCAGATCTACGGCAGGGTTATACCTGCCCTGGGGCTGACGGGATGTATGGCCATGTCAGTGTCGCTGCCACTGGCCGTTATCCTTTCCGGTATAGGGTTGCTGGTCCTGGGGTTCCTCCTCCGGTTTTTATTACACAGGGTATACGCACAGCGACCCTGAAAACTGACCTTTTCCCGAGGAGCAGCCTAAAGGATTTGATCTAAGAAGGAGTTGGCCGATCTTGACATGCTTCACAGGGTTTCATACCTACATTTATCTATCTCTATACAGCTATTGTTCGTAGAAAGGGTGCTGCCTGCTTAGAACTTTACGGGCAGGTTAAGGGGCTTGCGGCTTTTTTCCCTACTTTTGATCCGGATTATGGTGTAGAAGGCAGGAGGGGGAGAAGGTACCACAGACGATGCAGACAATAACCCGGTTCATCTATGGAGAACGCAGTAAAGATACAGCTACCGATTTCGGTTACCTACCCGGCCTTGGAGGGGGCGCTGAAGAAACAATTTGTCGGGGAGTACATACCTAAGCAGGATGAAAACACAAATGAGCCTCCCTATGCCCAGATCCTGGATGTCGGCATTGCCAAGAGTAACACAGGGCCAAACGATGTGGTGCTCGGTATCAAAATTAGGATACTGCGCACGGTGCTGAAGCGTGACCAGGTGGACCTGCTGGTGACGGCTACGCTGGATTATGATAACGCCTCCGAGCAGCTGTCCGTCCGAAAGTTCAAGGTAGACTCCAGAACCTCCAGCGGGCTCTTCAACACCGCTCTGGAGGTACTGGCAAACAAAGTGGCCTACAACCAGATCATAAAGAAGACGAGAATTAACCTGGGGGAAATTATCGGAGAGCAACTCGGTAAAGCCAACGGTATGCTGGAGAAGGGGCTTGAGCTGAAGGGAGCCAAACTGCTGGGGCAGGTGAATGCAGTGCGTGTGCAGGACATTGTGCCGCAGCCAGGCCGGGTGTCGCTGCTGCTTGAAGTACAGGGGAACCTGGAGGCAGATGTTTTCGACCTGCTTAGCCTGATGCCTGAAAAGTAGGGTTGCCGCCGTTAGCCCCATCCTTACACTACTGCAGCAGCATAAGAAAACCGCTTCCTCTTGAGTAGAGTAAGAGGCTCTCTTATGTGTTGCTCCGGGTCAGGCTTCTGCCTTATAAAGCGTTTCAAACAGCTTGTACTTGTACTTGGGGTACTCCCGCATCACGGCCACGAGTGCAAACAAAACTCCTCCGATCAGCAAAGGGTACACCAGGTATAGCAGCGGGTGGATAAGCGGCAGAAACAGCATCCCGAAGAGGATAATAGCCAAAAAATTAAACAGGTACGAGGCCTTGGCGCTGAAGCTGAACACCCCGCCCTTCACGGCCTTCGGACTCACAAAGGAGGAGATCAGGCCCAACGGGGTAAGCACCAGCACCGCACCCATGTACATGGCCACTATAAAAAGCGCCTGCTCGTGGTTAAAAACCGCCACATAAGCCGCCGTTATCACCGCATCCAGCAGGAGGGGTACACGCAGCGGCACCAGGCTGGCTTTTACAAAGTCTTTCGCTTTGCCATTGGCCCTCTCCACCGTCAGCCAGAGGTTTCGGTAAAAGCCCCAGATGTTGTTAAACACGTAGGAATAGATCACGAGCGGCCCCACAAACAGCCACAGCGAAACGCTTTTCTCAAAGATATGCTCTCCGGCCTTTGATAAGGATAGGGCGTCTATGGCCAGTATGATCACCTTGAAGGCCAGGCCAAAGATGAGCATCTGTTTGGCCAGCTTATGGTTCTTGAACAGGCGCCAGCCCAGGCTGCGGCGGCTGTTGTCGCTGTAGGTCACTACTTTCCGGCGCGGCTCCGTAGCGGCTTTCTCCAGAAAGTAGTTGGAGCAGACAAAGAAGCCCAGCGCCGCCATGTGCACGATCAGCATTAGCCAATCTTCGGAGGGCTTGAACATAGGTACCCGGACCTGTAGCGCAATAAAGGCACCCGCCATAACGGCGGCTGATATAAAGTGGCTGTGCGTCCAGCGAATTTTCCGCTCCACAAACACCTGCAGCGACCGGAGCGTGACATGGGCTGTGAGCAGCACCAGTACACTTTGCAGGAAATGCACCAGGGTATAGGCCGGGGACATCAGGAAAAGGAAAAGCAGGAAGTTCAGCAGGATAAAGTAAAACGGCGACACCAGCTCCACCAGAAATTCTGTTTTAAACTTCTGCAGTGGCCCGACCGGGAAGATGCGTTGAATGATCTCCGCTTTCGGCACATAGGCCGGAAAGAAACCCTTCAGAATGATGATGGCCAGCAGGAAGAGGTTTGCGTACTCCAGCGTCTGCTCCACGCCCGGAATAAAATTATCCCCGTGTGCCTTTTGGAGCAAAAAAGAGAACACCCAGCTGTAAAAGAAAGCCATGAGTATACCCAGTGCCATCAGCGATACCCGCTGTAGTTTCTTGTGGCGGAAGAAGCCCGACAGCCTGGCACGGCACGAAAATATGATTAAATCCATGTGATCTGGTTAAGAGTTTAGAGTTATGAGCTGAAAGCTCCCAAGCAGAAGAGATGCTCTGCTTAAGACCTTACACTTTTAACTCCTCACTTAGTTCAGCATCCAGTCGATGTTTGTCTCTGTGTTATGATGCGGCAGGAGTAGCTGGAACAGGGCCTGGTCGATGAGGTTTTCACCGTTCATGGTAAACTCCTGCACAGAGCCGTTGTACATCAGCTGTCCGTCGTTCAGGACACCGATATGCGTGGCAACCTTCTCTACATAGTTCAGGTCGTGCGAGGAAATGAGCACCACGCGGTTTGGTGTACTGTAGCTGCGGATAAGCTGCACGAGCAACTGCGCCGCGATCGGGTCTAGCCCTGTGAACGGTTCATCCAGTATTAGCACCTGAGGCTTGTGCAGAATGGCCGCAGCAATGCCCACCTTCTTCTTCATGCCTGTGGAATAGCCGGCGATATTCTTGTGCAGCGCCTCCCTGTCCGTGAAAAAGTAATTGGTAAGGCTGTTGATCCTTTCCTCGGCGTCGGCGGCGGAAAGGTTGTAGAGCTTAGACACGAACGTGAGGTACTCCAGCCCCGTGAACTCCTCGATCAGCGGGTTGTCCTCACACAAAGCCCCCAGGTTCTGCTTTACTTCCAGGGAGTGATTTCTGTAGTCTTTCCCGAAGAGCGCAACACGCCCCGCGTCAGGTTGGATGAGGTCCAGTATGCAGTTCAGGAAAGTACTTTTACCAACACCGTTCTTCCCAAGCAGGCAGTAACACTGCCCTTGCTCTACTGTAAGGCTAAGGTTCTGCAGTACATTTTTTCTTCCAAAGGCTTTCGACAGTTCATTTATTTCGATGCTCATACAGTTCTTCGGTGCGAGTTGGCTAAAATAGTTGATGCGCTAACTACTTGTTGCACAAGTATAAAATTAAGCGTATGCTTCGGAAAGTCCTAATGTGCAAATTAAAAAACACGAGCATCTACTCAATTTACTATCAACAAAAAGGTAACAAGTATGTATAAGGGCTAACATTTATCAGCAGTGATATGGTTCTAAAGAACGAAGCTTTAGGCGCCATTACTGAAAGAAAAACCGTAAGTCAGGAATTTTTGTGTTAGGCTTTGCAAATGTCGGGCCGCCTACTTACTTTTGCATCCACATTTTACCTGCGCACGTGGTGAAATCGGTAGACACGCCATCTTGAGGGGGTGGTGCCTTCGGGTGTGGGAGTTCGAATCTCCCCGTGCGCACATTTTCTTTCCTCCCCTTTTTACCCCAACCATCAGATTATGCAATTCCAGGACAGTGTCCCTGGCAAATTTCTGTTGCCGCCGCCGCTACTCCCGGTATGCTTTACCTGTACTGCTGAATTCTGTACAAGGAGGGCAAGACAGTTTGATGCTCAAGGTTGTCCCGTAGCAGGTATAGCTCCCTACCGGTTCTTTTCAAAAGGGTTCTCCGGCTTTACCAGCAGTACCTTTTCGCGTTCAACCACAACTGACCCGGGGGCGGAGCCTTTGGGTTTGCGGACCCATTTTTTGGGGGTGTACAGCACCGGACAGAGTGAGTCATTTTTGCGTTTGCTGTAGTAGGCTGCCAGCTGTGCCGCTTTCTCAAGTACAGTGGCAGGTACCGTTTTACCCGCCTGGTGCTTGATGACCACGTGAGAGCCTGACACGTCTTTGGCATGAAGCCAGAGGTCTTCTTTGTAGGTGTGGCGCTGGGTGAGGAGGTCGTTGTTCCGGGCGCTCTTGCCAACCAGGATCTTGAACCCCTCTGTTTCGAAGAGGCGGAACGGTATTTCCTGCTGTGCCTGCTGCTTAGAGCTCAGTAAGTGGCTGTAGTCGCGGAGAAAGACTTTAAGCTGTTTGTAACCCTGTACCTCGGTCAAAGCTTGCAGCGCGTCCTCCAGCACGATCACTTCTTCCAGTTTGCGCTCTACCTTATCCTCCAGCTGGCTTACTTCCACGTGCTGGTTTTTTGCTTTACGGTACAGGCGCTCCGCAAATTTTTGAGGCGTCTCGTTCTGCTTCAGTTTGTACGTCCGCTGCTGATCAGTGTAGAAGTCGTACAGGGCTACCTCGGTGGCGCGCGGCGGAATATTGGTAAGGTTGGCCATGATCACATCGGCCGTCTGGGAGTAGGAGCGGTCGTGCCGGAGCTCCTGCAGCTTTTGCTCGCTTTGCTCCAGTACGGCCTGGGTGGTATACCGCTTACGCTCCAGTTGCTGCTTTGCCTGCTCATACTGCTTTTCGAAACCCGTTTCGGACAGGTATAGCCGGGTAAAGCTGTTCAGCGCCTCCAGCGGGTTTGTGTAGGTATGGAGCACCTCACCCAAGGGCAACAGAGACAGGCGGAGTTTATCCTGCAGGCGGATGATGTAATAATGCTCCGGAGCCTCCAGTATATCCAGTACCTCCTGTACCCGCTCCCATTTATCCGCTAGCGGCAGTTGGCTGTACCCGCGCTCTTCCAGGTACAGCGCCGGTAGGTCGCCAAAGGTGGGGTATACCTTGCGCAGGTTGCCGTTGGCCGTGGCGAAGGCTTCGTAGTTCTGCTGCAGCGGGCGGTCCATCTGCAGCGGGGCCAGCTCCGCATCAGCACCAAACTTGCTCTGGAAAAGCTCCAGCGGCTCTCCGTGCCGGTAAAGGACAATGTTGGACCTGTTGCCGAAGAGCTTGAAGAGCAACAGGTAATCCTGCGTAAACTTAATGTAGAAGCTGCGTTCGTTCCTGTGCTGCACTACATCCAGCACGGTCTGCCCCTGCATTTCCTGCATCAGCTCCACACTGTTTGCACGGGCTCTTCTGAACTCGGTGGGAAAGGAGAGGGACGTAAAATGAGAGCCGAGCATTGCCCGGATATAGAACTCCTGCTCTGATTTGGCAAAGCCCAATACCAGTTCATCCTTGTTCTGGCTGAATGCAGTGATGGCCTGCATGCCGGCTAGCTGCGTGCGCAGGGACTCCGTGAGTTGCCGTAAAAAGTAATAGTTCAGGTGCACTTTTGGTAGAATTACGAATTACATTTTCCTAAACAACAAAATCAGGTACAAAGCCTTGTGTCCTGTGGCTAGCATCTGATTTCCAGGCTCAGGCTATAGCTCGACCTGCAGACCGTCATAGGCCAACCGGATAAAGTCGGGCAGGTGTGGCTCCACGTCGCGGTGCTGGCCCAGCAAATGGCTGATGTGGGTAAGGTAGGCCTGCTCGGGCTGCAGCTCTTCCAGTAACCCTATGGCCTCCTCCAGGGAGAAGTGGGATATGTGCGGCTCTTTGCGCAGGGCATTGAGCACGATCACCCTGGAGCCTTTTACCTTTTCTTTCTCTTCTTCAGAGATATAGTTGGCGTCGGTGATATAGGTGAAATCCCCGATGCGGTAGCCAAGCACCGGCAGCCTGTAGTGCTTTACCCGGATCGGGGTGAACAGGACACCCTCTACCTCAAAGGGCTCTTCGTCTATGTAATGTAATTCTACCTGCGGGATGCCGGGGTACTTGAAGTCGGCAAAGATGTAGGCAAACTCCCGTTTCAGTTGCTCCAGCACGCGCTGCTCACCATATAAAGGGATGTCTTTATGCTGTGAGAAATTGTAGGCGCGTATGTCGTCGAGGCCGGCAGTGTGGTCTTTGTGCTCGTGGGTGAACACCAGCGCGTCGAGCGACGTGATGCGCTCACGCAGCACCTGCTGCCGGAAGTCAGGACCGGAGTCAATAATGATACTCTTCCCGTTTACCTGCAGGTGCACAGATACACGGAGGCGTTTGTCACGGTAGTCTACGGAACGGCACACCTCGCAGCTGCACCCGATTACCGGTACGCCCTGCGAGGTGCCCGTTCCTAGAAATGTTACTTTCAATTGGATTGTTCCTGATTACGGATTTCCAGATAAAGCTGTCGGGTCTTCTCGCTCAGACGGCTTTCATCCACTGAAATGGTGCGCAGGATATCATACAGGCAGTTGATCTTGCCTTCCAGGCTGTAGTACTTGTTCACTACGGCCACTTTCATATCCTTCAGCAAGCAGTAACCTGCTTTAAAATTGCCTTTTTCGTAGCGCAGCACAAAATCCGACTCTGCAAAAATATCCTCCAGCTTGTTTAAGAATGGCCGCGTGTACTTCAGCTCCATGTACTATGCCGTATACTTTTTAACCGTTAGCACCAGCGCGTCAAAATCCAGCGGCTTCGGCAGGTAATCGTTGATGCCCGCTTCTTTGAAGTCTTCCATGCTGTAGTTATTTGCATTACCTGTCACGGCAATGATCGGAATATTGGCGATCTCCTTGTTCTCGTGCGCGCGGATTTCCCTGGTGCAGTCCATGCCACTCTTCACAGGTATGTTCAGGTCCATCAAAATAGCATCGATCTTGTTGTTCTCCACCTGCTTGATCACTTCACCGCCATTCTTGGCAGTCAGGATCTTGTAATTCTGAAGCTCAAGGATCTTCTTCGTAAGGTTTAGGATCACAGAGCTGTCCTCTGCAATCAGGATGGTTTTATCTGCCATAGGTGTAAACTAAATGATAATTTCCTTATATGCTTTACGGTAGTTCTCGTATTGTTCCAGCAGCTTCGTAAAGTTGACATGCACGCTTTCGAAGTTGTCGTGCTTGATGTCGTGCTCCAGCTGCTTGGCCAACTCAGCCAACGGGTTTATACCTAAAGTGAAGCCGGTACCCTTTAGCTGATGCAATGTACTCAAAATACTCTTGTATTGTTGTGCATCCAGTTCTTTTTTGGCCTCCTCGAGCAGTTCTGCGGCTTCCTGCTCAAATTCGGTATAAAGTTGCTTGGTAAAATCCTCTCCCCCTATACTACGCAGCTGCTCCAGCACCTGTTCATCAATGATGGGTTGCTGGGCGTTGTGCTTCGGTAGTTTTTCTTCAGCGCCAGCCTGCCCGTTGGTCTCCCAATCCTTGTGCTGCCACTTCGTTATGACAGTGTGCAAATCTGTACTTTTCACAGGTTTGGACACATAGTCATCCATCCCCAGGCTGATGAACTTAATGTTGTCGTCCTTCATGGAATAGGCCGTCATGGCCACGATAGGAGGGCAGGTACTGCCAAGCTTCTTCTTGATGTGTTTGGTGGCGGTTACCCCATCCATCTCCGGCATCTGGATATCCATGAAGATGAGGTTGTACTGGTTGGCGGTGGCGTACTCAATGGCCTCATAGCCGTTGGAGGCAATGTCGGTGCGGCAGCCCAGCCGCTCCAGCTGCTTCTGTGCCACCTTCTGGTTGATCTGGTTGTCATCCACCAGCAGTACATAAGGCGGGTTCTCCAGGGTGGTGAGCTCTTCAATTTCCTGCTGCTGGCGCTGTAGCTGCTCTCGTACAGTAGCCTCGCTTGCCTTGCGCACCACAATGGTGAACCAGAAGGTACTGCCGTCGTTCGGCTCAGACTCCACGCCAATGTCGCCGCCCAGCAGGTGCGCCAGCTGCTTCGAGATAGCCAGCCCCAAACCTGTACCGCCGAACGTCTTGGTAGAGGAGTTGTCGAGTTGGGTGAAGTCGGTGAACAGCAGCTTCTGGTTCTCCTCAGAGATACCTATTCCGGAGTCTTTCACCCGTACCTGCAGGCGGTACTTGTCGTTGGACAAGGTGGTGCTGGCCACGTGGATGCTTACCTCGCCGGCGTTGGTAAACTTGATGGCGTTGGAGGTAAGGTTAGACAGTACCTGCAACAGCCTTGTCTCGTCGGTCATCACGTAGCGCGGGGTGTCCGGGGCGATGTGGTAGGTGAACTTCAGGTCCTTCTGCTGTGCGCGGTTGGCGAACAGGGAGTGAATCTTACCCAGCGTCTCGTGCAGGTCTACGCCGCTTTCGTGAATGACCAGCTTGCCCGCCTGTATCTTGGACAGGTCCAGGATGTCGTTCAGGATGGCCAGCAAGGCGTCGGAGGACTTGCGCAGGGTATCGATGTACTCGCTCTGCTCCGGGTCGTTGTTGATCTGGCTCAGCAGGTCTATCATGCCGATGATGCCGTTCATGGGCGTACGCAGCTCATGGCTCATGTTGGCCAGGAACTGTGTTTTCACCTTCAGCAGGTTTTCGGCCTCCTCCTTCGCCTTCAGCAGGGCGATCTGGGTGCGCTTTAGCTCAGATACATCGCGTGCCACCCCCTCCATGGCAATAGGGTCACCTTCATCGTCATACACCAGCTTCGAGTCCAGCACCACCGTTTTTGGAGTGCCATCCTTGCAGATCATCTGCACCTCATAGTCACGGATGCTCTCTTCTATCAGCACCCGCCTTTTCAGTATTTCCCGGTCCCGGTCATCTACATAAAAAATAGAGGTGTTCTTACCGAGCACGTCGCTTTCGGTATACCCCAGGAGCTGCGAAATCGAAGGGCTCACCAGCTCCATCGTACCATCCAGGGCAGTGCGGTAGTACACGTCCTGGAACGACTCGAAGATATGGCGGAACTTCTCCTCGCTTTTCGCCAGGGCCAGCTGAGACCTTTTCTTATCGGTGATGTCGAGTGCGATACCGGATACCTCTTCAAAGGTGCCGTCTTCCAGGTAAATGGGGTTCAGGTATACCTCGCGCCAGCTTTCGGGGTTCTGCAGGTGGATCTCAAAATGCTGCTGCACCCCCTCAAAGGCCTTTTGGTACTTCTCCTCCCAGAAGGCATAGGAGTTCTCATGGATCGGCAATATGCTCGAGTCATCCAAGCGTGTGTAAGGCAGCAGTTCCTGCCCGCTTCTGCGCTCAAAGGCAGAGGCAAAGTTTCGGTTAAAGGAGGTGAGTTCGTAGCTGCGGTTAAGCGACCACATGTGGTGCGTGCCTGACTCAAAGATAGCGTTCAGGCGCGCGTTCTGGTTGTTGATCTGCTCCTCGTTGCGCTTGCGCTCAATGGCCAGGGCCACCTGGTTCGAGATAAAGTGAAGGATCTCGATATCGGTATGCACATAAGCCTCCTGGTTCTGGTAGTCCTGCAGGGCGATCACGCCAATGATGCGGTCGCCAATGGCCAGCGGGGAGCAGAGGATCACCTCCGGCACAGGCCCGTGGATCTTGAAGCCTTCCTGCTTGGCCAGCTCTATCAGCTCCTGCTTCTGCATGTACATCGGCTTCCCTGTCTCGATGATGTACTCCGACAGGCCAACCGAGAACGGACGCTTGATCTGCGTCCTCATGGTCTTGTCCTGGTTCTGGTCTACCAGGTATACAAAGTGCAGGAACGTGTGCTTCTGGTCGCAGAGGGCAATGTAAATGTTGCGTGTCTCAATGATCTTGCTCAGCTCCCGGTGAATGGCCGAGTACAGCGAGTTCAGGTCTTTGCTGCTGATGGCCAGGTTGGCGATACTGTAGTATACCTTCTGCAGGCGCTCGGCCTTGATACGGTCTGTGATGTCGTGCAGAATGGCGCGCGTGGCCACCGGACGGCCGTCCTGCCAGCTACAGGTAATACTGCCGATCAGGTGTATGGGCTTGCCTGCTTTTGTCAGGAACACGGTTTCGATCTTGTTCACATTCTCGCCCTTGTACAGGTTGCGCAGCTGGTAGATCAGCTTGGCCTTGTAGTAAGGGTGTACGATGTCGTTAAGGGTCAGCGACTCAATGTCCTCATCGGTATAGCCAAGGCGCTCTTTCCAGGCCCTGTTCACAAAGATGAACTTGTTGTCTACCGAGATGTTTTGGATAAGGTCATGGGCGTTGTCGAAGAGGTCCTGCAGGCGTATTTTGTTGTCTTTCAGGGCCTCCATGGCGATACGCTTATCGGTCATGTCCTTGCCCACGCTTGTCAGGCCGGTTACCTCGCCGTCAGGGCCGTACTCCAGCATGCAGTTCCAGCGGATCGTCTTCAGCTGGCCTGACTTGGTGATCACATCGCGTTCGTAATAGGTGCTGAGGCGGCGCGTTTCCAGCGCTCTCATGAAATCGTGTTTTCTCTGGTCGCGGTCATACTCCGGCACCAGCACATCATAGAAATTCTTTCCGACGAGCTCCTCGCGGCTATACTCCACGTACTTCAGGAAGTAGTCGTTGGCGTAGGCCACGTTCCCCTTTGTGTCCAGGCTGTAGTAGATGAGGTTTACCTTTTCCAGGAAGTTCCGGAACTGGTTCATCGACTCCTTTACCACCTCTTCGCGGCGCTTGGCCTGCTGGGCGATCTTGCGCTGCGTGATGTCCCGCTTGAACACCTGCACATAGGTCTCCCCGTCTATGATGAGACGGTTCACGCTTAACTCTGCATCGAAGGGGGTGCCATCCTTGCGCATGTTCTTCCACTCAAAGGTCACAGGCCTGCCTGTGGTGATCACATCCTTCATGATCTGAGCCGCTTTTTCGGTGGAGCGCATGCCGTCTGGCTGGTACTCCGGGGAGTAGTCGTTAGGGGAGTGGCCGATCAGATCCTCCCGGGTACAGCGGAAGATCTCCAGCGCTTTTTCGTTACACTCTACTACCAGCCCATCCTTGAAGAGCAGGATGGCGTCGTGGGAGGACTCAAACAGCAGCCTGTACTTATCCTCGGTCATGGTTAGCTGTTGCTGCAGCTGGTGGCGCGCAATGTAATTACCAATGGCACTGCCAATAAAGTCAAGCAGGGCAGAGAAAGACTGCGTGATCTTGGTTTCCCCGTTTGTCCAGACAAGGATCAGGGCGATCACATCCTTATCCGTGGTTACGGGAACCACGGTCAGGCCCTCCCGCTGCAGCTCTTGCTGCAAGCCTTCCTGAAGCTCTGCCAGCACCTTGCGCTTGTCGCCGGTAAGTAGCAGTGGCAGCTTGTCTGGTGGAAGGGTCAGCTCATCAGGCAGAGCGGGGGCGCCCACAGAGCCCGCTGAGTAGGACAGGGTAGCCTTACAGTCTGACAGGCAAGTGGTGTATACGCAGCCTGCCGCAATATCACTTTTGGTGAGCAGCTCGTCCAGCGTGAAGTTCAGCACCTCCAGCTGGCTGTCGGAGGTAGAGAGGTTCGTGATGAGTTGGTTTACAAACTCCAGTTGGTGGTTGCGGAACCGGACATCCTGCTCAGACCCGATCACCTCGTACAGGTTCTTGACGTAGCCGAAAATCACCTGCTCGTCGTTGAATGAGCCTGCCTGTAGCGAGATCTCGATCGGTAGCAACTGCTCCCTTTCGTGCAGCCACCACTCAAATTTCTGCGGCTTACCGGCCAGCACCTGGTGCAGTTGCCCCTTCAGTGCCACGCGCTCAAACAGGTTCAGATCAAAGCTTTTAAAGATCGACTCCCCCACCAATGTTTCTTTCTCACGGTCCACCAGGCTGAGGGCGCTACGGTTCATGTCGATGAAGTGGCCTTCCCGGTCCAGGATGAACAAAGGCTCGGCACTGTGCTCGAACACATTGTGGTAATTATCCCCGTTGAAAGGCACCAGGGCGGATGGTTGCCCCAGTTCAGACAGCTCCACACAAACAAAGCTTGTTTCCTGGTACTGTACCTGGCGGCAGCTGTAGTGGAAAGAGTTTGCATCGGTTGTAATACTGCCGGCTACCTTCTGCTGCTCGTTCAGGTTCCTGGCCAACTGGCTGTACTCCTCCTGACTGATGCCAAGAAGGGAGGACAGCCTTGGCGTTGAAGGGGCATCTGAAGCAAGGAAACTATACTTTTCTGTTTGCTCATTCATTACCAGCACCTGCCCGTCGGGGAGTGCTACCACCAAGCCGTGGCCCGGCATCGTAAGCTGCACCAGTACCTGTAACAGCGTATTTGCCTGTTCAGAAATATGTTCGTTCTCTTGCCTGTTGGGGATATATGGCATTATAGTAATATGCTAGAGTATATGTATAAGAGCCTTCCGTAAGAAGAAGCCCTCCTATACAAAGTTTATAAAATCAGTGATAAATTAGCAAAAAAATGCTGCAGTGCCTTATTCGCTGCTGCTTATTAACAATAACTTGCGGCTGTTCGTGCTTTTTTGTTTAAAAATGTAGGAAATCAGCGTAGTAGGTACAGAAAGCCAGCTTGATCTATGGGAGAAAAAATGAAACAGAAACACCTGATTGTGGTGGTAGGGCCGACTGCCGTGGGGAAAACGGACCTATGCGTACAGCTGGCCAAGTACTATGACACAGATATCATCTCAGCTGACTCCAGACAGTTTTTCAGGGAGATGAGCATCGGAACGGCCAAACCTACGGAGGCGGAGCAGCAGGGCGTGAAGCATTATTTCATCGACTCGCACAGCATCACCGAAGAGTACAGTGCCGGCACCTTTGAGCAGGATGTACTGGCGCTGCTGGAAGAGCTGTTCCGGGTTAAGGACGTGGTGATCATGACCGGAGGCTCCGGCTTGTATGTGCGGGCTGTGCTGGAGGGCATGGATGCGATGCCGGACACTGACCCCCAGGTACGCGAGCAATTGATCCAGCAGTATGAGGAGCAGGGCCTGGCGCCGTTAATCGAAAAGTTGCAGGTGCTGGACCCTGTATACTTTAACCAAGTGGATAAGGCTAACCCGCAGCGCGTTGTAAGGGCGTTGGAGGTCTGTTTGAGCAGCGGCAAGCCTTACTCTGATTTCCGGAAAAGCGAAAAGCCGGAGCGGCCTTTCAATGTCATCAAAATAGCCTTGAACCGGGACAGGGTGGAGCTGTACAGCCGCATCGACCAGCGCATGGACCTGATGCTGGAGCAGGGGCTTTTGGAAGAGGCCAAAGCCCTTTACCCTTACCGGGAGCACAATGCCCTGCAAACGGTAGGCTACAAGGAGATATTTGACTACCTGGAGGGCAAGTATGACTGGGAGGAAGCCGTGCGCCTGCTAAAGCGCAACAGCCGCCGCTATGCCAAGCGCCAGCTCACATGGTTTAACAAGCATCCGGAGGAGTATACCTGGTTCCACCCGCAGCAGTGGCAGGAGCTCGTGGCTTTTATCAATGAGCGAATAAGGTAATGTGCTAATGTGTTGATGGGGTAATGTGTTAATGTGCTAATTGGGTAATGGGTTGATGTTTCTAGTGTGTTCCTCTGGTCAAAAACTCTGGAGGGGCAACCTGAGTTAAACTTTAAGAACAAATTTGCACATTACCTTATTAACTCATTACCCCATTACCCAATTAGCACATTAAAAAGGATAGCCGATGGCGATGTTGAGCACCATGCCGTAGTCGCCGCTGAAGCTGCCGTCAAACTCGTTAAGCACAAAGCGGTCTCCTTTGGGCAGGTAAGGCACCCGAACCGGTATACCCAGGTCCAGGC
>JAJLKL010000106.1:0-6844 GCA_033838975.1 Hymenobacteraceae bacterium | reverse complement strand
GTTGCCGCTGAGCTTGAAGTTCGCCCTGGCTGGCTCGATGATGGTGATGTCGAACTGTACCGAGTCGCCCCCGCAGGTGGAGTTCGGGTCGATCGGGTTCACGACCAATTTTACAGTATAAACTCCCGGTTCATTAAATTTAACACTAGGTACAGGGTCCTCTAAACTACCCTTGTGCACTACCCAACCTGTTTCCGGGGTGATAGACCACTTGCGGGTGTGGGCCACGGTGCGGGAGGAAGCATCGTAGCCACCTTTGGAAAGGTCATTGAACTTGATTGGCACCCCCACACAGCCGATGGCCGTCTCAGGCCTGGCGTCCGCCTCGGGGCCTTTGGATATGCGGATACCCTCCCAGGTGGCCTTGGTGGAGCTGCAGGGGTTTTCGGCGATGCCGGTTAAGGTGAAACCAAACTGTTTGCCCTTCGACGACTCTGTGAAGGTATGGCGGATGATGCGGTCTGCCGGCAACTGCGCGTGCGTGTACACCAGGGGGGCAGAGCCATCGTCGAACTGGAAGGTATAAATGGTGTAAGGGGAGTTGCCCTCCACGCCGGTGATCTTGAACTCAAAAGTGGCCGGGGCACAGGAGGTGCTGCTGCCGTTGTTCGAGATCCCAAGGCCAGGGTTACTGCCGATGAACACCGGTTCTACCTTCGTGCTGGTGCAGCCGTCCTGCCCTGTTACCGTCAGCTCCAGGTCGTATGACCCGCCTGCGGTATAGGTGTGGCTGGCCGTTTCAAAGCCGCTGTCAAAGGTTTCTACAGCGCTGCCGTCGCCCCAGTTGATCCTGTAGCTTTGGTTGGTCTCCTTCGTTTTGGAAGCGTTCTGCACCACCAGCCTAAAGGTGGCAGAGCTGCCAGAGTAGCTGCAGTACACAAAGTTGTAGATCGGGTTGATGATGCTGGCGTCCGGCTTGCCTGCCACCGTCACTGTTTCAGAGGTTCCCTCACATCCATCCGCTGTTACCGTCTTCACCCAGTAAGCTCCGCCCTCTGTTACGGTGATGGATCTGGTGGTGGCTCCCGTAGACCACTGGTAGCTGGCTGCTTCGCTGGCCGTGAGGGTTGCCTGCCCCTGGCGGCACAGGTTTTCGGTTCCGGAGGAGGTAATGGCAGGGGTACATGCCTGGGCCAGGGCATAGTTTGCCCAGAGCACATTAAGCATAATGAGCAGAGGCAGCAGTGTGCCTTTTAAGTTCGGCTTCATGGCTAAAAGCTGAATAAGTTTGTTAAGCTGAAAATATAATCGGGTTGCTGCACCAGGCTACCGGAGTCGCAGCACTACATATACATAGCGTGTGAATCGCCTGGTAGCAGAAGGTGCATGAAGGTAAAAAGTGGTTTATCTACAAACTCTCCTGTTTGGTTTATCGGGAGATACGGTGTTGCCGCAAGTAAAAATGTGCAATATAGGAAAGAGGTATACGTGTTTCATGGTAATTGTAATATAACTAGCGTGGTGCCTTTTTTTTAAATCTGGTCTTATGGTTTTGGTATTGTATAATTCTTATGTACAGCCAAAGGTTTAGTGAACTCTGTAAATTGCCGCTAAGCTAGTGATAACAATTTAATTGTAAAAGATTTGGGGTTGAAAAGTCTGGGGTGTGGGTGTGTTTGTGCAGGTGTATAACATATACTTATTTATATATATGGGAGTAGTGTTTTTCAGGGGTTGGATATTGACGTGCTGTTGAAAACGAGTAACACAGCTGCTGAATGCTCTGAAGTTTTGTAATTAACCAATCAAGAGTTGGTTTTAAGTTAGTCGTGGCTCCTGCTTATCATGACAGGGGCAGGTCGTGTGCCGCATTAGTTAAACCTTATGATTCTCCAAGCTTCCTTGGGCTGTGAAGCTTATAAGGAGAACATATCTATATATTCTAATTTATATGTATAGTCATATTTGTATCTTGGTTTGAGTGCCATGTGTGTATCTGTAAAGCGAAAATGTAAATAAGTTGTAGTGAAGTTGTTGCGCTAGTGTTGGAGGATTTTTATGTTGATATCTTTAAATATAAATAAAAATATTTATCCTAATGCTTATAGGTAAAATCATAAACTTTGAAAAAGTGGTGCCGTATTGTAAAATGTATTGAGGCTAGTGGTTTGCTAGACAATGCTGGAAACATTATAGGCCCTCAACTATGAATACCTCAGGTATACATGTAAGGGTCTGGTGCTTAAACGTTGCCACATTCTTTTTGCTTTTGCAGAGAAGAGTTGCCGGGGAACAGAAGGGGAGGAGAGAGGGTGAAAGTAAGCAAATAACCATTGGGTGTATGATAATATAAGTACTATTTCTCGTCATGAATAAATACCGCCATTACTATAGTGTCAACAGGGTTTTTCTGTTGATACTGGATATCACTCTTATTACGTTTGCGTTCAAGATCTCGAACCTGTTCCGCTATGGGAGCACGGAGTTTGATTACCAGTACAGCGTGTTCTTTCTGCTGTTTGCGCTGGTGTGGTGGATCGTGTCAGGGTTTACGAACTTCCTGTTCCGGATAGACAGACTGATCTCGTGCGAGAAAAGGTTTGCTAACCTGATCAACGCCTTTATTCTGCATGCCTTCCTGCTTTCCAGTTGTATCGTAATCTTCAACCTGGAGGAGCTGTCCCGTTTGCTGCTCCTGTACACCTACCTGTCTACGGCCTTGCTGATCGGGATCAGTCGCCTGCTGCTGTGGCAGGTGTATGAGTACATGACCAAGTCGGATATTGTGCACACGCGCTATGTGATCGTAGGCTCCGGCCCGACAGCCACCGCACTGTACCAGACAATGAGCGCCAATGAGAACCTGGGCACCAAGTTCATGGGCTTCTTCGACGATGACGCGGATGCACTGAGCCCCTACCATTCCCAGGTGAAGGGCGGCATTGCTGACCTGAAAGACTACTGCCTGCAACACAGCATCGACGAGATCTACTATACGTTGCCGCTGAATGACAAAGAGCAAATAGACGACCTGACAGAGTTTGCGGATGACAATTTCGTGTACTTCCGGATGGTGCCGGACTTCAGCGCCATCGTGCAGAAGGACGTGAACATGTACTTCTACCATAACGTGCCGATGATCAGCGTCCGCAAGGAGCCGTTGGAGATCGCCTCGAACCGTGCCATCAAGCGGGCCTTTGACATTGCCTTCTCACTTGGGGTGATCCTGCTGCTCTTCCCTGTGATCCTTCCCCTCATTGCGCTGGCGATCAGGCTGGAGGAAAAGGGACCTATTTTCTTCAAGCAGCTGCGCCCAGGCAAGAAAAACAGGCTTTTCGTGTGCTATAAGTTCCGTACCATGCGTGTGAACAACAACACGGAGTTACAGGCGACCAAGAACGACCCCCGCATTACGCGTGTCGGTAGCTTCCTGCGCAAGACCAGCCTGGACGAGCTGCCGCAGTTCTTCAACGTGCTGCTGGGCGACATGTCGGTGGTGGGGCCGCGGCCTAACCTGGTCTCGCAGCTGGATCACTACTCCAAGCTGATCTCGAAGTACAAAATGCGGCACTTTGTAACGCCGGGTATAACCGGGTACGCGCAGGTGAGCGGCTACCGCGGCGAGACAAAGGAGCTGCAGCTCATGGAAAAACGCGTGGAGTATGATGTGCAGTATATGGAGAACTGGAGCTTTATGATGGACATGAAGATCATCTTTTTGACGGTATGGAACATGATAAAAGGAGAGAAGAATGCATACTAGTGATATACCCAACCCGCTTAAAACTGAAACTGCAGGCGAGCCGCCGTTAAAAGAGCGGCGCAGGCTCCTGACCTCCCACATCTCCGTCGGGGGCTTTGACCGCTTTGTGGAGCATGTTTTCTGGCTCTGCCAGCATAAGCCTTCTTCCTATGTGTGTTTTGCCAATGTGCACATGCTCGTAGAGTCTTACCGCGACCATTCCTTTAACCGCCTACTGAACCAGGCCGATGTAGTCACCCCGGACGGAGGCCCCCTTTCCAAACTCATGAAGCTAAAGTACGGGCTGCAGCAGGACCGTGTGGCAGGTATGGACCTGTTGCCACGTTTGCTGCAGGAGGCTGCGGCCCGGGGAAAGTCTGTATACTTCTATGGCTCCACAGACCAGGTGCTGGAGGCCGTGGTGGCCCGGGCCCGGCAAGAGCTGCCTGAGCTCAAAGTCGCCGGTTATTACTCCCCGCCTTTCCGCAAGCTAAGCGATGCAGAAGACGAGGCCATTGTACAGATGATCAATGAGGCGGCCCCGGACCTGGTGTTTGTGGCCTTGGGCTGCCCTAAGCAGGAACGCTGGATGGCCGGTCATAAGGGGCGTATAAAGGCCTGCATGCTTGGGGTAGGGCAGGCATACATGACCTATGCCGGCCTGGAGAAGCGTTTGCCCAAATGGGCCCGGGATCTTTCGCTGGAATGGACCTACAGGCTGTGGCAGGAGCCGCGCCGCCTCTGGAAACGTTATCTCTATACCAACAGTATGTTCCTGTACCTGTTGTGCAGAACCATGCTGCAGGAAGCCAGGCAGCGGCAGCTATCCGAATAGGTATCGCTTATCAAGACACAGGCCGGATGATGAGATGGGGGAACTTTCTTCAGCACTACTACCGCTACAGGCAGTCCTACTGCCGCTACCGGCAGTGCGTGCAGCGGCACTACACCAAGGCCAGGTTCACCCACAAAGCCAACCTGTGTGTCTGCAGCCCAAAGCAGCTGGGCAAGGGCTTCCGCGTGTATTTCTTGAGTCCCTCCGAGCGGCTCACCTTTCAGAACTATCCTGCCGGTAATCTGTATAAAAGATAAAAACCTGATCAAAAGGTATAGTTATATAAATCAAAATATATAAATCCTCGTATCAAGCATTAAGTCAGTTTACTTCTCAGTGCAATTCTTAGACTAGGGTAACTGAGGATTTTTTTCATTTTAACCCCTTTGCATACATGAAAGCAGTTATACTAGCAGGCGGATACGGGACCAGGATAAGTGAGGAAAGTGGCGTCCGTCCAAAACCGATGGTGGAAATCGGAGGCAAGCCCATCCTGTGGCATATCATGAAAATATACTCTTTTCATAACATAAACGAGTTTGTGATCTGCTGCGGCTACAAGGGCCACATCATAAAGGAATACTTTGCCAACTATTGCCTGTACAACTCTGATGTGACCTTCGACATGCGCAAGAACAGCATGGAGGTGCACAAGAACCACACCGAGTCGTGGAAAGTGACGCTGGTGGACACCGGTGAGGGCACTATGACCGGCGGCCGCCTGAGGCGGGTGCGGGACTACGTGGGCGATGACACCTTCTGCATGACCTACGGCGACGGGGTCAGCGACGTGGACATTGCCACCTCCATTGAGTACCACAGGCAGCAGGGTACGCTGGCCACCCTGACGGCTGTGCAGCAGCCGGGCCGCTTTGGCGCTTTTAATCTCTCCGGTGAGGCCACCAAGGTGTCGCAGTTCAAGGAGAAGCCCACCGGGGGCGAGATGCCCTGGATCAATGGGGGCTTCTTTGTGCTGGAGCCGGGGGTGTTCGACTACATCGAGGATGACAGTACCATCTGGGAGCGCGGCCCGCTGGAGGCATTAGCCGAGGAAGGCGAGCTTTCCGCCTACCGCCACAAGGGCTTCTGGCAGCCTATGGACACGCTGCGCGACAAGCATGTGCTGGAGGATCTGTGGCAGAGCGGCAAAGCACCCTGGAACGTGTGGCATAAGATGCTCTCCAAGACCATCAACTAACCTCTTGAACCCAAACCCTTTTATATAAACCTTTTGTACAAGATGAAGATATTAATAACTGGAAACATGGGCTACGTAGGGCCCGGTGTGGTCAGTCGTTTGCGCGCCGCCTTTCCGCAGGCCACCCTGGTGGGCTATGACATGGCCTACTTTGCCTCCTGCTTAACCAATGCCCCCTTCCTGCCTGAAAGCAAACTGGACATGCAGCTATACGGGGATGTGCGCACCATGCCCGCGGAGGTGCTGCAGGGCGTAGAGGCGGTGGTGCACCTGGCAGCCATCTCCAACGACCCGATGGGAACCAAGTTTGAGGACATAACACTGGATGTAAACTATAAATCCAGCGTAAGAATAGCCGAAATGGCCAAAGCGGCCGGCGTGAAGAACTTTGTGTTTGCCTCCAGCTGCAGCATGTACGGCGCCGCCGAGGACAAAGCCAAGACAGAGGAGTCGGCACTGAACCCCCTGACGGCGTATGCCCGCTCCAAGGTCTTTACTGAGAAAGAACTGGAGCCGCTGGCCGGGGAGGGCTTCACAGTTACCAGCCTGCGTTTTGCCACAGCCTGTGGCATGAGCGACCGCCTGCGCCTGGACCTGGTGCTCAACGACTTTGTGGCGGGTGCTGTGGCAACCGGCAAGATCAACATCCTGAGCGACGGGAGTCCCTGGAGGCCTTTGATCCACGTGCAGGACATGGCCCGGGCTATCGAGTGGGCCGTTACCAGAGAGCCTGCCAGGGGCGGAGCGTTCCTGGCGGTGAACACCGGCAGCAACGACTGGAACTACCAGGTGCGGGAACTGGCAGAGGCTGTGGCGGATGTGATTCCGGGCACGGAGGTGACGGTGAACCAGAATGCCGCCCCGGACAAGCGGTCCTACCGCGTGAATTTTGACCTGTTCAGGTCACTGGCGCCGAACCACCTGCCGCAGTATACCCTGAAAGAGGCAATACAGGAGCTGCGGGACGGTCTGGTGGAGATGAATTTCAGGGACGGTAATTTCCGCAACTCCCTGCTGATGCGCCTGATGGTGCTCAACAGCCTGCAGGAAGCCAATCAGCTGGATGAGCAGCTGCAGTGGCAGCGCAGCTCGTCCAAAGTATCCGAAGCCCAACTTGAAACCGCCTAAG
>JAJLKL010000105.1:0-4525 GCA_033838975.1 Hymenobacteraceae bacterium | reverse complement strand
TACCTTGCGCGACGCCTTTATCCTGGTGGCCATCGTGGTGTTCATTTTCCTGGGCGACTGGCGCTCTACGCTTATCCCGATCCTGGCTGTACCGGTTTCGTTGGTGGGAGCCTTCTTCGTGATCCAGTTCTTCGGGTTGTCCATCAACCTGGTAACGCTTTTTGCACTTGTGCTGGCCATTGGTATTGTGGTGGACGACGCGATTGTGGTAGTGGAGGCCGTCCATGCCAAGATGGAGGAAGAGCCGCATCTGTCGCCCTACAATGCTGTGAAAAAAGTGCTGGGGGAAATCAGCGGGGCGATTATTGCAATCACGGCTGTGATGGTGTCGGTTTTCCTGCCTATTTCGTTCATGTCGGGTCCGGTGGGTACCTTTTACAGGCAGTTTTCTATCACGATGGCCAGCTCTATCGTAATCTCGGCGCTGGTAGCCCTTACCCTTACCCCGGTGCTCTGCGCCATGCTGCTCAAGAATCATCATGGACAAGAGAGAAAGAAAAACATCCTGACCAGATCGCTCGACAGTTTTAACCGTGGGTTCGAAAAACTGACCGACAGGTATGTAGGCTTGCTCAAAGGTATGGTGAGCAGAAAGTGGCTGACATTTGCTATTCTGTTGGCTTTTGGTGCCGGCATTTTCCTTGAGAACCAGGTGCTGCCGTCAGGCTTTATCCCGAACGAAGACCAGGGCACGATCTACGCCATTATTCAGACGCCTCCTGGCTCTACCCTGGAGAAAACCAACCAGGTATCGCAGAAGCTGCAGAAGATATGCGAGGAGATTGATGGAGTGGAGTCGGTATCTTCGCTGGCGGGTTATGAGATCATGACCGAGGGACGAGGCTCCAATGCCGGTACCTGTCTGATCAACCTGAAGCCCTGGTCGGAACGCCATCACAACGTGAAAGAGATCATGGAAGAGTTGGAGGAGAAATCACAGGGTTTGGGAGCGGTAGTTGAGTTCTTCGAGCCGCCGGCCATACCTGGCTTCGGCTCGTCGGGCGGTTTCTCCATGCGATTGCTGGACAAGAACTCCGAGACCGACTACCACGAGTTCGATAGGGTGAATCAGCAATTCATGGACAACCTGCGCAAACGCAAGGAGCTCACAGGCTTGTTCACGTTTTTCGCAGCCAACTACCCGCAGTACGAACTGGAGATCGACAACAAGCTGGCCATGCAGAAAGGGGTGTCTATTGAGAGTGCGATGGAAAACCTCAACATCCTGATCGGCAGTACCTACGAGCAGGGCTTTATCAAATTCAATCAGTTCTTTAAGGTATACGTGCAGTCCGACCCGCAATTCAGAAGGCTGCCGTCGGATGTGATGAAGCTTTATGTGCGCAACGACCAGGGAGAGATGGTACCTTACTCGGCCTTTATGAAGCTGAAAAAAACGCAGGGGCCGAACGAGGTAATGCGCTTTAACCTCTACAACTCTTCTGCCATACAGGGGCTACCGGCCAAGGGCTATACCACAGCCGACGCCATTCAGGCGGTGCGGGAAGTAGCCAAGGAAACCCTGCCGAAAGGCTACGATATTGCCTGGGAAGGCCTGTCGTACGATGAGGCAAGCAGGGGCAACGAGGCGCTGTACGTGTTCCTGATCGTGGTTGTGTTTGTGTACTTCGTGCTGGCGGCGCAGTATGAGAGCTTTATCATTCCACTGGCGGTGGTTTTCTCGCTGCCAGTGGGTGTGTTCGGCTCGTTTCTGTTGCTGCAACTGATGGGGCTCGAAAACAACATCTACGCGCAGGTAGGACTGATCATGCTGATCGGTCTGCTCGGTAAAAACGCCGTGCTGATCGTGGAGTTTGCCGTGCAGAAGCGACAGGAGGGGGCCACGATTTTTGACGCGGCTATTGAGGGCGCCAAGGTGCGTTTCCGCCCGATCCTGATGACTTCCTTCGCCTTCATTGCCGGCCTCATTCCGCTGATCATCGCCACAGGAGCCGGAGCCATCGGTAACCGGACCATTGGTGCCTCTGCCATGGGCGGCATGTTGTTCGGTACCATCTTCGGTGTTATCATTGTGCCCGGGCTCTACTACATTTTCGCTCACCTGGCAGATGGCCGTCACCTGATCAGGCATGAGCATGAAAGTCCCTTAACAGAGGGGCTGGGAGTCATTGAAGAAGAAGAACTTTTAACCGAAGATTTGGAGTACAATGCTTAAGAGAATCCTATATAAATGCCTGGGAGCGGGCTTTCTGGCGCTAAGCTTCACAGCCTGTGTGACGCCAGCCGCCATTCAAAAAACAGAAAACAGAGCGGTGCCTGCAAGTTATAACAGCTCGCAGGATACCACCAACACGGGTACCATCCAATGGAGAAGCTACTTTTCCGATCCGAACCTGGCAGCGCTGATCGATACGGCGCTGCAGCACAACCAGGAACTGAACATTACCCTGCAGGAAATCGAGATCTCCAGAAACGAGGTACGGGCCAGGAAAGGCGAGTACCTGCCGTCTGTCGGACTGAGAGCAGGGGCCGGCGTCGACAAGGTGGCCAGGTACACCAATATCGGGGCCATGGAGGCCAATACCAACATCGAAGGAGAAAGAGCCATGCCGGACCCGCTACCGGAATTCCTGGTAGGAGCTTACGCCAACTGGGAGGTGGACGTATGGCATAAGCTACGCAACGCCAAAAAAGCGGCGGTATACCGGTATCTGTCCTCTGTGGAGGGGCGGAACTTCATGGTGACCAACCTGATTTCCGAGATCGCCGATGCTTACTACGAGTTGCTGGCCCTTGACAACCAGTTGGCCATTGTGCAGCAGAACATCAAGCTGCAGGGCAATGCCCTGAAGATCGTGAAGGTACAGAAGGAAGCTACCCGGTTAACCGAACTGGCCGTTCGAAGGTTTGAGGCCCACTTGCTCCATACGCAGAGTATGCAGTATGATCTTCAGCAGAAGATTACCGAAACGGAGAACCGGATCAACTTTTTGGTAGGCAGGTTCCCGCAGCCGATTCACAGAGAGATGTCAGGATTTGAGCAGCTGGTTCCTGAAACGATACAGGCAGGTATACCGGCGCAGCTACTGACTAACCGTCCTGACATCAAGCAGGCGGAATTGGAACTGGCCGCCGCCAAGCTGGATTTAAAAGTAGCCAAAGCCATGTTTTACCCGTCGGTGGGCATTACGGCAGGTATAGGCTATCAGGCCTTCAACCCGAGCTTTTTACTGAATCCTGAGTCGTTGCTCTATACGCTGGCCGGTGATTTGGCGGCTCCACTCGTGAACCGCAATGCAATTAAGGCCAGTTATTACAGCGCCAACGCCAAACAGCTGCAGGCGGTCTTTAACTATGAGCGCACCATTCTGAACGCTTACATCGAGGTAGCCAATCAGTTGTCGAAAATAGATAACCTGGAGAAAAGCTACGACCTGAAAGCACGGGAAGTGGAGGCGCTCACCCAATCGGTTGGCATTTCAAAAGACCTTTTTGCCTCTGCAAGAGCAGATTACATGGAGGTGCTCCTGACCCAGCGGGAGGCGCTGGAATCCAGGTTCGAGCTGATCGAAACGAAAAAAGAGCAAATGAGTGCGCTGGTGCAGGTATACCGGGCACTGGGCGGCGGATGGAATTAAATGAGAGTAGTTTAAACCTGATTGTCCCATATTACTTTGTAGTATGGGACTTTTTTTGTGCTCCATACAGAGTTACCAACAAGCCAGGAAGGTATATTCCTTTATTTCAGGATAGCTTTTTCTTACTGAATTGTTGGTGGTGCACAAGTATAAAGCTCCTTAGGAGCTGCTTTGGCTGACAGGGGGCTTGACGTAGTAGCCCAGGTATACCACCACAAGCAGGGCGAAAATGCCGGAGGCGGTAAAAGTAACGGCAGGTCCGTATAGTTGCCAGAGTAGCCCAGCCAGAGCAGAAGCGCCCAGGGTGGCTATACTTTCGATGGCGGTGTAGGTGCCGATGGCGGTGGCGGTATCCTGGGGTGCGCAAATGTTGGTGATCCAGGCTTTGGATACTCCCTCGGTGGCAGCGGCAAAGAGTCCGTACACAAAAATAAGCACCAGGTATACTGCTAGTTCCTGCGTTAGTGCCATGCCCAGGTAAACTACTGAAAAAAGGCCCAGGCCGCTCAGGTATACGGGTTTGAGGCCCCATTTGTCGGCGGCCATCCCCATCGGGAAAGAGGAGAAGGCATAGACCAGGTTGTAGAAAATGTACAAGCTTATCACATGCATGTCATCCAGGCCGGCATCTTTCATACGAAGCAGCAGGAAGAAATCACTGCTGTTGAACAGCGCGAACAGTAACAAGCCCACGAGCAGGCGTTTGTATGCGGCTGGACTTTCCCGCCAATAATTCAAAAACTCCAGGAAATTAAACTTGCTCCCGACTGGTCCGGCCTTAACAGGCCTGGGCTTTTCCCACAATAGGTAAAGCAGCAGCACTGAGGCCAGTCCCGGCACAAAAGCCATGTAAAACAGCGCCGTGTAATTTCCCGGTCGTAGGTACAGGTATAGCAACGCAATGCCCGGCCCGATACAGGCGCCGA
>JAJLKL010000104.1:0-9356 GCA_033838975.1 Hymenobacteraceae bacterium | reverse complement strand
GGGGGGTGGTGGGGTGGTTCTGGTGGTTGTTTTTGTCGTGTGCTTGGTTTTTTGTGGTTGGGGGGTGGCCGTGCGCCCTGATCAGCACCTTGCAGTCCCGCAGGTCTTTCAGCTGCTCCCGGTCTATGATGCGGAGACCTTTGTTATAGAGGCGCTGTACCTCCATGCTATTATGCACGATATCGCCGAGGCAGTACAGTTCGTCACAGTGCTCCATCTCGTCCTCGGCCATCTGAATGGCAAATTCCACGCCGAAGCAATAGCCTGAGTTTTTATCTATTGTTACGTTCATAATCTTCCGCTTCAACCTTTTGTGTTGATGAATATTCTCTGTCAATGAGCTTGGAGGTTACCTTATCCAGCACAAACTCTACCTGCTCGTCTATCGTCATGTGCGAGGTGTCGAGCAGGTGCGCATCCTCGGCGCGGCGCAGCGGGCTCTCCTTGCGCGTCGAGTCGATCAGGTCGCGCTTCAGCAGGTTCTCCTTGATCTCGTCCAGGTTTACGAGCTGCTTTTTCTCCAGCAGCTCATCCTGCCGGCGTCTGGCGCGCGTGTCCACGTCAGCCGTCATAAAGATCTTTACCTCCGCATCCGGGAATACAGCCGTCCCTATGTCGCGCCCGTCCATCACCACACCACGCTTCCTGCCCATTTTTTGCTGCTGGGCTACCATGGCGCGGCGCACTTCCGGCACTACGCTCACCTCGCTTACCTGGTTGGAGATGTACATCTTACGTATCTCATCCTCCACATTCAAGCCATTCAGGAATACTTCGTTCCGCTTCGTTTTTGGGTTGTAGTGAAACTCGATCTCGATGCTGGCCAGGGCTTCCTTTATTTCCTTGGGGTTGGTCAGCGAGATATGGTGATCAAGAAAGTATAGCGTAACCGCTCTGTACATGGCTCCGGTATCGATGTAAGCATAGCCGAGCTCTGCTGCTACCAGTTTTGCTGTCGTACTTTTACCGCATGAGGAGTAACCATCGAGCGCGATCACAATTTTCTTCATAAAGGGAAACTATAATAGGGATTAGTTCGAATCACAAGGGCATGGCAGCTTGCCAAGCTTGCTTTTTCTTTTGAGAGAAGCCGTCTTTTTTTGCTGAGGAGTCTTTACAGTACAGCTTTCCAGCGTTACCGTGGCCATGATGCCCGCTAGAATCAAGTATGAAATTATCTTTCTCAAAACGACTGAATTTAATGCAAATATAAAGTAATTTACGGGTTTAAGCCCCCACCCAGGGCAATTTATAAAAACTTATACCTAGTACCATGCATACAGACTTTTCCGTTAGCGGACGCATCATCGACCTACAGGGCCAAGAGATATTCCCGGGCACTGTTCATGTGTCAAACGGACGCATTTCTAAAATAGTTCGGGAGGCCACAGAGGCCACTAATTATATTTTACCGGGTTTTGTGGACGCCCACGTGCACGTGGAAAGTTCTATGCTGGTGCCCTGCGAGTTTGCCCGCCTGGCCGTGCCGCACGGCACCGTGGCCACCGTGTCGGACCCGCACGAAATAGGAAACGTGCTGGGCCTGAAGGGCGTGGAGTACATGGTGGAGAACGGAAAAAAAGTACCATTTAAGTTCTACTTCGGCGCCCCCTCCTGCGTACCGGCCACGCCGTTCGAAACGGCCGGCGCCGAGATCACGGCCGCTGACATTGAGGAGCTGTTTAAGCGCGACGAGATAAAGTACCTGGCCGAGATGATGAACTGGCCCGGCGTGCTGAACCGCGACCCGGATGTGATGGAGAAGATCGAGCTGGCCAGAAAATATGGCAAAGCCGTGGACGGGCACGCCCCGGGCCTGCGCGGGGAGCAGGCAAAGCTATACGCCTCCGCCGGCATCACCACCGACCACGAATGCTTTACCGCCGAAGAGGCCCTGGACAAACTGGCTGTGGGCATGAAGATCCTCATCCGGGAGGGCAGCGCCGCGAAAAACTTCCAGGCCCTGATCCCGCTGCTGCCTGAGCACTACCGCAACATCATGTTCTGCTCCGACGATAAGCACCCGGACAACCTGGTGGAGGGGCACATCAACCTGCTGGTAAAGCGGGCCCTGGCCAAAGGCAACGACCTGTTTCAGGTACTGCAGGCCGCCTGCGTTAACCCGGTGGAGCATTATAAGCTGGAAGTAGGGCTCCTGCGTGAGGGCGATCCCGCTGACTTTATACTCATAGATAACCCCGAGGACTTTAACGTACAGGCGACCTACATCAACGGGCAGCTGGTAGCGGAGCAGGGCCAGTCCAAAATTGCGTTCACACCAAGCGAGGAGGTCAACAACTTCGATACAGACACCAAGGTGGCCCAGCAGTTTGAGGTCCCGGTAGGCGATGCGACCAGAGTACGCGTGATCGAGGCTTTTGATGGGCAGCTGATCACTAAAGAGGGCTGGGCTACCCCGAAGGTGCACAACGGCTTTGTCCAATCGGATGTGGAGCAGGATGTACTGAAGATTGCCGTCGTGAACCGCTACGAGAACACCATTCCGGCAGTAGCCTTTATTAAGAACGTGGGACTGAAGGAAGGTGCCATTGCCTCCTCTGTAGGCCACGACTCGCACAACATCATTGCCGTGGGCGTAGACGATGAGAGTATCGCCCAGGCCGTAAACCTGATCATCGGGGCCAAGGGCGGTGTGGCCGCCGTGGGCATGGGTAAAGAGCAGCTGCTGCCGCTGCCGGTAGCCGGCATCATGTCGGCAGAGGATGGCTACAAGGTGGCAGAAGCTTACTCGGCCATAGACCGCATGAGCAAGGAAATGGGCAGCAAGCTGGAGTCGCCTTTCATGACGCTCTCGTTCATGGCGCTGCTGGTAATCCCTTCGCTCAAGCTAAGCGACAAAGGCTTGTTTAACGGCGATGTTTTCCAATTTGTACCTGTAGCGGAACGTTAGATAAATATCACCCAATAAACACGGCAAGGGCTGGTACAGATGGAGGAGTTTATCATCTTCTTGGTTGGCATGCTGGTGAGTGGCTTTGGCACGATCATCGGGTTTGGGGGTGGCGTGTTCATGGTCCCCCTCCTGATCATCTTCTTCGGCTACAACATCGAGATTGCGATCGGCTCCACCATGTCCGCGCTGGTGCCGGCCTCCATCATTGCCTCCGTCTTTAACCTCCGCGACAGGAGTATTGACTACGTGGTGGGCACGCTTATCCAGCTGCCTGCCATCATTGGCACTGTGCTGGGGGCATTTTTGGTGGCTTTCCTGCCCGTGTTCCAGCTTCAGTTCATCTTTGCGCTGTTCGTGGTGCTGGTGGGCATTGCCATGGTCGCGTCTAAAAAGCAGAAAGAGCGCACCCGAAGAGCAGGCGTCATGTACCGCATCCGCCGTGCCCCCACCTCCTTTATCCGCAAAAACCGCGCAAAGCACCTGGCCTATAGGATCAACGGGGGGCTTGTCTCGGCGCTGGGCTTTGTGTCGGGGGTAATGGCCGGCCTGTTCGGCATCGGTGGCGGCTTTGTGCAGACCCCAATGATGATCAAGCTGTTCCGCATTCCGGCCCAGATCGCCACCTCCACTTCGCTGTTCATACTCGTCATCACCAGCTTCACGGGCTTTATCAGCCACTTTTTACTCGGCAACGTGCAGTGGGGACGCAGCCTGCCGCTGATGGCGGCCTTCAGCCTGGGCGCTATCGGTGGAAACATCCTGAAGAAGAGGCGTGCAAAGGAGCAGAACATTGAGAAGCTGATCGGCATCGGCCTGTTGTTAGCGGGCACCGGGGTACTGCTGAACCTGGCCATCAAGTCTAACTTCGGCTTCTCTTTCTAAGCGTGGGAGCGCGACAGGCACGCACCAACACAAAAGGGGCACCGCAGCAAGCAGTGCCCCTTTTGTGTTGGTACAACGGGTCTATTGATTCGAGGCCTGTCTTTCGAAATGCTTTTCAAGCAGCGCATTAACCTTATCTGCGGTAAGCGGTTTGGTCAGGTACTCGGCCGCGTACTTTTTTGAGCTGGCCGTATCCTGCGGGTGCGTGGAAGTGGTCAGCACCGCCATGATGATGCGCTTTCTGAACTCAGGGTCCAGGCGCTCGTACAGGTCCAGCATCTCAAAGCCATCCATCACGGGCATGTTAATGTCCAGAAAGATCAGCTCCGGCTTAAAATAGTCCCTGCTGTCAGCCTCGTAGTTGTTGTTACTTACGTTGTACAGGTAATCGAAAGCCTGCTTCCCATTCACAAACGTACGGATGTTTTCCGTTACCTGCATTCTATCCAGTAGACGCTGGTTCAGGAAATTGGTGGTGTCGTCATCGTCAATAAGAAGGACGCCTGATAATTTTCTCATTTTTAATATCTAGCACTAAATCTAAGTACGGACAGAGATAAACCAGCCCGCTCAAAGCAAAGAAACAACCGATACGGCAACTCTGTACCCCTAAAGGTCTACAAAATTGCCCGCAAATCATTGTGTTCCATCCTCAAAATTATAGAATCTTCCGTAATTCCCTAAATATCTTTCTCATACATGCTTATCCTGCCCGGAATATCATAAGACGACTTAGAGACTGCTCTGCCTCCTGAACAATCGTGCACAGGAGGCAGTTTGCCTATACAGACATACTCAGGCGAGTGCGCTTTGTTACAATAGTTATTAAAAAGAGAAGGTCTGCAACTGCTGTTACAGACCTTCTCTCTTATATGCGAACAGTATTGTCTAGTCGATATAGCCCTGAGCACGCATCCAATCGTCGTTATAGATCTTGCCCAGGTAACGGGTGCCATGGTCCGGCAGCAGCACAACCACAACATCATTCTCCGTCAGGTTATTTTCGCGGATGTACTCCAGGGCACCATACACAGCCGTACCGCAGGACCAGCCGACAAAAAGGCCCTCTTCTCGGGCCAACCTTCTTGTCATGACAGCGCCGTCTTTATCCGTCACTTTCACAAACTGGTCGATCATGTCGAAGTTCACGTTCTTTGGCAGGATATCCTCGCCTATACCCTCTGTGGCATAAGAGTAGATCTCGTTCTCATCGAAAATGCCGGTCTCTTTGTACTTCTTGAACACCGAGCCATAGGTATCGATGCCAATCGTCTTCACCTCAGGGTTTTTCTCTTTCAGGTAAGTTGAGATACCCGTTACCGTACCGCCGGTACCTACCCCGGTGATGAAGTGCGTTATCTTACCCTCCGTCTGCTCCCAGATTTCCGGGCCGGTGCTTTCGTAGTGCGCTCTCCAGTTAGACAGGTTATCGTACTGGTTCGGGTAAAACGAGTTCGGGATCTCCTGGTTCAGGCGCTTGGCCACTGAGTAGTAAGAATCCGGGTGGTCTGGCGACACGTTGGTAGGGCAAACCACTACCTCGGCGCCTACGGCACGCAGAATGTCCATCTTCTCCTTGCTTTGCTTATCAGCCAGCGTGAAGATGCACTTGTATCCTTTGGCAATGGCAGCCAGGGCAAGGCCCATACCTGTGTTGCCGGATGTTCCTTCGATGATGGTACCGCCCGGCTTCAGGATACCTGCCTTTTCGGCATCCTCAATCATTTTGATGGCCATACGGTCTTTTACAGAGTTACCGGGGTTCAGGTACTCTACTTTGGCCAGCACGGTAGCTTTGATGCCTTTGGTTACATTGTTCAGCTTTACCAGCGGCGTGTTACCGATTGCCTCGGTAATATGGTTCAGATACTTCATGTGAGGTATATTTGAATTCGGGTGCAAAGGTAAGTAAATTAAATTATAGTTATGCCGTATACAGGTGCAGTGTAAAAGTCTGCTTCAGCGCCTAATGAACATAGTTACAGCCTCATCCCGTTCCATCGGGCGGGTAGGTTCAGCTTATATTAGGTATAACTATTTTTTGCACAGGCCGCAAAAAAGGCTATTTTTGCACAACCTTATAGTTCGACCGTCAAAACGCAAACTAAAAAAGATACACATGAGTGTTTTAGTAAATAAAGATTCGAAAGTGATCGTGCAGGGCTTCACTGGCTCGGAAGGCTCTTTCCACGCATCTCAGATGATTGAATATGGCACTAACGTAGTTGGTGGTGTAACTCCAGGCAAAGGTGGCTCCAACCACCTGGAACTTCCGGTTTTCAACACAGTAGAGGAAGCTGTGAAAAGAACCGGTGCCGATGTATCTATCATTTTCGTTCCGCCGGCCTTTGCCGCTGACGCGATCATGGAAGCAGCTGACGCTGGCATCAAAGTTATCGTGGCGATTACAGAGGGTATCCCTGTAAAAGACATGGTACAAGCTAAAAACTACCTTAAAAATAAAGACGTTACCCTGATTGGCCCTAACTGCCCGGGTGTGATCACGCCAGGCGAGGCGAAAGTTGGTATCATGCCAGGTTTCGTGTTCAAGCCAGGTCGTATCGGCATCGTGTCTAAGTCTGGTACTTTAACATATGAAGCTGCTGACCAGATCGTGAAAGCAGGCTTAGGTATTTCTACTGCTATCGGTATCGGTGGTGACCCGATCATTGGCACACCAACTAAAAATGCGGTGGAACTGTTGATGAACGACCCTGAGACTGACGCGATCGTGATGATCGGTGAGATCGGCGGTAACTATGAGGCCATGGCTTCCAAGTACATCAGCGAGACTGGCAACAAGAAGCCTGTAGTAGGTTTCATCGCTGGCCAGACAGCTCCTGCCGGCCGTCGTATGGGCCACGCGGGTGCTATCGTAGGTGGTGCTGAAGATACTGCTGCCGCTAAAATGAAGATCATGCGCGAGAACGGTATCCACGTAGTGGAGTCTCCAGCAGAGATCGGCGAGGCAATGGTGAAAGCACTGCAGGAAGCTGGCATCAAAGCTTAACTATACCTGACTCTTATACTTTTAAAGTATAGCGATAATAGACGGCTGCCCCACCAGGCAGCCGTTTTTTTATACCTCTTCCCCTGCATGTAACCGGCATCTTCCCCTCCCCGTTCAGCTTTATACTTATTTACCTTAAATATAAACCAGATCAGCTGTGGTAAAGGAGCAGTCAGAGCATTACGATGCCATCATCATAGGAACTGGCCAGGGAGGCACTCCTCTCGCCAAGAAGCTGGCGAAAGAAGGGTGGAAAGTGGCGATCATAGAGGCATCAGCTGTGGGTGGCTCTTGCGTGAACTACGGCTGTACCCCTACCAAAGCGCTCTTAGCCAGTGCCCATACTGCACAGTTGGCCCGGAACGCGCAAAAGTATGGGGTATATGTACAGGAAACTCAGGTAAAGATGCCGGAGGTAAAACAGAGGCGGGATGAGCTCGTGAAGCAGTCGCGGGAGAAGAACGTGCGTGCGCTGGAAGAGTCGAAGGCCGACCTGATCAAAGGGAAAGCTTCGTTCCTGGACCAGAAAAAGCTCTTAGTCTCAACAGAAGAGGGCACTACCTATACCTTCACTGCCGATAAAATTTTCATCAACACCGGTGCTGTACCTGTGATGCCTGACCTGGAGGGCCTGCAAAGCATTAATTACTTCACTTATAAGTCTATTCAGAACCTGACGGAACTACCAGAGCACCTGCTCATACTGGGCGGCGGTTACATCGGCCTGGAGTTCGGACAGATGTTCCGCCGCTTCGGCAGTAAGGTGACCATACTGGAAGAGGGAGACCAGCTTCTGGACCGGGAGGATTCGGATGTGGCAGAGGAGATGAAAAAGATACTGGAAGACGAAGGTATAGAAATCCTGCTCAAGCGCAAGCCCCTGAAAGTGGAGAGGCAAAGCGAAGGGCTCAGATTATACATAGAAGGCAGGCAGGAGCCCCTCCGCTGCACCCATCTCCTCATAGCCACCGGCGTGAAAGCGAACACAGAGGACCTGGCCCTGGAAAACGCAGGTATAGAAACCGATGAGCAGGGCAACATCAAGACCGATGACCACCTTGCCACCAACATAGCAGGCATCTACGCCATCGGCGACGTGAAAGGCGGGCCTCAGTTCACGCACATATCATTCGACGATTACCGCATCCTCCGCGACAGCCTGCTCTATAACAAGTCCCGCTCCATACAAGACCGCTTGGTCCCCTACTGTGTATTCACGGACCCACAGCTGGGCCGTGTGGGGCTAACGGAGCTGCAGGCCCGGGAAAAGGGAATACGGTACAAGGTTGCCAAACTGAAAATGGCCAGCGTGGCCCGGGGGAAGGAAACCGGGCACACCAAGGGCTTCATGAAGGTGCTGGTAAATGAGGAGGATGAACAGATCATTGGCGCAGCCATACTCGCCGCCGAGGGTGGCGAGATCATGTCGGCCATACAGATCGCCATGATGGGCAAGCTGAGCTATAAGGAGCTAAAGGAAGGCGTCTTTGCACACCCTACCTATGTAGAGTCGCTGAATAATCTATTCTCGAAGATGGAGCGGGAGGGTAGCTAAAGCAACAGCTTCCCCCTCTTTCTGCCACAGAGAAACCTCTAACGTGCAGAAATATTTACAAGCCCCTCCTTCTGTCGCGCTTTCATCCTCTCCGGTACAGCGCTAACGATCTCCTGCTGTAGCGCTTCAATAAGTTTTTTCTTTAAAAAGCTGCGGTGCACCACCAGGCTCACCTCCCGCAGTGGCTGCGGCTCCTGGAAGGCACGCACCAGCCGGCGCTTCTCCTCCGGCATGTCCAGCACCGAGAGCTCGGGCAATAGCGTAAGGCCGTGCTGCGTTTCCACAATCCGTTTGAGGGTCTCCAGCGAACCACTCTTATAGTCGAGGTGTCCGTTCTCGGAGCCTGAAGCAGATTTGCCGCCCCGGTTACAAATGTTAAGCACCTGACTCCGGAAACAGTGCCCTTCGTTCAGCACCCACATATCCTCCGGCTGCAGCTTATCGGCGGCTATACGCTCTTCCTTCGCCAGCGGGTGCTTAGGGTTTATATAAGCGACAAAGGCCTCGTAGAACAGGGGCAACTCCCGTATGCTTTTATCCTCCAGGGGCGTCACCAGCAGGCCTACGTCCAGCAGCTCATAATTGAGCTTCTCTACGATCTGACCTGTCAGCAGCTCCTGCACCGTGATGCGCACCAACGGATACTTCTCCATAAAACCGGTGATGAACAAAGGGATCAGGTAGGGGGCTAGTGTCGGGATAACGCCGATGCGCAGCTCCCCTGACAGCTCCTGCTTCTGGTTCTGCACGATCTCCTTTATCTTTTTTGACTCCGCTACCACCACGCGGGCCTGCGCTATGATCTCCTTGCCCACTTCCGTAGGCCTAACCGGTACGCGGCTTCTGTCAAACAGCTGTACTCCCAGCTCCTCCTCCAGCTTCTGCAACTGCATGCTCAGGGTGGGCTGCGTGACAAAGCAGTGCTCCGCAGCAGTGGCAAAGTGGCGGTAGGTATCTACGGCCAGCAGGTACTCTAACTGTACAATGGTCATAAG
>JAJLKL010000103.1:0-4093 GCA_033838975.1 Hymenobacteraceae bacterium | reverse complement strand
GTAGACCGCATCCGTCCCGATGTGCGCATTAACCTGCACATGCACGAGAACATGGTGACCCTTTCGCTGGACTCCTCGGGAGACTCCCTGCACCGCCGGGGTTACCGCCTGCAAACGAACGTGGCACCGCTCAACGAGGTGTTGGCCGCCGGTATCATCGGCCTCTCCGGTTGGGATAAGCAGTCTGCGTTTGTTGACCCGATGTGCGGTTCCGGTACCTTTCTGATCGAGGCTGCCCTGATGGCGCAGAACATTGCCCCAGGGCTATACCGTCGCGACCCCTTCGGCTTTGAGAAGTGGAAGGACTACGATGAGAGCCTGCTGGAGATGATCTGGAAAACAGCCGAAGCCAAGGCGGTGGATGCCCCAAGGGCACAGATCATCGGGTATGACATTGACGCGGACTACGTGGATGCCGCCTGGAATAACATTGAAAATGCAGGCCTGGAAAAAGTGATCAAAGTAAAGGAAGCAAATTTCTTTGAGACCAAAGCGCCTGCCGAGAGTGGTGTAGTGGTAATGAACCCGCCATACAACGAGCGTATCGTTTCAGAAGATATCAACCTGCTGTACAAGAACATCGGAGATACCCTAAAGAATAACTATCAAAACTTTGATGCCTTTGTGTTCACGGGCAATCTGGATGCCGCGAAAAATATCGGGCTGCGCACTTCGCGCCGCATCCCGCTTTACAATGGGGCCATCGAGTGCCGCCTGCTAAAGTTTGAACTTTACAGGGGGAGCCGCAAAGGTGGGGGAGAAGCTGAAAGCTAAGCTGATTTGCTTTTTATAAAATAAGAAGGGCATCCCGAACAGGATGCCCTTCTTATTTTATCTGGCTGTGCAGCTGTTAAACTCTTCTGATCTGTGCTCCAAGAGCATTCAGGCGACCATCGATGTTTTGGTAACCGCGGTCAATCTGCTCTACGTTGTCGATGATGCTGGTGCCCTCGGCAGACAGTGCGGCGATGAGCAGCGCCACACCGGCACGGATGTCCGGCGAGGTCATGCGGATGCCACGCAGCGGGATCTGCTTGTTCTGGCCAATGACGGTAGCACGGTGCGGGTCACACAGGATGATCTGCGCCCCCATGTCGATGAGCTTGTCCACGAAGAATAGACGGCTCTCGAACATCTTCTGGTGGACCAGCACTGTTCCTTTGGCTTGTGTTGCCACTACCAGCGCCACGCTGAGCAGGTCTGGCGTGAAGCCCGGCCAGGTATGGTCGGATATGTTCAGGATGCTGCCATCGATGTAGGTATCGATCTGGTAGTTATCCTGCTCCGGTATAAAAATGTCATCCCCTCTAAACTCCATCTTGATACCTAAACGCTGGAACGTGTCCGGGATCAGGCCCAGCTCAGGAATCTGGCAGTCCTTGATGGTGATCTCTGAACCGGTCATGGCGGCCAGGCCGATAAAGGAGCCGATCTCGATCATGTCCGGCAGCAGGCGGTGCTCTGTGCCTCCCAGTTTCTCCACTCCCTCAATCACGAGCAGGTTTGAGCCGATGCCGCTGATCTTGGCGCCCATGCGGTTCAGCATGCGGCAAAGCTGCTGCACATAAGGCTCGCAGGCGGCGTTGTAGATGGTGGTAGTCCCCTCCGCCAGTACGGCGGCCATCAGGATGTTGGCTGTACCTGTCACGGAAGCCTCGTCCAGCAGCATATAGGTGCCTTTCAGTTTGTCGGCACTCACGCTGTAGAAGCTGTCCTCCGCATCGTAGCTGAAGGTGGCGCCCAGTTTTTCAAAACCGATGAAGTGGGTATCCAGGCGGCGGCGCCCGATCTTGTCTCCACCCGGCTTCGGCATTTTAGACTGACCGAAGCGAGCCAGCATCGGCCCCACGATCATCACCGAGCCACGGATGGCACGGCCATGCGCTACAAAGCTTTCCGTCTCCAGGTACTCGAGGTTCACGTTCTCGGCCCGGAAGGTATAGGTATCTTCAGAGATTTTCTCCACGGCCACGCCCAGGTCGATCAACAGCTCGATCAGCTTGTTTACATCACGGATGTTGGGGATGTTGGAGATGGTCACAGGTTCCGGGGTAAGCAGCACAGCGCAAAGTATCTGCAGGGCCTCATTTTTGGCACCCTGCGGATAGATCTCGCCTTTTAGTCTGTTACCGCCTTTTACTTCGAAAGAAGCCATGTATTACTTGTTTCTTTGATTTGAGGAAGATCTTGTGTTCTTTCTGCCGCGGTTATCACCACGGCTTTGCTGGCTGCGTTGCTGCTGCCCGTCCTGCTGCTTACCGCTGGACTCAAACAGGTTGTTGCTCTCGATGTAGCCCAGGTCCATGTTCAGCTTGCCTTTGGAGATCTGGCGGATATCACCCAGGATCACGTCATCGGTAATGCTGTCCTTGTTGTAGGACTTGTAGAGCGTCTTCATCAGCTTACCGATCGAGATGATGGCGGCCTCACGCTCCTTAGTGTCCTCCAGCTCCGTGGCACGCTGGATCAGCAGCTCCACGTTTTTGCCGTAGTGCTTGAAGTTTGGCGTATCCAGCGGGTAGTCCATCGGCTGCGGCTTATCGTTCAGGTACTCCATGGCACTCAGTTGGTAAGGCGCATCCACATCTAGGGTAGAGCCGGACATCACGTACAGGTGGTTCCAAAGCTTCTGCTGGTAGTCCTGCGTGTCGCGCAGCTGCGGGTTCAGCTTCGACATCAGGTTGATCAGGAGCTGAGACAGGCGCGTACGCTCTGCACGGTCTTGCACTTTGGTGATATAGTTTACAAGGTCTTGCACGTTGCGGCCATATTCACGCAGCAGCAATTCTTGTTTAAAGGTGGTACTAGCTTCCATTTTATCAATTACGAATTAAGAATTACGAATTACGAATTAAAAATCACGAATTAAAAATTATAGTTAAAAATGGCTGGAGAAAGGACGTTATACCACCTTCCTGCTTGCAATAACCATTACTTAACAGTTCCTAATTTGTAACTCTTGATTCGTAATTACCCATGTATGCGTAGCTTGGCAAAGCTCAGGAGAAGTGTCTTTTCCCCCACCTCATCAAAGTTGATGATGGCTTTCGTGCTGTTGCCCTGCGTATCCATTTTAGTAACTACGCCGAATCCAAACTTAGGATGCTCCACTTTCATACCTGCCGCAAGATTTGACGTATCACTTGGCTTGAAATCCGCCGGTGCGGTATAGGCTGTTGCCACCTGCTTGCGCGGCGGTGGTGTAACCAAACTGCTCTTTCGCTGCAATACTCTGTCAAAAACATTTCCACCGGAGGCACCGTCACCATACTTAAAGTTCAGGTACTTTGGGTCAATCTCATCCAAAAAGCGGCTTTTCTCGCAGGCACGCAGGTTCCCCCACTGGTAACGGCTGGTGGCGTAGGTCAGGTATAGCTTTTTCTCCGCTCTGGTAATGGCTACGTAAAACAGGCGGCGCTCCTCCTCCAGGTCGGCACGGGAGTTGAGCATCATCTGGCTCGGGAACAGGTTTTCCTCCATCCCCACAATAAACACATTCTTGAACTCCAGTCCCTTGGCCGAGTGGATCGTCATCAGGGTCACAAACTCACCCTCCTCATCGGCCTTCGTGTCAGCGTCGGTGATCAGGGCAATGTCCTGCAGGAAGGCGGAAAGGCTCTTGTCCTCCTTCTCCGGATCATCCACATACTCCTTGATACCGTTCAGGAGCTCCTGAATGTTCTCGTAACGGGCCAGTCCCTCCACCGTCTTGTCCTGGTACAGGTCATCTACCATACCGGAGTGCTTGGCGATATGCTTGGCTACCTCAAAGGCATCCGAATTTTCAGCAATGCGGGCAAAGTCACGGATCATGATGGAGAAGTTCTCGATGGCCGTACCTACGCGGTTGCCCAGGAAACTGCCTGCGTTCTGCACCACTTCCCACACGCTGTGGTTGGTGTCGTTGGCCGTTACGAAGATCTTCTGCTCGGTCGTCTCGCCGATGCCCCGCTTCGGGTAGTTGATCACCCGGCGCAGGGCCTGCTCATCGTTCGGGTTCACCGTCAGGCGCAGGTACGCGATCAGGTCCTTGATCTCCTTACGCTGGTAGAACGACAGACCGCCGATGATCTTATACTTGATGTTCATGCGG
>JAJLKL010000102.1:0-30373 GCA_033838975.1 Hymenobacteraceae bacterium | reverse complement strand
CATACTCACACTTGGGCTTTTCCTGCTGGTGATAAACGCACTGATCATCCTGTTGGCCAGTGCTATTGTGCCTGGGTTTACAGTGGATGGTTTCTGGTGGGCACTACTATTTAGCCTTGTTCTGTCTATCATCACGGCTATCTTGGATGCCCTGATAGATTAACCTCAGGAGTGCAGGTATAAAAGCATTGCGGCCCGGCTGGATTCAGCCGGGCCGCAATGCTTTTTACTTGTGTTAGCTCTTTACTTTACCTGCATCCACTCTTCACAGGCATCGGCACATTCTTTACATGCGTCAGCGCATTTCTGGCAGTGGTCTGCATCGTGCTTGCGACATTCTTCTTCACAAAGGCGGCATATCTCGATACACTCTTTCATTACATGCTTGGCATGTTCTGAGTTACGGGCCACAAAGCGGGCGGTGATCACACAGATATCCGCGCAGTCACGATCGAGCATGATGCAGCGCACCATTTTTTTTACGTCATCCTCCTGCAGGCACAGTGTGGCGCAGGTCTCACAGGCCGTGATGCATTTTATAAGAACATGCTCCAGGTTATTGGTTATCTCTGATTTCATAGCTTATATTTTTTAGTTGAGTAATGCACTTAAGTACGGGTGCTGAAACACATTGTTATTGCCGGGCGAACTAGTACTGCCTGTCACCTGTTGAAGCAGAAATTTATGGTTATCTTTGAAGTAAAAAGTGACGGAAAAATGAGTGGCTGCTATAGCCATTTGCGCAAGAGATATGGTGACAATCAGAGAGGCTAGAGAGGCCCTGAAACTTTACTTCGGGTATGAACAGTTTCGCCCCATGCAGGAGCAGATCATAAACGGCGTGCTGCAGAAGAAGGATGTGGTGGTGTTGATGCCTACAGGTGGCGGTAAGTCAGTGTGCTATCAGGTGCCCGCGGTGGTGCTGCCGGGTATGTGTGTGGTGGTTTCCCCGCTTATCGCCCTGATGAAAGACCAGGTGGAGGCACTACTGGCTAACGGTATACCTGCCGCCTACATCAATAGCTCCCAAAGCGCCGAGCAGCAGTACGAGATCGAGAACCAGTGCCTCGAAGGCAAGCTCAAGCTGTTGTACGTTTCCCCGGAGAAGCTGCTTTCCTCTGGTTTTCTGTCCTTCCTGAGGCGGGTGAAGATATCTCTTTTCGCTGTGGATGAGGCCCACTGTATCTCCGCCTGGGGCCATGATTTTCGCCCGGAGTACACGCAGCTGAAAGCCCTAAAGCAGCAGTTTCCGCAGGTGCCTGTCATCGCGCTTACCGCTACGGCCGATAAGCTCACGCAAAAGGATATACAGGAGCAGCTTTACCTGCAGCACCCGGAGGTATACGTTGCCTCTTTCGACAGGCCTAACATCAACCTGATGGTAAAGCCGGGGCGGGACCGCTTCAATAAGATCACGGAGTTTCTGGAGCGGCGGCACCGGCAGCCGGGGATCATCTATTGCCTCAGCCGTAAGGCTACCGAGTCGCTGGCAACCAAACTCAAGCAGAACGGCTTCAGTGCAACTTTCTACCACGCAGGTATGTCGGCTAACCAGCGGGCCCGGGCACAGGAAGACTTTCTGAAGGATGATGTGCAGATCGTTTGCGCTACTATCGCCTTCGGGATGGGCATAGACAAATCGAATGTGCGCTGGGTCATTCACTACAACCTGCCTAAGAATATCGAAGGGTACTATCAGGAGATCGGGCGCGCCGGGCGCGATGGCGCCAAGTCGGATGCGCTGCTTTTCTACAGCTTTGCCGACGTGATGAACATGCGCAACATGCTGCAGGAGAATGAGAGCGTAAAGGGGCAAACAGAGCTGCAGCTGGTGAAGCTGGAGCGCATGCAGCAGTTTGCAGAGGCGGCTGCCTGCCGCCGTCGTATCCTGCTGCAGTACTTCGGCGAGACAATGGAGAAGGACTGCGGCAACTGTGACATCTGCCGCAACCCACCCACTACTTTTGACGGTACCCTGATTGCCCAAAAGGCGCTCTCAGCCGTTGCCCGTACGCAGGAGCAGGCGAACATGGGCCTGCTGGTGGATGTGCTGCGAGGTGCCCGTAACAGCCAGGTCCTGCAGTCCGGCTTTGACCGGATCAAGACCTATGGCGCGGGCCGAGATGTCAGCTCCCTGGATTGGCACCGCTACCTGCACCAAATGCTCAACGAGGGGCTACTGGAAATGGCCTACGACCAGGGCTATACCCTGAAGCTGACAGAGCACAGCAAGAAGGTTCTGTTCGAAGGCCGTAAGGTACAGCTGGTGAAGTTTGAGGAAGTGAAGCAGGAGGAGCAGCCGGCACTGAAGGCGCGTCCGAAGCGGGAGCTGATCAAGGATGCCCTGTTTGAGCGGCTGCGGGCACTGCGTAAGCGCCTGGCCGATGAGTACGGCGTGCCGCCCTATGTGGTATTCACTGACACCACATTGCAGGAGATGGCCGCCGAGAGGCCGACAAACAAGATCGCGATGCTCTCGATCTCCGGTGTTGGAGCGCAGAAGTTTGAGCGTTACGGAGATGTCTTCATTACGGAGGTGATCGACTTCATCAATGAGGAACAGGCGAAAGGAAACAAGATGAAGGGAGCTACCCACCTGTCGACGCTGGAGTTGCTGCAGAAGGGGTATTCGGTGGAGCAGATCGCACAGCAGCGCAACCTGAACCCGGTGACGGTGTACTCTCACATCGCCACTCTTTACGAGCAGGGGTATGCTGTTGACCTCTCAGGGTATATAAGCAAGGCTGAGTACAAGGCCATTTCCAAAGCCATCGCCAAACTGGGAGCAGAAGCAAAGCTAAAGGACCTTTTTGAGCACCTGGAGGAGCAGTACGACTACTACAAGATCAGGCTCTCTGTCTCTGTTTTTAAGAAGGAGAACACCTGGTGATTGTATGAGATGCTTCAAAGAAGAAGGGCTGCCCGATCATTCAGGCAGCCCTTCTTCTTTGAAGGTATAAATTCCTGCTACTCTAAGGCAGCGATGGGGTCCGGCGTGGAGTCTTTGTCTCCGGTAATGGTGCCTTGCGTGTACACGGTGCCTCTAAGCAGTAGTATGCCCGCCACGTGAGGCGCCGCGAAAGAGGTGCCATACGCGCCACCGCCGATGCTTCCGTTTTTGGTTGTGACCGTCACGTTTACGCCCGGTGCCGCAAAATCAACAGACAAGCCGTAGTTTGATTTTTCCCAAAGGCGGTTGTAGCTGTCCATGGCTGAAACAGTGTACACGCCGTCAGCGTCTACACGCGCAGGGGAAGTGCCGGAGCAGTCTACTGCGCTGTTACCGGCAGCCACCGCAAACAAGATACCTTTTCCGGCGGCTGTTCTAACGGCATTATCCAGTGTAGAGGAGATGCCGCTGCCTAGGCTCATGTTCACCACGTCGCCGGGCTGGGCGTTGCTGATCACGTGGTTTACAGCAGAGATGGCCCTGGATACAGTACCCTGTCCGGCATCGTCAAATACGCGCAGTGCCACAACTGTTGCGTTGGCCGCTACACCGATCATGCCTGAACCATTGTTCTTGGCGGCTACCACACCAGCCACTGACGTTCCGTGCCCAAAACCGTCCTCTACAGAAGTGACGCCGTAGATGAAGGACTTGCTACGGGCAAGGTCTACGTTAAGGTCCGGGTGGTCTGTATCTACTCCTGAGTCAATGATCCATACTGTTTTGCCTGTACCGTCGCCGTATCCTGTACGCTGAATGTTCCAAGGCACATTCTCTCCGGCTAGCGGCGTGATCGCAGTATAGGCTGCAGGGGCTGTTACCGGTTCGGGAGTTGGTTCAGGGGTAGGCTCCGGAGTTGGTTCAGGTGTAGGCTCAGGCGCAGGGGCTGGCGTAGGCTCGGGCGCTGGTTTGGTAGGCTTCTTAGGATTGAAGGTTTTTGTCTTCCCACTGAACTTGTTCAGGAAGTCATCCCAGAAACCGAGTGAAATTATTCTGTCCTGCTCAATGTAGGCTACTTCCGGGTTGTTTTTCAGCGCCGCAACCTGGGCCGATGTCAGTCGGGCGGCAAAACCGTTAACCGCCCCATCGAATGTCTGCACCAAGTCGCTGTTCTCAATATGAGCCGCCTGTAGGGTGCGTTCCCTCATTCTGACAGCACCGCGGTCAAGCGTTGACATTTCGCTTATGCCTACAGCATTAAGGCTGCCGGCGCCATTCTTGAACACTACGATGTACTGGCCGTCTATCACCTGACCAGTTTGGTTGGCTGTGGGGGAGAACTCTGTGTTGAACTGGTTCTCCATCAGTTCTTCTTTTTGGCATCCTGCCAGGGTGACTGCAGATGCCAGGGCTACGCAAGACATAGCTCTTCTTAACGCGCTTGACCGTATCATAAAGTTTGTTGGTTGGGGTAAAAATGTTTATCTATATATGTAACTCTTTTAAATAGTCACCGTAACCGCTCTTCTCCACAAAAAGTTCAAGCTTGCCCCAGCTATTTTAACTAAGGTTATGATTTGTACCTAATATGGTTTGGGTTGTCAGGTGTTCAGTAAAAAAGGCAGCAGCCTGAATGGTATTATCCTGGCTGTTAAATTGTACTATAGTGTTTAAAAGTCCGTTCTATGTTTCTTCTGTATCTTTTTTAATGTGTTTTTCTTTGTAGTAAAGAAAGCGGGATTATTGTTGCCAAACAAGATGCAGTTTTATAACAATAAAGGTACTTGTTGTATTAAACAAATAATTTTGCAAAAACTATATATTTAGAATGGGGGAGCATGTCCCAGAATTTTCAAAAGCACAGCTGCTTTTAAACTTTGCTAATCGAATTAGTATCTTGTTATTTTTGTTAGTATATTTACGTGGGAGTAAGTATACTCCCTTTAATGTGAATGTAAAGCTAAAACAGTTGGCATAAGTGCATATGGTGACTTCAAACATAAGGTTCCTGCGCAAGAACGCGGGTTTTACACAGGCTCAACTGGCTGAGAAGCTGGATATAAAGCGATCATTGGTTGGTGCTTACGAAGAGGGGAGGGCTGAGCCAAAGCTTAGCACGCTGGTGAATATTGCCCGGCTGTTTGATATTTCTCTCGATGATCTGATAACGGCTGACCTGGCTGCTACAGGCGCTAAACCAAGCGATGGTACTGCCGCGCAAAATGGCGGTAAGCTGCGGGTGCTGGCCATTACCGTGGATGAGGAGCAGAAGGAAAACATTGAGCTGGTACCCCTGAAAGCCAGCGCGGGCTATTTGAATGGGTATGCCGATCCGGAATTTATTGAGGAGCTGCCGCGCTTCCGCCTGCCCATGCTGGGCACCAACGGCACTTACCGGGCCTTTGAGATCAGCGGTGACTCCATGCTGCCGATAGCCTCCGGTACGGTTATCGTGGGTAAGTTTATCGAAGACTGGTCTACCCTCAAAGACGGTACCCCGTGCATCATCGTGAGCGAGAAGGAAGGAGTCGTGTTCAAGCGTGTCTATAACAAGATTAAAGAGGCGTCGGTGCTGCGGCTGCACTCCGATAACCCGGTTTACACCCCGTATGAGGTTGGAGTAGAAGATGTGCTGGAGATATGGGAGGCGAAATCCTATATCAGCTCCACCTTCCCGATCGCGGACCTCTCGCTCGACAAGCTTTCTTCCATTGTACTGGACCTGCAGAAGGAGGTGCAAAAACTGAAGAAAGTTGAGTAGCTATCCCCGATGTGCAATAGCAAAGCCTGCCTCTCCTGAGGCGGGCTTTTTTGTTTATTGCAGCCCTGCAGCGTGTTTAGGGGGCTTGGCTTAACTTGAACTGTATTTATGCGTAAAGCATAGCGTTAAATATATTTATACGTATTGTACAACGTGCCAAGCTTTATAACAGAGCAAAATGATAAAACTAATAACAGCTGCGGAACGCCATGAAGCCAAAGTAGGAGACTGGCTTACATCAAACTACCTCTTCTCTTTTGCCGACTATTATGATCCGGCGAACGTGCAGTTCGGACCTCTGCGTGTGTTCAACGATGATCAGATAAAGCCGGGCTCCGGTTTCCCATCCCATCCGCACGCTGAAATGGAGATCATTGGGATTTTGCTGGACGGGGAGGTGACCCATACGGACAGTCTTGGCAACGAAACGACCCTGAAGGCCGGACAGGTACAGCGTATCTCTGCTGGTACAGGTATAACACACGCTGAGGCCAATAACGGTGATAACGCCGCGCATTTGTACCAGCTGTGGTTCCTGCCCAACAAGCGGGGGCTGGCGCCGTCTTACGAGCAAATGGACATCGATTTCTTAGGCAAGAAAGACAAGCTCATACCGCTGGTAACCGGCCAGAAGGTGCTGGAGGATGTGGTGTTCATGAACTCGAATTCCACGGTGTACTATGGCAGCGTCAGCCAGGGGAAGAACATAGACTTTAAGACCTACAAAATCCGCAAGACCCTGCTATATGTGACGGAGGGAAGCCTGCTGGTGAACAACATCGAAATGGATAAGCACGACCAGATAAGGCTGGAGGAGCAGGATGTGGTCAGTATTCACGGTACGGGAAATGCTTCTTTCATACTCGTTGACGTGCCTGCGCTTGAGGTAAATTATTAAGTTGTTTATGTTGTTGTAAGCGGCTGTGCTGTTCAGGGTGAGCGGGATAGCCGCTTTTGTGTGGGCACAGATCGGTTACGGCCTGGTATCCAGGCTCATCTTCATCTTACTTGCTCTCAGCTCGAAGATAAAAAGTAAAGCCGCCCCAACCGGAGCGGCTATAGCTTGTCGGAAGAACTAATGTATACTTAAATCTTTACTCACTCTTCAGCGATACTACCGGGTTGGCCAGGGCCGCCTTGATGGCCTGGTAACTCATCGTTACCAGGGCAATGGCCAGGGTGGCAGCACCTGCCAGTAGAAACGGCCAGAACTCTACGCTGATCCTATAAGTAAAGTCCTGTAGCCAGCTGTCCATCAAGTAATAGGCGATGGGCACCGCCAGCACATAGGCAACCAGCACCAGTTTGATGAACTCTTTTGAGAAGAGCACGCCGATGTTCAGGATGGAGGCTCCCATAACCTTTCGAATCCCTACTTCTTTGGTACGCTGTGCGGCCATGAAGGCAACCAGACCGTACAGGCCAAGGCACCCGATCAGGATGGCGATGATGGAGAAGATCTTGAACAGCTTGCTTTGTTTGGCCTCGTTTTGGTAGAAACGCGAGATGGTCTCATCCAGGAACTCGTAGTTGAACACGTCATCCGGGTAGGCCATGTTCCATACCTTTTCCAGGTGTTGCAGGGCTTCCTGCTTGTTGCCCAAATCTATCTTGGCCGACAGGAACCAGTAGTTGTCAGGGTTGTTCATCATGATGGCCGGGTCGATGGGGGCGTGCAGCGAGTTCTGGTGAAAGTCCTCTACCACACCCACGATCTTCCCTTTCACATCCCCGCGGCCCATGGCAATGGTCTTGTCGATTGCCTCGGCTGCGTTTTTAATGCCCAGCTTCCGGCGCATGGTCTCGTTGATGACGTAGCTGTTTGAGTCGCTGTTACTGTAAGTACGGCCAGCCAGCAGTTTCATGTCATACAGGTCAACATAGTCCTCGTCTGCTATTTTAATGTTGGCATGGAATGGCTCATCCTCACTGGAGTTGTTATACTTGAAGTTGCCGGTCCAGGTGAAGTTGGCTGCCGGTGCCGCAGAGGAAAGGCTCACTTTTTTAACGGCGGGATTATTGAGCATTTCCTGGCGCAGGGGCATGAGCTTTTTACCTTCGTCACTAGGCAGCTGCACAGTTATGACGGCGTCTTTGTTAAAGCCCAGAGACTTCGTTCTGAAGTAGTCCATTTGTTCGTTCACCAGAATGGTGCAGATGATCAGGACCTGACAGATCGTGAACTGCACCACCACCAGCGCACTGCGCAGGGAGAAACCGGCAACCTTTTGCGTGTTGATGCGGCTCTTGAGCGCGGCGATCGGTTGAAAGCGGGACATCACCAGCGCAGGGTATAGGCCGGCAAACAGGCTCACCAGCAGTACCTGGGCCACCAGGAAAGACAGCAGTACAGGGTCCTGCAGAATAGAGAAGGTGATCTGAAGCTCCAGGAGCTCGTTCAGGTACGGCAAGGTCAGCTCGGTGAGAATGATGGATATCAAGGTTGCAGATAAGGTAATAAGGAATGTCTCTCCCAGAAACTGCAGCATGAGTTGCTGCTGGCTGCTGCCCATCACTTTTCGCACGCCTACTTCTCGGGCTCTTTTAATGGCCTGTGCCGTAGCCAGGTTAATGAAGTTGATGCACGCCACCAGGACCAGGAAAATCCCCACCACAGCCATCGACCAGATCACTTCCCGGGAAATGGTGCGGTTGCTATAGTTGCTCAGGTCTGCATTGAAGTGAATGTCGGATAGCGGCTGCAGGTTATAAACCTCCTGGGGAAGGTTTTTCCCCTTTTCCGGTATATGATTCTTCACCAATGCGTTCAGGCTCGCCCGGGCACTTTGCGCTGTTCTTCCCTCAGGTAGCAACACATACACCTGATGCGGGCTCGATAGTGTGCTCCAGGAGGTGGGGTCTCCCCAGGGGGAGTAGCCCTTGAAGGTAGGGTAAGAAACAAACATCACGAACGGGAAGTCGGAGTTGCTCGGCATATCCGGTATCACCCCGGTAACCTTCAGGTTCAGTTTATTGTTCAATTTGATAACCCGGCCCAGTGGATTCTCTTCGCCGAAGTACTTCGCCGCGGTGCTCTCTGTCAGGATCACAGTGTTCGGTTCGGCCAGGCTGGGGGTAGGGTCGTTAGCACCAGTCTCAAAGTTGAACATCCGGAAGAACTCCGGTTCCACAAAACCGATGCTGCCCTCCTCCAGAAAGCGCTTGGGCGCATCGCCTTTGTCACTCAGTACATTGACCTGGGCTCCTTCCTCGCCATACATCTGGGTCAGGTTCTCAAAGCCCAGCTTATCGTTGCTTCGGAGCAGGGTCGCCAGCGGGTAGTGTGCCGCTGAGTTCTCTTCTAACGCATCCCGATAGTTGGTAGCGGTGGTGGCACGGTATATTCGGTCTGCATTGCCATGGAAGGCATCGTAGCTGAGCTCATACTTGATGACCAGGAAGAGCAGAATGCTGCAGGTTATGCCCAGCGTAAGGCCTGCCACATTGAGTATACTATAGCTCTTGTTGCGTAACAGAGAGCGGAAGGCGGTAAGGAAGTACATCTTATACATAGTTGAAATGCTTTAGGAGGTGTAACTATAGTACAGCAGCTACTGCAGCGTTTATCTTTTCTGTGATCACCTGGCCATCGAGCAGGTTAATGACGCGGTGGGCGTACTCGGCATCGGTAGGGGAGTGGGTTACCATCACAATGGTGGCCCCCTCTTCATTAAGCTCCGAAAGCAGCTGCATCACCTCACGACCATGTACTGAGTCGAGGTTACCGGTGGGTTCGTCGGCCAGTATCAGGCTGGGGCGGCTAACTACGGCGCGGGCAATGGCCACCCGCTGCTGCTGGCCACCGGACAGCTGCTGCGGGAAGTGGCTGCGGCGGTGTGCGATTCCCACCCGCTCCATGGCCTCTGTCACCCGGGCTTTGATCTCTGCCTGGGGCACGCCCTGATAGGCCAGCGGCAGCTCTATGTTTTCCTGCACCGTTAGTTCGTCTATTAGGTTAAAGCTCTGAAAAATGAAGCCCAGGTTCTGCTTGCGCAGCTGGGCACGCTGGCGTTCTGTGGCTTTGGCCATTTCCTGCCCCATAAAACACAGGCTTCCGGCAGTAGGCATGTCCAGCATGCCCAGAATGTTGAGCAGGGTAGACTTTCCGCAGCCGGAGGGCCCCATGATCGCCACAAACTCTCCTTTTCCGATCTTCATGTCAACGCCTGCCAGGGCTGTGGTCTCTACCGTGTCGGTAACATACTTCTTTTGTAGTTGCGAAGTCTCGATAACTAGTTCTTTCATGGTTTTATTTTGTTTTGGTGTATAAGGGGTAGCAGACCATCGTGCCGCCTGACGGTTTATACTTGCCAAGCCCTGTGCCAAAGCGAAAAATATAGGCAAAAACCCCCTACAGACACTTGCCCGCTCTACCTGGTGTCCAGTGCCGGACAGTTTTTGTCCATGCACGGACACCTTCCGTGATACATTTCCCATAAAAAATCCTTAAATTGAGTAAACATAGACTTGGCACAATATTTTTATATCAGGCTATTGCTAACCTACAACCCACTATACTATGGAAGAACAGAACCTTGGAAGGATACTGGTGATCGATGACAACGAAGACGTGCTGTTTTCAGCCAAGATGCTCCTGCGCAAATACGCCAAAGAGGTGGTCATGGAGAAGAATCCTAAGAAGATCCCTTTTCTGCTCTCCAATGAGGAGTTTGACCTTATTCTGCTTGACATGAACTTTACCGAAGACATCAGCAGTGGGCAGGAGGGCTTTTACTGGCTGAAGGAAATCTTTAAGTATGACCCCGCTGCTGTTGTAGTGATGATCACCGCCTTCGGGGATGTGGAGATGGCTGTGAAGGCGCTGAAGGAGGGAGCCACAGACTTTGTGCTCAAGCCCTGGCAGAACGAGAAGCTGCTGGCCACGCTCTCTGCCGCTACCAAGCTGCGCAAGTCCTATAAGGAGGTGAACCAGTTGAGGGAGGTGAATAAGTCGCTGTCCTCGCAGCTTAGCTCGCCGCAGCACGTTATCCAGGGTGAGAGTGCCGCGATGCGCCGCCTTTTTTCGATCATTGACAAAGTGGCCGTGACGGATGCCGATATCCTGTTGCTCGGCGAGAACGGTACGGGCAAGGAGGTGATCGCCAGAAGCATCCACCAGCGGTCTTCCCGCGCAGATAAGGTTTTTGTGACCGTGGACATGGGGGCCATCACCGAATCGCTGTTCGAAAGCGAGTTGTTTGGCCACAAGAAAGGAGCCTTTACCGATGCCAAGGAAGACCGTATCGGCAGGATTGAGGCGGCCAGCGGCGGTACGCTTTTTCTGGACGAGATCGGTAACATGTCCCTGGCCATGCAGGCCAAATTGCTGACCGTGCTGCAGCGCCGCGAGGTGATCCGGGTGGGCACCAATAAGCCTATACCGGTGAACGTGCGTCTGATCTGTGCCACCAATATGCCCCTGAAGGAGATGGTGCAGCGCAATGAGTTCCGCCAGGACCTGCTTTACCGCATCAACACCGTGGAGCTGAACCTGCCGCCCCTGCGCGAGCGCCTGGAGGACCTCCCGCTCTTTGCGGAGCACTTTTTGGCGGTTTATGCCAACAAGTATAAGCAGCCGGTGAAAAGGCTGGCGGAGTCTGGCCTTGCCCGCCTGCGCCGCTACAGCTGGCCTGGCAATGTGCGTGAGCTGCAGCATGCCCTGGAGCGGGCTTCCATCATGAGCGATAACCGTGAGCTAACGGCTGAAGACTTCTTCTTTCTGGCTGAAACAGAAATGCCGGCTGCCACACTGGGCTCGGCAGAGGCACAAAGCCTGGACCTGGACGAGCTGGAGCGGGAGGCCGTGCAGCGGGCCCTGCAAAAGCATGACGGCAACATATCCAAGGCGGCCAAAGAACTAGGCCTCTCCAGAGGGGCATTGTACCGAAGACTGGAAAAGTATGAGCTTTAGAAACTACCGGCTGCAGCTCATCCTCCGCATCCTGCTGCTGGCTGTTACCATCTTTATCTTCGCAGGCCTGGAGTTTAGCCCCGAGTACCGGGGTACCTACATCGGGGTGGGCTTCCTGATACTGCTGCAGGTGGGCTTGCTGGTCCATTACCAGGAGCGCACCAACAGGCTGTTTCTCCGTTTCCTGAACTCCATCCGTTATGATGACTTCACAGAGCAGTTCCATATAGCCGGCGAAGGGAAAACGCAGCAGCAATTGGCCTCCAGCCTGAATGAGGTGATGGATAAGTTCCGGGAAGTGCGCGCCGAGAAAGAGGCTAACCTGCATTACTTTGAGGTAATTGTGCAGCATATTGGCATTGGGATCATTACTTACAAGCCTGATGGGCAGATACTGATGCTCAACAATGCGGCCAAGAAACTGCTTAAGCTCAGTCGGGCCCATACCGTGCAGGAACTTGCTGCAGCAAGTGCCGAGCTGGCGCTGGGGCTGCAGCAACTGGAGCACAATGAGAAGGCGCTGGTACCTATGCGGCAGGCGGGAGAGCAGGTTAACCTGTCGCTGCACGTGATCGAACTCTCCCTGCTCGGCGACAGGGTGCGGCTGGCGTCTTTGCAGAACATTCAGAGTGAGCTGGAGGACAAGGAGATGGAAGCCTGGAATACGCTTATCCGTGTGCTCACCCATGAGATTATGAACTCGGTGACGCCCATTGCCTCCCTCTCTTCCAGCGCCTCTGAAGAAATCAGCAGCTATACGGACACGAAGGCCGAGGAAGTGACGTTGCTGCGGGAGGAGCTGGAGGATGTTGGACATTGCCTGCAGACTATCAGCCGCCGCTCCGAGGGCCTCATACGCTTCGTGCAGGACTTCCGCAGCCTTACCACTATCACCGTGCCGCAGCTGAGCCGCTTCAATGTGCGGGAGCTTCTGGAGGAGATTAAAATGCTGATGCGCGAGCAGCTGGCGGCCAGGCAGATATGCCTGAAGGTAGAAATGCAGGCTGCCGCGATGCTGCTCTCTGCGGATAGAAGCATGGTGGAGCAGGTGCTTATCAACCTGGTGAAGAACGCCTCTGAGGCTGTGTGGGAGCAGGAACAGCCGCTTATTGTGCTGCGGGCCTATTTCGATGAGCGCAGCAGGGTAACCATTGAGGTTGCCGATAACGGATCCGGTATGACGGAGGAGGCGATGGCTAAGATCTTTGTGCCGTTCTACACCACGAAGAAAACCGGCTCCGGTATAGGGCTCAGCCTGTCCCGCCAGATCATGCGTCTGCACAACGGGGCTATCTCCGTTAAATCCGAGCTGGGCCAGGGCACCACCTTTACCCTTCGTTTTTAACTTAAGTAAAGGAGAGAGGCGGCAGGCTGCGCCCACTGCTTCTGCTCCTTTCACTATCTTTTAGCGCTGCGACCCAGAGGCGGACGCCGTCGCTACGGCCTCCAGTAGCCTGCTGTAAGGTATAACGCCTGTGTGCATGGCAAACACCCGCTTTACCTGCAGCCCTTCCCGTTTTACTGCTGCCACCACCTCTGCGACATAGGCTGGCTGAAAGAAGCTGCCATCGCGCATGAGCTGCACCAGGTCGCTGGCGTACAGCAGGCGGTGCTCCGGAAAGTACACCATCATCATGCGTTCACCCGCCTCTCCTCTGATCGGGTACAGCTCCATCCGGTTTGCGCCTTTCCCTAACACTGTTTTGCCACCCACGGCCTTGAACAATGGCTTTTGCCTGTGTTTCTCCAGTTGGTCAGGGTGGGAGGCGAATGGTGCGCTCACCAGGCGTTGCAGGATGGGCTTGTTCTCCTGCAGTAGGTATACCGGCAGTTTCTGTGCCACGGCTTCCCGCACGCCCGCCAGGTGCGGCCAGGCGTCAGAGGTGCTGATCACCGCTTTCATTTTAAGGTCCGGGTACAGCCGCTTCGCCTCTGCAAGGGCTTTGGCAGTATAACCGCCTGAAATGGGTGCCTCCAGCAGTACTACGCCATCATCCTGTCTGATGACAGCCACGTTCCAGTAACCCGGAATCTGCATAAGGCCCGGAGCCAACTCCTGAGCAGGCCTGTCTGGTCTTCCCAATGGCAGGGCGTTAAAGTCCTGGAGGGGCTGGGCCGCAAACTGCTCTTTCACCTGCTGTGGCATGGCAAAAGTATCGGCAGGTACGGCCGGGTTTATCTGGAGGGTGAGAACCGTGAGCTCCTGGTATGGCTGCCCGTTACGATGCAGGTTGTACTGCAGCGGGTAATACAGCCCCTCCGGTTGCAGCGACCAGAATGAGTAATACATGTCGCTGCGTACATCACCCCACACCGACCACATGAGGTCCTGCGGAAAGGCCCTGGTGGAGCTCAGCAGCGTGGGCAGGTGCGTATGCCTGTTCAGGTACAGTTTGACACGGTTCTGCTGCAGTCTGAATGCCACCCCCTGGTGCGGCACGCCCTGTATTAGCGTGTCGGCGAGCTGCTGCAGATCTGGGGCGTGGTGTGCCGCCAGCAGTACCTGCTCGGGTGCTAGCTGCAGGGCCTCCTTTGCCTCCTCGGCCATCGTTGCCCTGCCGGGTGCATACTCTCCGTTTGGGGTTAGGACCGCTACCGTACCCTCGGCGTAAACAGTGGTGACCGGCGACCAGGCTGGCTGCTGCGTGTTGCGGCTTTCGCGGGTTGTGTGCAGGCGCTGGTGCCGGTAATCCCGTAGTTGCCGCACTTGCTGGTAGTTTACGATCCAGGGGCCTTCCGGCCGCTCCGACTGCTCCAGCATATAGGTATGCCCGATGCCGCTCAGGCTCAGGTGGTGCAGGGCTTTCAGTTTTTCCATGCCGCCCATCGCCTGCAGGCTTTGTGCCACCAACAGCCGGGCGTTTTCCGGTTTTGACTTTCCTGCCAGATCATAATATGAGCCTGTGAGCAGTAGTGCTACTAACAAGAATTTTTCCATAGGTTTATTTTGAGTGATGGTTGTGAGGCAAATAGAAGTAAAAATCCGCTGCCAGGTTTGCCTTATCGACAGACTGTGCAGCTATCCCCTGCAACGGAAAAAATAATAGACAGGTGGAGGGTGTGGAGCAACTGAAGAGATTGGTGGTGCATAAGCTCCAGTCTGTCGAAAATATGGGCGATCTATACCTGATTTGGCCGCTATATTTTACCTTTGGCGCTACGTAGCCTATACTTGCCGAGCATGAAACCTTTCTGGCAGCGCCACCTGATCCTGTTGTTGCATCTCTCTTTCTGGGTGGTGTACCTGTTCTTTAACCTTTTTAATATCCTGCAGTATAACAGTTTTGCCCTGGCGCTGTACTACACCAGCATCCCGATCGTGTTTCACCTGGCTATCTGCTACTACAACTACTTTTTATTGCTGCCGCGCCTGCTGCATAACCGTAAGTTCGGGCTATACGTGCTGCGTCTCTTGCCAGTGCTCCTCATAGTGGTGGCGGCCCGTGTGCTCGTGGAGAAACAGGTATACAGCGGCCTTGCAACCGATATGCCGTATGTCGTTTCTGTCGTGCGGGTAGTGCAGGTAACGGTGGGCGTCCTGTTTATGGTGGCCTTTATCACCCTGCTGAAATTTACTACCGAATGGCTGGTGCTGGAGGGGAAGAAGCGGGAGCTGGAGAACCAGCAGATGGCCGCCGAGCTTAAGTTGCTGCGGGCACAGATCAATCCGCACTTCTTGTTTAACACGCTCAACAACCTCTATTTTCTGGCCTACACCAAGTCTGATCATGCGCCGGAGGTCATTGACCGGCTTTCCCAGATGATGCGCTACATGATCTACGAGGCCAACTATAAGCTGGTGCCGTTGCAGCGGGAGGTCACCTACATGCAGCACTACATCGACCTGGAGAAAATGCGGCTGACACAGCAGGTGGACATTCGCCTGGAGGTGTGCGGCCAGCTAGAAGGAGTACAGGTGGCCCCCTTTATCTTTATGACCTTTCTGGAGAACGCTTTCAAGCATGGTGTTAACCCCAACGGGAAGGGTGACTGGGTGCATGCCCGGCTGCAAGTGGAGGAGGGGCAGTGTACCTATACCTTGCGCAACAGCAAGAGCAGGACGCAACAAAACGAGTTTTCCGAAAGCAGCGGCATGGGGCTGCAGAATGTACGCCGTCGCCTGGACCTGAGCTACCCTAACCGCCATCAGCTGCGGCTGCGTGACACGGCCGATGCTTTTGAAGTAAACCTCCACCTCAATCTGCATTAACAAATGGAAATGAAATACAGCTGCCTGATCGTGGATGATGAACCCATGGCCCGGAAACTTTTGCAGGAATATGTACAGAAGCTCCCTTTTCTACAACTGAAAGCCTCCTGCGCCAGTGCCCTGGAGGCCATGCAGCAGCTTCAGCAGCACAGGGTTGATTTGCTTTTCCTGGATATTAACATGCCGGAGGTGAGCGGTATCACGCTGCTGCGCACGCTAAGCCAGAAGCCGAAGGTTATCTTCACCACGGCTTTTTCAGAGTACGCGGTGCAGGGCTTTGAGCTCGACGCCACTGATTACCTGCTCAAGCCCATCACCTTTGATCGTTTTCTGAAGGCTGTCAGCAAAGCCACGTCTGCTGCGGCACATGCACCTGTTGCTGTTCCCGTGGCAGCGGAGCAGCCAGAGAGCCTTTTCCTAAGGGAGGGAAGTAAGGTGATACGCCTGCCCCTGCATGATATTCTCTACATAGAGGGGCTGAAGGATTACGTGAGCATTTATACCAGGAGCCAGGGAAAGGTGGTGAGCCTGCAGCGCTTAAAGCACCTGGAAGAGCAGCTGCCCCCCGGCCGCTTTATTCGTATCCATAACTCCTACATCATTCACGTAGAGCAGGTGGATTCCCTTTACCGGCAGAAAGTGCTGGTCGGGGAAAGAAGTATACCGGTGGGAGACACTTACCGGCAACGCTTCCTGGATTTTCTCCGGCTGCGCGACATTCATCTCTAGTTTTTAAACCTTCGTGCTTGTTTCTACTTATACTGTTGTGCTAAAAGACATAGAGATGAGTGTATTGGAAAAAGAAGGTTTTATCACAGTAGTTGCCGACAGCAGCGCCCCGATGGTTGCCACGATCAAAGCCGGTTCGGACACGATGACCATTGATGAGTCCGGGGTGGCCCGAGGATTGAAAGCAGGTGCCGACCCCTATGACCTTGTGCTGGGCGGTCTTGGCGCCTGCACGGTAATCACGCTGCACATGTACGCCCGGCGCAAAGGCTGGCCCCTGGAGCGCGCCGAGGTAAGCCTGCGCCATGAGCGTATCCACGCCGATGACTGCGCCCACTGCGAGGATGAAAAAGCCAGGCTCACACAGGTGACCAAGAAGCTGCGCCTGTACGGCAACCTGACCGATGAGCAGCGGGAGCGGCTGAAGTTTATCTCCTCCAAGTGCCCGGTGCAGAAGACCCTGCAGTCTGGTATGGCCGTTGAAACTGTGCTGGTGGAAGGCTAGCCTGTACTAGGCTGCCTTCCTGGGGTGTAGCTTAAAATATTCTTCCAGTGACATGTCCCCGACTTTAGGAGCAATGCAATCCTGCTTGGACACGGCGACCATGAAGGCCAGCTTGTCGTGCAGGTTACGGTTGAACAACTTGACCAGGGGCAGGAGCGTTTCCACCAGCGAGGGCGGGACCTTCGGGATGGAACCCTCGTAGCCTGCCGCCCGGCACGCTATCTTGATGAGCTGTAAACGGCTGTAGACGTGCTTGCCCCCCAGCGGTATGATGCGGGAAGGCCTGCCGATAGCAGCGACAGCCACTTTGGCCACATCTCCTTCGTAAATAGGGTTCGTAAGCTGGTAGCCCTTGCCCAGGGAACCGATCCTGCCTTTCCGGGCCATGGCCACAACTTCATCGAAGGCAGAGAAAAGCGCGGTTGGCTGTAAGATGGTACAGGGAAGCTTCGATCTTTTCAGGGCTTCTGAGAAGTCTGCGTGAGCTTTAAAGTAAGCGAGTTCCGGGTGCAGCTCAGCTGTAAACGCGGATACATAAATAAACTGCCTTACGTTAGCCGCCCTGGCCTCCTGCAGCAGGTTGTAGTTCGCCATGTAATCGATGTCGTGGAAGGAGCCTTTGCTCTGGTCCTGAAGGCTGATGCTCTTGCCGAGGGCGGAAATCACCACGTCGGTATCTTCACAGCAGCCTCGCAGTGTTTGCGGCTCTGTGGCGTCGGCTACGATGACCTCGTCAGGGGCAGGAGAGAGGGCCCTGGCTTTGCGCTCAGAGCGGGCGAGCACCCTGACGTAGTAGCCCTGCTGCTTTAATTCGCAAAGCAGGTGTGCGCCCAGCTTGCCTGTGGCACCGGCTAATATTATTTTTTTCATAGTTAGTAGTCTGGAACGGAGTTGCAAAAGTAGAGGCTCTGTCTTGCTTTTACAACAAGTGTTACAACAGAGAGGGGACCATTCACTTATTTTTTCCTAATTTAGTATATTGTTCGGTATTGAGCGGCTCACTGCTCCTTTATCAGTTCCTTTTCAGAAAAAGATGCTAAGAAAATCAGCCTATACCTATTTCCTCTCCGCCCTTTTATCCTGTTCGCTTCCGGCCTGTGTCCCCTTAGAAGAGCAGGGGCACACCAGTGCTGGTACAGGCGTTCAGGCTCAGCTGCGTTACGATGATGTGGTGTACCACGAGAGTATACAGTCCGTGCAGACCTATGTGGCAAGCGGTGATCCGGAGCAGGTGCTGAACCCTCCCGTAGTGCCGCTGAGCCAGGAGTTGCCCATCATCCTGGAGTTCGACAGGCTGAATGCCGGACCACAGCGCCTGGTTGCCAGGCTGGTGCACTGCAGTGCTAACTGGACCCCCTCCGGCCTCAACGACACGCAGTTCCTGAACGACTTCAACGAATTTTTTATCACCGATGTGCAGAACTCAGTCAATACCCGGGTGCCTTATGTGCACTACCGATTTCGCGTGCCGCGGGTAAAGCTGAGCGGCAATTACCTGCTGGTGGTACAGGAGGAGGGAGGCAACCTGCTGCTGACGCGCAGGCTGATGGTGTACCAGAGTGCCGTTACAGTGGCTGCTAAACTGGGAGCTCCCTTAGGCCCTGGCGGCCGGGAGGCAAGGCAACCGGTAGAGTTTAACATCTTCTACAAGGATTACCCCATCGTGAACCCGGCACAGGAGGTAGTTGCGGTGATGCGCCAGAACTACCGCTGGGACAATGCCAGGTACATCTCAAAGCCCACTTTTGTGCACGAAGCGCAGAGGCGGCTGGAGTATGTTTTCTTTGAGCCGAAGGAGCTGTTCAAAGGATTGGCGGAGTTCAGGGCCTTCGATACCCGGAGCCTTAACTTCAACGGCATCGGGGTGCAGCATATCAACCTGCAGGCTAGCCCGATCGAAGTAAACCTGGAAGTAGACAAGAACAGGCAGGGCGCCGTATACAGCCAGGAGCCGGATATCAACGGTATGCGGATCTTTGGAAACCGACAGTACGGTACACCAGAGGTTAACGGCGACTACACCTGGGTAGACTTTGAGCTGAGAGCAGGAGCGCAGGTTTCCGGTAATGTATATGTGCTGGGCGCCTTAACCGACTGGAAACTGAAGGATGAGGCCAGGCTGCTGTACGATGCGGAGCGGGAGGTCTATTCTGGCCGCCTGCTGCTAAAACAGGGGTATTATAACTATTACTACGCCCTTGCCTCCGGCCCTGCGCCTGAGGCGGATGCCAGCTACTTTGAAGGCAGCCATTTCGAGACGGAAAACACCTACGACATTCTGGTCTACTACCGGCCACCCGGAACCCGCGCCGATCTGCTGATCGGGTATGACGAAATCTTCTTTAACAGACGGTAGCAGCGCTCAACTAGCCTGCTCTGTACCTGAAAGCGAAGCAGGCAAGACTATTGTGTAGCCATGCTCTGATAAACTCCGGTGTTGCCATACCATGGATAGAGACGTTATCGCGAAGAATTTACGAGACCACAGGAAGCGGAAAGGGTTAACGCAAGAGCTGCTTTCGGAAAACTCCGGGGTGGCCGTAAGAACGATACAGCGGATCGAGAGGGCGCAGGTAGCGCCGCACCTGCAAACACTCTCGCTGCTGGCCAGTGCCCTGGAGCTTGAGGTGCACGAACTCTCGGTAGGAGCACCCTCAGATAAGCTGCACGGGGCCGCTGTGGCAGACTTGAAATGGCTTGCTATACTGCATCTCTCCCCTGTTGTGGGGTTCATCCTGCCGTTTTCAAACCTAGTCATCCCGCTCATCCTTTGGGTATACAAACGAGAGGAGCACCCGCTTTACGACAGGCACGGAAGAGCTGTCGTGAACTTCCACATCACCGTAACGGTTGTTTTTATGCTTGCCGTTGCGCTGCTGGTGCTGCTCTTTCCGCTTGGCCTGCTGCTGCTCGTCCTGACAGCCGTGTATACCCTTATCCTGATCCTTTGGAACACGCGGCGCGTGCTGAAGCGGCAAAGCTGTACCTACCCCCTGGCTGCCAAATTGTTGTAGCCAAACCGCTCACTTGCAACATTCAACAGTGTAACTAAAAGGCCCTCTACAGGCTTCAGAGGCAATGTGTCGCCTACATGACGGGTAGGTGTCGCTCCTTTGCACAGGTGTTCCTGATAACTTTGGGGTATAAGTATATGTAACCTTAAAACTATGACAGGATGTTGAGACAAAGCTTCACTACCTTCTTATTTTTTCTCATTTGTATGAGCCTCTCGTTTGGGCAGAGCAGGCGAATCCAAAGAATCGACGGCAGCTATGTAACCGCCCGGGAGGTGGATGAGACGGTCAGGCGACTGATGGATACGGCGAATGTTACAGGCCTGGCCATTTCCATTTTCAATAACAACGAGGCTGTTTACCAAAAGGCCTTTGGGTATAGCAATGCCGCTACCCGGGACACCTTAGGTGTTAATACGATCTTTTACGGGGCCTCCCTCAGCAAGGCAGTTTTCTCCGTGCTGGTGATGCAGCTGGTGGAGGAGGGGGTGATTGACCTCGACAAGCCGCTTCAAAATTACCTAGAAAAGCCTCTTCCGGATTATAACTTTACGAAAAGCTGGAAGGGGTACCACCACCTGCAAGGAGACAGGCGGTATGAGGCCATCACGGCCCGCATGTGTTTAGCCCATACCACGGGCTTTCCCAACTGGCGCTTCCTGACCAATAATGGCTATGACCCGCAAGGGAAGCTCTACTTTCAGTTTGCCCCCGGGTCCCGCTACAGTTACTCCGGAGAGGGTCTAAGCCTGCTACAGTTCGTGCTGGAACGGATCACAGGCAAAGGACTTGAGGAAATGGCGCAGCAGCGGATATTCAGGCCACTGGGCATGAGCAGGACCAGCTATATTTATGTGTGGGAGCCGGGGCTGGAAACCCAGTACGTCTACGGCCATGACAGCAATCAGAGCCCACTCCCCAAGGACGAGGCCGACGATGCCGGGGCTGCAGGCAGTATGGGCACCACGCTGGCAGATTACTCCAGGTTTTTGACAGCTGTCCTTAATCAGAAACTGCTGCAGAAAAATTCACACAAGGAGATGTTCAGGCAGCAAGTTGCCATCAGCAGCAAACAACAATTCGGCCCCAATGCTTTGGTGGACACGGATGAAAATGAGGGTATAAACCTGGGTTACGGCTTAGGATGGGGTGTACTCAACACCCCCTATGGTAAGGGAGCGTTCAAGGAAGGGCATTCAGAAGGCTACCAGCACTATTCCATTATTTTCCCGGAGACAGGTACAGGTATTTTGATCATGACCAACAGTGATAACGGCGAGAGCATTCTTAAAGAATTGCTCGAAACAACCATAGGAGATACCTACACTCCCTGGCAATGGGAGAACTACATCCCTTATGATCAAAAGGAGCAGCGGAAGTAGAGTGTGACGCAAAGCAACACGGCCCTTTTAAACAGCGGCGGCGGCAGATTGTTAGACCTGCCGCCGCTGCTTTCTATGAATATGGTGCTATTTTATACGTTAAAACGGAAGTGCATGATGTCGCCGTCCTGCACCACGTAGTCTTTGCCCTCCACGGCCATTTTACCTGCCTCTTTGATCTTGGTTTCCGTTTTGTACTCCTGGTAATCATTCAGTTTGATCACCTCGGCACGGATAAAGCCCTTCTCAAAGTCAGAGTGGATAACACCTGCTGCCTGAGGCGCTTTCCAGCCGCGGCCAATCGTCCAGGCGCGTACTTCTTTCACACCGGCAGTGAAGTAAGTGATCAGGTTCAGGAGCTTGTAAGAAGCCTTGATCAGCTTGCTCAGGCCAGACTCCGTCAGGCCGTACTCAGCCAGGAACATTTCCTTTTCCTCAGGGTCGGTCAGTTCAGCGATCTGCGCCTCGATGGAGGCAGAGATCAGCACCACCTGCGCATTCTCGTTTTTCACGTTCTCCGCCAGCGCCTGCGAGAAAGCGTTGCCTGTGTTGACAGACGCCTCGTCTACGTTCGCGGCATAAATAACCGGCTTGGCCGTAAGCAGTTTCAGGTCTTCCACGGCCTCCAGGTCATCCTCGGTCACCTCCAGGCTACGTACGTTCAGGCCCGACTCCAGGTGCGCTTTATATTTTTCGAGGCTTGCCAGTTCTTTCTTGGCTTTGGCGTCGCCGGACTTAGCGGAGCGAACAACTTTTAAAATCTTCTTTTCTACCGACTCCAGGTCTTTCAGTTGAAGCTCTGTGTCAATGATCTCTTTATCGGCAACAGGGTCTACTTTACCGCCCACGTGCACAATGTTCGGGTCGTCGAAGCAACGCACCACATGGATGATGGCATCCACCTCGCGGATGTTCGCCAGGAACTTATTTCCCAGGCCTTCGCCCTTGCTGGCTCCTTTCACCAGGCCGGCAATGTCCACAAACTCGATTACAGTTGGCAGTACGCGCTCCGGGTGAACCAGCTCTTCCAGTATCTGCAGGCGCTCATCAGGTACAGTTACTACGCCTACGTTAGGCTCAATCGTACAGAAAGGGTAGTTGGCAGATTCTGCCTTGGCGTTAGAAATAGCGTTGAATAAGGTAGACTTACCTACGTTTGGCAGTCCCACGATACCGCATCTTAGTCCCATTAATTCTTATCTTTTAAATCAGGCCGCAAAGATACAAAAAAATAGCCACTTTTGAACAGCTACTACCTGTTTGCAAGTGGCCTAAAACGCAAAAAAAGGCCATGGATATCCCATGAGCCTTCCAGATTCTCTAAAACTCTTCGTTTAAAAAGGAGAGGGGAGTACTACTCCCACTTAAGTTCCTCATCAAAAGAGCCTGACGCAGACTCAACCGGAGTATCCAGCGCAGCCAGTGCCTCTTCTGTCAAAAGCTCTGATTTAACGTGGTCTATTGTTCCCTGAAGTGCCTCCATGAATTTGGCAAAGTCCTCCTTGTATAAGAAGATCTTGTGTTTCTCGTAAGAGAAGGTCTCGTCCTTGAACTTTCTTTTGCTCTCCGTGATGGTCACATAATAGTCGTTCGAGCGAGTTGACTTCACATCAAAGAAATACGTTCTCTTCCCGGCTCTCACTCGTTGGGAATAAATTTCTGCTTTTTCGTTGTTCTCTTCCACCGTTTTTAGACGTTAAATTCAACTTTGTGAACCTAAAAGTAACATATAGTTCCGATATATAAAAGTTTTTGAATTTAAAATTAGCTAATTATTTAATCTCTATATTTGCAGCTGGACCAACTATAGTATATTATGAATATATGTTCAATTATACTAGTATCCCTGCTTTCGTTCTTTACCAGCGTGGCCGCCTACACGGCCGAAGGTAAGGCCTCTTATTATGCGGACCGTATGCACGGGCACCGGACCGCCAGCGGCGAACGCTACGATAAGAACCAGCTGACCGCTGCCCATGCCACTCTGCCGTTCAACACACTGGTTCAGGTGACCAATCTGAGCAATGGGAAAACTGTAGTGGTGAAGATCAACGACCGCATGGCCCGCAGCCGTCACACCATTATCGACCTTTCCCGGGCTGCAGCCCGGGAGATCGACCTCATCAGAGCCGGTGTTGGAAAGGTAAGCCTCAAGCAAGTCGAAAATGAGGGGGAAGGGCAACAAGACGTCCCGCTTATCGTTTCAGATACGGAACTACACTAGCTCTCCCTGCCCATGAAAAAGTCCCTCTCCCTGGCCGATGTACAGAAGTTTGAGAACATGGAGTTTCTGGCCAGACAGCTGGTGGAGGGCTTCATCACCGGGCTTCATCAGTCGCCCTACCACGGCTTTTCGGTAGAGTTTTCAGAGCACCGTCTTTACAACAGCGGGGAAAGCACGCGGTATATCGACTGGAAGGTGTTTGCCCGTACAGACAAGCTCTTTGTGAAGCGTTTTGAAGAGGAAACTAACCTGCGCTGCCATATTCTGCTGGATGTCTCCCCCTCTATGTACTACCCCACGGAGAACAACGGCAAGTTAACCTTCTCGATCCTTTGCGCAGCCGCCCTGGCTACGCTCCTGCGAAAGCAACGCGATGCCATCGGCCTGGTTACTTTTTCGGATAAGATAGAGCTGCAGACGCCTGTCCGCTCCACGGCCTCTCACCTGCACACGCTGCTCTTGTTGCTGCAAAAGCAGCTAGAGCAGAAACCTGCTGCCAAGGATACAACCGTGTCAGAGGTAGTGCACCAGATCGCGCAGCAGATACCCAAGCGCTCGCTCGTGGTGATCTTCAGTGACATGCTCAGCAAGGTGGATGACATGGAGGCGATTTTTGCGGCCCTGCAACACCTGAAGCACCAGAAGCATGAGGTGCTCATCTTCCATGTGATGGACCGCAAAACAGAGGAGGAGTTTGACTTTGCCGAGCGGCCTTATGTATTTGTGGATGCTGAAACAGGGCAGGAGCTGAAGCTGCAGCCTTCGCAGGTGCGCGACCATTACCGCACTGCCGTTGAGGGATACAAGCAGGAGCTGGCGCTGAAATGCGGACAGTATAAGATCGATTTTGTGCCTGTAGACATTGGTGAGCCCTTTGATAAGGTGCTTTACTCGTATCTGGTGAAGCGGGCGAAGGTGAGGTAAGTTTCTGACTCTTCCAACACTTAGTTTCCCTCCCGGTCATAGGCATGCACCCGCACATCACGGGTAGTCTTGTCTTTGGTCTCTGTGCCGAACTCTATCTCGTTCCCGCGCTCGGTGTCGTATACCTGCGTGTATTTTTTCCAGCCTGTAACAGATGACTTGTCTGTAATTTTATCCTCCCCCAATCCTCCGTATACCTTGATCATGATACCTTCTTTCACCTGGCCTTCCAGTTCAAAGGTGTCATCGCCTGCCAGGCCGTGTAGGATGATCTCTTTTGTCTCTTTACGGTTGAACACGCGCTGGTAGAGCTGCCGTGCTGCGATATTGCCGTCCTCTGGCCGTGTTACCCTTACTTCCGTACGCTCGTTATCGAGGCGCCTCACCTTAAAATGCTCAGCCTCATCAGAGCCGGGTATGGTAACGCTTTTGGCCAGTATGCGGTACATCTTTGCAGCTGCTTTCTCCAACAGGTCTCTGCGGCTTTTCAGGTTCTGTGTCAAGTCCTCGCCAGCCAGTGCGTAAACAGCAGGCGGAAGTCTCCTGACCGCGTCTTCGATCACGTCATCTGTTAGGGCTGCCTGCATGGCACGTGCTATACGTAACCATTCCTGCAGGCTTAGCCCATGCAGCAGCCGTTCATCTATGAATTTTGCGTTGATCATGTAGGCCTTCACATCACTAAAGTTGCCGTCGAAGGAATGGAACTTGCGCGCCATGATCTTGCTGGTGGCAATGAAGGGGATCACGCCATCCTTCATTTTCAGAAACACCTGGTCCCGGTCCTTCGGGATGGGTTCATAGAAGGTGTCGGCCCCTTCTTTTCTTACCGCCCATTCCCACTGCCCTTTATGGCGGTCCCAGTCGCCCAGGAGCAGGTCCAGCAGGCGGGCTTTGGCAAAGGCATGTTGGTCGAAGTGGTAAGTGTTGTGGCTGAACCGGTTCCTCAGTGCCTTGTCAGTGTCTTCAAACGCTCTGAATCCGCTGAAGTCTGCGGTGAGGTCGTGCTTGTGCTCATACTTCTCCTCCAGCATAAACAACTTGCCTTGTACATAGGGTGCGTATTCGCCAAAGCTGGTATCGGTAGGGGGCACATAAAACAGCCGGGGGTTGGTGTGGTGAACCCCCACAGCTTCTGCAAGCGGCGGCACGATCAGTACGCCATAGGGGTTCGCCGCAGAGGTTTGGTCACGCAGGATGTTTGTCACGAAGGTAGGCTGCCAGAACTCGGTGATCACATGCACCGGATCTTTGTCGAGGGAGCGGAAGGCATAGAGCCGCCCCGCCTTGTCCTGCAGGTGAAAACTGGTTGTCTGGTAACCGCCTCCCATCTTTTTTACGCGTAGCCCGCCGCTCACAGAGTCCAGGCGAAAGACCGGAAGCTTTACAGGTACAGCCCAGATCGCGCGGTTATGGTCTCCCCAGAAGAAACGGTGGAAACCGCTGCGGTCATAGTGCTGTCCGGCAGTTACCCAGGCGCTGTCTGCTTCGTCCGTTAGGTTTCCCTCATTTACCCGGGCATCCTTCTGAAAGAAATCATCATCGGCACAGCCGTACAACAGCAGAGAGAAAAAAAATAGGACGGCTGCCTGCTTCGTAAACAATAGCAAGGGGTTAAGGAGTGAGTAGCTGCATGGGCTGTATGCTTTAAAACCAGCCCATGCAGAAAGCTTATTTATGTTCTTTGTAATAGGCCATCAAGCCGCTGGTGGAGCTGTCATGCCCGTTGGCGGCGTTCTGCAGCAGTTCCTTTTCGATCGTGCCTGCCAGTTGCTTGCCCAGTTCCACGCCCCACTGGTCAAAGCTGTAGATGTTCCAGATAACGCCCTGCACAAAGGTCTTGTGTTCATACATGGCAAGCAAGCTGCCCAGGGTGAGGGGGGTTAACTGCTCAAACATAATGGAGGTGGAGGGTTTGTTCCCTTCAAAAACTTTGTGCGGTAGCAACGCCTCCAACTCTTCGCGGCCCAGGTTTTTCTTCTGCTCCAGCTCCTGGCGTACTTCCTCTCTGTTCTTGCCTTTTAACAGTGCCTCTGTCTGGGCAAAGAAGTTGGACAGCAGCATTGGGTGGTGCTCACCTATCGGGTTATTGCTGACAGCCGGGGCAATGAAGTCACAGGGAATGAGGAAGGTCCCCTGGTGGATAAGCTGGAAAAAGGAGTGCTGGCCGTTTGTGCCGGCGGCTCCCCAGATAACCGGCTGCGTCTGGTACTGTACCGGCTCCCCGTGGCGGTCCACGCTCTTGCCGTTGCTTTCCATCTGTAGCTGCTGAAGAAACTCCGGCAGCAGGCGCAGGTATTGGTTGTAAGGGAGTATGGCGTGTGTCTGGCATCCAAAGAAGTTGGTGTACCAGACGCTCAGCAGGGCCATCAGTACGGGTACGTTCTGGCGCATCGGTGTTTTGCGGAAGTGCCTGTCCATCGCCTCGGCGCCTTTCAGCAACTGTTCGAATTTATCATACCCAAGGGCGCAGGCGATGGAGAGTCCGATCGCGGACCAGAGGGAGAAACGGCCCCCAACCCAATCCCAGAAGCGGAAGATATTCTCCTCGGCGATGCCAAACTCTGTCACGGCCTCAATATTGGTGGAGAGGGCTACAAAATGTTTCTTGATATGCTCTTTTTCCCCGGCCTTCTGCAGAAACCACTCACGGGCCGTTTTAGCGTTGGTGATGGTCTCTTTGGTTGTGAAGGTCTTGGAGGCTATGATGAACAGGGTAGTTTCCGGGTCAAGTGTCCGGAGTGCCTCTGCCGCATCGGTCCCGTCAATGTTTGAGATAAAGCACACTTCCACATCAGGTTGCCGGTATTTTTTGAGCGCTTCGCAAACCATCTGAGGGCCCAGGTGGGAGCCTCCTATACCTATATTCACCACGTGGCGGATGCGCTTGCCCGAATAGCCTTTCCATTCCCCGCTGTGTAATCTGTTGCAGAAGTTTTTCATCTGCTGCTGTACTTCCCGCACCTCCTCTAGTATGTTCTGGCCTTCCAGCTCCAGCGTGTCATCTGTGAAATTGCGCAAAGCGGTGTGGAGTACAGCCCGCCCCTCAGTGGCGTTAATCTTGTCGCCGCTGAACATGCCCTCGATGGCAGCCGGCACGTCCATTTCCTCTGCCAGCTCCGTCAACAGGTCCAGTGTCTCTTCTGTGATACGGTTTTTCGAAAGGTCGTACAAAGTTCCCTCAACTGTAAGGGACAGCTTTTCAAAGCGCCCGGGGTCTTGTGCAAACAGCTCGCGCAGGTGCTGCGGCTGTATGGTTTTAAAATGCTCTTCAAGTTTTTGCCAGGCTTTGGCTTTGGTAGGGTTGTCGTTCTTTAGCATAGCGTGTAGGTGGTGGATGATGTTCCTGTCCGGGCACAACTACTCATTTTAAGCCCTTCAGGTTGCGCCCACGGAGACTGCTGCCAGTCTTTTGTGCTTTCCCGGGCTTGTGCGGCACCTGTGTTGTCGCAACATCAAAAATAGCAGGTTTTCAACTAGTATTTTGACAGAGGGAAAAGTTGTAGTCGCTTAAGTCGTCCAAGCGTCAAGCTATTGCGTAGGTAAAGTCTTGAACCACTAATGCTTATGCACTATGCCACAGTATGTCCTTCCCTATAAAGAGATCAACAATAAAGACACAGGCCTGGTAGGAGGTAAAAACGCTTCGCTGGGTGAAATGATACAGCAGCTTAGTGACAAGGGGATTCATGTGCCGAACGGGTTTGCCACCACGGCAGAGGCTTTCCACCGTTTCCTGGAGCAGAACAACCTCAAAGAGCAGCTGCAGGAACTTTTGGGTTCCCTGGATACGGAGGAGTTCTCGAACCTGCAGGAGATCGGCAGCAAAGCGCGTGATCTGGTGCTGCAAGCGAGTATGCCCGATGATGTGGCCGAGGCCATACGAGGAGCCTACAAGGAGCTGGAAGAGGAGGAGCAAGACCTGACGGGGGTAGCCGTCAGGAGCAGTGCCACCGCCGAGGACCTTCCGGAGGCCAGCTTTGCCGGGCAGCACGACTCCTTTCTGAACATAAGCGGTGCCGATGCCGTGGTGGAGGCCTGTCAGTTTTGCTTTGCCTCCCTCTACAACGACAGGGCGATCAAGTACCGGACTGATAACGGCTTTGAGCATATGAAGGTGGCGCTCTCAGCCGGGGTGCAGCGGATGGTGCGGGCCGATGAAGGGTGCGCGGGCGTGATTTTTACCATTGCTCCGGAAAGTGGCCTGGACAGTGTGATTTTTATTACCGGCAACTGGGGCCTGGGAGATACGGTGGTGCAGGGAGCCGTGAACGCCGATGAGTTCTATGTGTTCAAGGAAGGCCTGCGGAAAGACAAACTGGCCATCGTGTCGAAGCACTTAGGCACCAAAAAGCAGATGGAGGTGTACGCCGATCCGGGTGCGGGGGAGAACGCCGGGGAAGAAGGCACGGCGGCGGCCAAGGCAGGAGGTTTGGGCAGTACCACCCGCATCGTGGACACACCTGAGGAAAAACAGCACGCATGGGTCCTGAACAACGAAGAGATTACCCGCCTTGCCAAGTGGGCGCTGCAGATAGAAGAGCATTACGGTAAGGCCATGGACATAGAGTGGGCCAGGGACGGGCTGACAGACGAGCTGTTCATTGTGCAGGCCAGGCCCGAGACGGTGCATGGCAGCAAGGAAAAAAGCAAGCTGAAGTCTTACCACCTTACCTCTAAAGGCAAAGTGATCACGTCTGGCAACGGTGTGGGAGACAAGATCGCGGCGGGTAAGGCCCGGTTGCTCAGTTCCCCGAAGGAGATCGACAAACTGCAGAAGGGAGACGTGCTGGTTACAGGCATCACCAACCCGGACTGGGACCCCGTGCTCAAGAAAGCCTCGGCCATAGTGACCGACAGCGGGGGCCGTACGAGCCATGCGGCCATTGTGGCACGCGAGCTGGGTGCGGTGGCCGTGGTGGGGACTGGAAACGCGACCAAGAAAATTCAGGATAACCAGGAGGTGACCGTGTCCTGTGCCGAAGGGGAGGAGGGGCATGTGTATGAAGGCATACTGGAGTGGGAGGAGCAGGAGATAGACCTGAAGGAGCTGGGTGAGACGGAGACGCAGCCCATGCTGATCCTGGGTGATCCGGAGCAGGCCTTTCAGTATGCCATGTACCCGGTTGCCGGAGTAGGCCTGATGCGCCTGGAGTTTATTATCAACAACAGCATACAGGCACACCCCCTGGCGCTGCTGCACTTCAACGAGTTGGAGGATCAGGAGGCCAAGCAGAAAATACGGGAGCTGATCCGGAGCTATGAGAGCCCCACAAGCTATTTTGTGGAGCGTCTGTCGCAGGCGGTGGGCACCATAGCGGCTGCCTTTTACCCGCGCGACGTGATCGTGCGCATGAGTGACTTTAAGAGCAACGAGTACGCGAACCTGTTGGGCGGCGCGCAGTTCGAGCCGCATGAGGAGAACCCGATGCTGGGCTTCAGAGGAGCCTCACGCTATTACCATGAAGCCTACCGCGACGGGTTTATACTGGAGTGTAAGGCCATGCAGGTCGTGCGCCAGGAGATGGGGCTGACAAATGTGAAGCTGATGATTCCGTTCTGCCGCACAACGGAAGAAGCCCGCAAAGTAGTGGACCTGATGGCGGAACAGGGACTGAAACAGGGGGAGAACGCGCTCGAGCTGTACATGATGGTGGAGGTGCCCAGCAACGTCGTGCTGCTGGAGGAGTTCGCCGAGATCTTCGACGGCTTTTCCATTGGCTCCAACGATCTGACCCAGCTGACCCTGGGTATAGACCGGGACTCCTCCACGATCAGCAAGCTCTTTAACGAACGTGACCCGGCCGCAGAGAAGATGATTGC